>NZ_JBFAAH010000008.1:0-200016 GCF_040639635.1 Promicromonospora sp. NPDC023805 | reverse complement strand
CCAGGGCACGACGGCGTCCGGCCCGACCGGCGTGGACGGCGGGGAGATCCCCGACGGCGTGGCGACGCTCGACGACGACCTCCCCGCCATCACGGTCCCCGGGCTACCTCGGGGAGACTCGGACAGGCGCTCTACTTCGGCGACTGGGTCACCAGATGCGGACGCGCTCCTCCTCCGGGAGGTACAGGGCGTCGCCCGGCTTGACGTCGTACGTCGCGTAGAACTCGTCCACGTTGCGCACCACGCCGTTGCAGCGGAACTCGTTGGGGGAGTGCGGGTCCGTCGCGAGACGGCGGAGCACCTCCTCGTCACGGCCCTTGGACTGCCACACCTGCGCCCAGCCGAGGAAGATCCGCTCCAGGGCGGTCAGGCCGTCCACGACCGGCGCCTCCTCCAGGGGCTTGCCGAGCGCGATCCGGTACGCCTTGATCGCGATCGACAGCCCGCCCAGGTCGCCGATGTTCTCGCCGATCGTGAGGCTGCCGTTGACGTGTGCGTCCTCGGCCTTCTCACCGTCGGCCTCGCCTTCGCCCTCGCCCTCGTCACCCGCGACGGCTGCGGACGCCTCGAGCTGCGCCGGGCGGAACTCGTCGTACTGCGCGATCAGCGCGCTCGTGCGCTTCTCGAACTCGGTACGGTCGGCGTCGGTCCACCAGTCCTCGAGGCGGCCGTCGCCGTCGTACTTGGAGCCCTGGTCGTCGAAGCCGTGGCCGATCTCGTGCCCGATGACGCCGCCGATCCCGCCGAAGTTCACTGCGTCGTCCGCCTCGGGGTCGAAGAACGGGGGCTGCAGGATCGCCGCGGGGAAGACGATCTCGTTCATGCCCGGGTTGTAGTACGCGTTGACCGTCTGTGGCGTCATGAACCACTCGTCGCGGTCCAGCGGCTTGCCGATCTTCGCGAGCTCGTAGTCCTGGTCGAACGCGTTGGACCGGCGCACGTTGCCCACCAGGTCGGCCGCGTCCACCTCGAGCCCTGAGTAGTCGCGCCACTTCACCGGGTACCCGACCTTGGGCGTGAACTTCTCCAGCTTGGTCAGGGCCTTGGCCTTGGTCTCTTCGGTCATCCATTCGAGACCCTCGATGGACTCGCGGTAGGCCGCCACGAGGGCGTCCACGAGCCGGTCCATCTTGGCCTTGTTCGACGGCGGGAAGTGCCGCGCCACGTACTCGGCGCCCACCACCTCGCCGAGCGCGCCCTCCACGAGGGCCACGCCGCGCTTCCAGCGGTCGCGGACCTCCTGCGCACCCGTGAGGGTGCGGCCGTAGAAGTCGAAGTTGGCCTCGACGATCTCGTCGGTCAGGTACGGCGCCCGGGCGCTGACCACGTGGTACGTCATCCAGAGCTGCCAGTCCAGCACCGACAGCTCGCGCCACAGCGCGGCGAAGCCCGTCGCGAAGTCGGGCTCGCGCACCACCACGTCGTCGAACGCGCCGGCGGGGACGCCGAGCGCCTCGGCCCAGGCCGCCCAGTCGAAACCGGGCGCCGACTCGACCAGGTCGGCCAGTGCCATCGGGTTGTACGTGAGGGTGGCGTCGCGGTCGCGCACCACGTCCCAGTGGTGGGCGGCGAGCCGCTTCTCGAGGTCGAAGACGCGGCTGGCGGCGTCGTCGGCGGAGATGCCCCACGTCTCGTGGACGCCGGCGAAGCGCAGCATCCTGGCCACGTGCGGCAGGTACTTCTTGCGGATCGGGGCGTACTGCTCCTCGCGGTAGTACGCCTCGTCGGGCAGGCCGAGGCCGGACTGCCGCAGGTACACGACGTACTTCTCCGGGTCGGTCGCGTCGTTGTCCACCCAGAAGCGGACGCCGGCCGTGCCGCCCGTGCGCTGCAGCGTGCCCAGCGCGTGGGTCAGGGCCGCCATGTCACCGGCGTCGCGGATGAGCGCGAAGTCCTCGTCCAGGGGAGCCGTGCCGAGGCCGGTGATGCGCTCCGTGTCCATGAAGCTCTGGTACAGGTCGCCGATCTTCGAACCGGTCGGCGCGTCCTGGATGATCTCCCGGACGTGCACCTCTGCCTTGTCGTAGAGGTCTCGGAACGCGCCGTCCATGGCACGGTCGGCGGGGATCTCGTGACTGTCGATCCACCGCCCGTTGACGTGGCGGTACAGATCGTCCTGCGGTCGGGTTGCGGGGTCGAGCGCGTCGAGGTCGATGCCCGACGTGAGACCCGTGGCGTCGGTGGTCATTGCGCCAGCGTACGCAACCTTCGTGCCCGGATTCTCGTGCTGCGCGCCCGACCTCGGAGATGGGGAAGAATGGGGCCCATGCGCCTGCACATCGCCGCCGACCACGCCGGGTACGACCTCAAGCAGCACCTGGTGCAGCACCTCACCACCGCCGGGCACGAGGTGATCGACCACGGGGCCCATGAGATCGACCCCCTGGACGACTACCCGGCCTTCTGCATCTCCGCCGGCGAGGCCGTCGTCGCCGAGCCGGGCTCGCTCGGCATAGTGATCGGCGGCTCGGGCAACGGGGAGCAGATCGCCGCGAACAAGGTGACCGGCGTCCGCGCCGTCCTCGCGTGGTCGCTCGAGACCGCCAAGCTGGGCCGTCAGCACAACGACGCCAACGTGATCGCCGTGGGCGGCCGGATGCACTCCGTGGAGGAGGCGACGTCGTTCGTCGAGGCCTTCGTGGCCGAGCCGTTCAGCGGCGACGAGCGGCACCAGCGCCGCATCGACCAGCTCGCCGACTACGAAGCAAAGCGTGCCTGAGGGGAACGTCGTCCACCGCCTCGCGCGGACGTTCGGATCGCTCTACGGCGGGCAGGTCCTGCGGCTGAGCAGTCCGCAGGGGCGGTTCGCCGACGGCGCCGCCATGCTCTCGGGGCGGCGTCTGGTGGCGAGCGAGGCGTGGGGCAAGCAGCTGTTCCTGGGGTTCGTGCCCGCCGGCGTGTCAGTCGATCAGGACACGGGAGCGGCCGCGGGGCCTGACCTCCTCTGGCTCCGTGTGCACCTCGGGCTGTACGGCGCGTGGACGTTCGCGGGATCCCCGGACGCACCCGAGGTGGCGCACGCGATCGGCGCGCCGCGCAAGCGGATCGGCGAACGCGAGACGCCGCTGCCGGTCGGCGGGCCTGCCGGGAGTCAGGGCTCGGCCGGCGACGACGAATGGCTCCCGCCGGAGCCGCGCGGGCAGGTCCGTGTGCGCCTGCTCGGCGACCACGCCGTCGCCGACCTCAACGGCCCCACTGCCTGCGAGGTGATCACCACCGAGGAGAAGACGGCGGTCCAGGTGCGCCTCGGCCCCGACCCGATCCGGGACGACGCCGACGTCGATGCCTTCGTCGCCGCGGTCGGCCGGTCGAAGGTCACCATCGCGCAGCTGCTCATGGACCAGTCGGTCATCTCCGGAGCGGGGAACATCTACCGCGCCGAGGTGCTGTACCGGATGGGCGTGGACCCGTTACGACCTGGCCGCGACGTGCCCACCATGGTCGTCCGCGCGATCTGGGACGACCTCGTGGACCTCATGCGCGAGGGCGTGGAGCGGGGAGCGATCGTCACCACACGCCCGGAGCACCGGGAGCTCGGCGGGACTCTCCCGGCAGAGCACCAGCCTCCGGCGAGGCGGGGTCGTACCCGGCAGAACGCTGACGGGGATCCCGGCGCCGTGCCGTCGGACCAGGCGTTCTACGTCTACCACCGGGCCGGACTGCCGTGCCGGATCTGCGGGACGCCCGTGCTGATCAAGGAGCTGGCCGGCCGCAACCTGTTCTGGTGCCCCACCTGCCAGACCTGATCCGGCACCGCAACGCCGCTGGCGGGTCGGGTCAGAAGACCCAGGACGATCCGGGCGCGATCGGCCAGCCGAAGGCAGCGCTCGCCCGGGCCAGCGCGTTCGCCGGCTGCCCGGGACGCGGGTGGACGGCGACGAGTCCGGCGGCCGCCAGCGCTGCGAGCGTCCTGCCGCCGAGATAGGCGGCGCCCAGCTCGCGCACGTCGAGCGAGAGCTCGGGCGCCTCGAACTCCGGGTCGACCCGCTCCACCGACACCTCGCCGAACGCCTTGGCCCGCAGCCGGTAGACGCCCGCGTTGGCGGGCAGCCGCGCGTCGGTCACGGCGAGCGTGACGTCGACGTCGGCCGCGTACCGGCGTCCGGCGAGCGCGCCGGCGACGTCGACGAGCCGGACCCAGACGTTGTCCGGCGTACGCGGGACGGCGGCGCGGAGGTCCACCAGGAGGTGCGTGATGACGTCGTCCACGGGCAGGACGAACGGCGTGACCTCGTTCGTGAGATCGAGATCGAGCAGCGCGCCCCACAGGGCCCGGGCCGCGGCGGCGTCGAGCGCGACGACCTCGCCGGCGTGGACCCGCCCGCGCGGTCCGCTGAGCTCCCAGTTCATGGTGCGGCGGAACGTGACGTAGCCGCGCGGTTCGCCGTCGAGCTCGACGACCATGATGCGTCGGGACTCCCGCCCCTCGCGGTGGATCGGGGAGTCGTCCCAGAGGATGGCCTGCAGCTCCTCGGTCTCGCGGGTCACCCAACCGGGCCGGTTGATCCCCGGTAGGCCCGTCGGGGCGGCGCCGACCGCGCGGTGCAGGCGGTCGACCAGCTCGCCGTGCTTCTCGCGCGTGGCGACCTCGAGCCGGATCGTGTGCCGCTCCGAGCCCGGCACGTCGCGCAGGGCGGCGCCACGGGGGATCTCCAGGCGGAGGTCGTCGGCCGCGCTGCCGTAGCCGAACCGGCCGTAGATCGGCGCCTCGGCGGCGAACAGTGCGCTGAGCGCCTCGCCGCGCTCGGCGGAGCGTGCCAGGTGCAGGTCGATCATCGCGGTCAGCAGGCCGCGCCGGCGGTGCTGCGGATGGACGCCCACCCAGGTCAAGCCGGCGGTCGGCAGCTCGGCGCCGGGCACGGGAAACTGCCGGAACGGGTAGGACGCGTGCAGCGCCACCAGGCCGTCGAAGCCCTCGGCCTCGATCGCTATCGCACGTTCCCAGGTCAGCGGTGACGGGGTGGCGTCGATGTCGTCGTGGGCGAGGCCTGACGGGAAAGCCCACGTGTCCAGCTCGGTCACGAGCCGCTGGTCGTCCTTGGTCAGCGTGCGCCAGCGATAGCCGTCGGGCAGGGCGATCTGAGGAAGTGCCATGCGTCGATCGTGCCACCAGCGGGCAAGTGGAAAACTGCCTGTCTCCGTGACGTCACAGTGGCTGTCGGTGTCCGCGTCTACGATCGCATGCGTGACCGACTCGCCGCCCGGAACCCAGCTCACCGACGTCGAGGAGTATGCCGCCGCGGTGCTCGACGTCGTCCGGCGCATCCCCTCGGGCCGCGCGATGACGTACGGGCTGATCGCCGAGATCGTCGGCGAGGAGCTCGGCCGCGGCGGGCCGCGTCAGGTGGGGAGCGTCATGGCCGGGTCGGGGGACCGGTACGCGCACCTCGTCCCGGACGACGACGGTCCCGAGGGCGCGGACGGCGACGCCGCACCGCCGTCCGATGACGGGGACGACGGGGGCGTGCCCTGGTGGCGCGTCGTCAACGCGGTCGGGTCCCCGCCGAAGCAGTACCTGACCGAGGCCCTGGACGCGCTGCGCGCGGAGGGCTGCCCGCTGTCGCGCGACGGGCGCCGCGTGAACCTGAGGCGCGCGGTGTGGTTCCCGGAGGACGACTGAGCGCGGGGGTCTCGACGGGCTCGACCACCGGGGGCGCCGCTGGTCGAGCCCGTCGAGACCTACCGGCCTAACCGCCGTCAGACCTTCTTCGGGGCCACCCGCGAGAGCAGCGCGGACGTCGTCGAGCGTGCCCGTCCGCCGAGCGAGGAGTCCTGCGACGCCGACAGCAGCGCCAGCATGGAGGCAGGGTCGCCCTGGACGAGCATCGTCGTGATCGCGGTGCTCTCCCAGGCCGGCAGCTCGCGCCGGATCTTGGCGATCGGGCCGACCAGCGCGATCTCCTCGACCAGCTGCGTCGGGACGGCGGCTGCCGCCTCCTCCTTGCGCCCGGCGAGGTACAGCTCCTGCACCTTGTCGAGCGGCTCCTTGTAGCCGAGCCGGTCGAGCGACTGCTTGTGGAAGTTCGCGTCCTTGGCGCCCATCCCGCCCGCGTACAGGGCGATGTGGGGGCGGATGACGTCGGCGGCGGCCTCGACGTCGTCCCGCACGATGACGGGGACCGTGGCCGCGACCTCGAACCCGTCGGCCGCCGAACGCTCCTCCGAGCGGGCGTCGAAACCCTCGGCGAGCAGCGCGCGGAACTCGTCGTCCATGCGGGGCGCGTAGAAGCCGGCCATCCAGCCGTCGGCGATCTCGGCTGCGAGGGCCACGTTCTTGGGGCCCTGCGCGGCCAGGATGATGGGGATCTCGGGGCGGAACGGGTGCACCGTGGGCTTGAGGGCCTTGCCCAGCCCCATCGCTCCGGGTGCCTCCGCGGACAGCGGCAGCTGGTAGAAGGAGCCGTCGTGGGTCACCGGCGCCTCGCGGCGCATCACCTGCCGCACGATGTCGACGTACTCGCGCGTGCGGGCCAGCGGCCGCTTGTACGGCTGGCCGTACCAGCCCTCGACGACCTGCGGCCCGGAGGCACCGAGGCCCAGCACGAACCGACCCTTGGACAGGTGGTCCATCGTGAGCGCCTGCATGGCGGTCGCCGTCGGCGTGCGGGCAGAGATCTGGGCGATGCCAGTGCCCAGCCGCACGTTCTTGGTGCGCGAGCCCCACCAGGCCAGCGGCGAGAAGGCGTCGGAGCCGTAGGCCTCCGCCGTCCAGACCGAGTCGAGGCCGAGTCTGTCGGCGGCCACGATGAACTGTTGGATGCCCTTCGGGGGCTTGCGGGACCAGTAACCGGTCTGGAATCCGATGCGCATGTGGGGTCACCTCGTCGTGGGAACGTCTTACCTGGGACGGCGCGTCCCAGGTATTGCCCACACCCTACCGGTTGCCCGGCGCCGGAGCGGTCGCGCTCTACACAGGTGGCCTCGCCCACGCCGGGTGGTCGGCGCGGGCGAGGCCGCTGTCGGTCAGACGGCGATGACGGAGACGTGTTCGCCCGCCAGGGCCGTGATGTCGTCCGGGTCGGACGTCAGTACGCGGACCGGCTTGGGTGAGGCGATTGCCGTCGCGCACACCATGGCGTCGATCGCGTGACTGTGACCGTGTTTGCCTGCGTCGGCAAGGAGCTCGGTCGCGTCCAGAGCGACCTGTTCGGTCACCGGCTCGACCGACAACATGGACAGGCGCCAGTCCAAGGCTCTGCGATTGATCTTCGGGTGAATGGCCTCGACGAGCGTGGCCGAACTGATGACGACAGGAATGTCGTGCCGATGCGCAGCGGCAAGAAGGTCAACCACCGCGTCGTCATGAGCCACCGCCTTCGACAGCCCTTCGCTGTCCAGGACGAACGTGCCGGGCAGTGGCCCCGGCTTCTGCTTCTTCGACGGCGTCATGCCGCACCACCTTGCTGACGTGCGGCTTTGGTGCGTGCGCGCTCAGCCTGTTCTGCGTCGGCGCGACGGATCACTGCTTCGGCCGCAGCGATGCGTTCCTCGCTGATCGGTCCATGCAGATCTTCGTACTCGGCGAGGAACATGCCGAGCCTGTCGTGTCGGACCTTTGCTTCGACCGCGCCCGCGATGTAGGCAGACAGGCCCGCGTCGCCACTGACCTCCCGCGCGGCCTCGGCAAGGCTGCGCGGCATCGTGATCGAGTACTTGCCCATCTTCTCGGCCATAGACCTGATCCTACCGCTGATCCTACCGAAGTCGAGATCTTCGCTCTCCACCACTTCATGTGTTTCCATGAGCATTGCTGTTATATCCACCTCGTCGCGCTCGTTTCGCATGCCCAGTCTGGATGACTAGATGGAAAAACTCTAGGCGTGCCGTGGTGTGCGCGCTCGTCGAACTGACGGTCTACCGTGGAACGGTGGCCACCTACGACGACGTCGCCCGGCTCGCCCTCGCGCTGCCCGAGACCGCCGAGGGCCTGAGCTGGCGCCACCGTGCCTGGTCCGTCGGGCGCGAGGCGTTCGCCTGGGAACGCCCGTTCACCAAGGCCGACCTCAAGCGGTTCGGCGACGAGCCGGTGCCGGAGGGCCCGATCCTCGGCGTGCGGGTCGAGGACCTGGGGGAGAAGGAGGCGATCCTGGCCGAGGAGCGGCCGGGGTTCTTCACGATCGCGCACTTCGACGGCTTCGCGGGGGTGCTGATCCAGCTCGACGTCATCGACGAGGCGGATCTCCGGGAAGCCCTGGTCGACGCCTGGCTCGCGACGGCGCCGCCCGCGCTGGCGCAGCAGCACGCGGACCGCCTGCGCTGAAGCCGGCGGGCGTCGGTCAGATCGTGTACTCGATGAGCTCCGACGGGTCCTCGTGCCGGGGGCGTTCCGCCACCGGCGCGTTCGGCACCCGGATCCGCGCGGGGATGCCCACGGCGACGGCTCCGGGGGGTACGTCCTTCACGACGACGGCGTTGGCGCCGATCTGCACGTCGTCGCCCACCCACACGGGGCCGAGCACCTTCGCGCCCGCGCCGACCGTCACGCGGTCGCCGAGCGTCGGGTGGCGCTTGCCGCGGTTGAGCGACCGGCCGCCCAGGGTGACGCCGTGATAGAGCATGACGTCGTCGCCCACCACGGTGGTCTCGCCGATGACCACACCCATGCCGTGGTCGATGAAGAGGCGCTGCCCCAGCCGGGCGCCGGGGTGGATCTCGATCCCGGTCGCCGCCCGCGCGAGCTGCGAGAGCAGCCGCGCGGGCAGGCGAAGGGACGGCACCCGCCACATGCGGTGCGCCGCACGGTAGGCCCAGAGGGCGTGCACGCCGGGATAGGCGAGCGCGACCTCCAGGTTCGACCGTGCGGCCGGGTCGTGGGCGCGCGCTGCGGCCAGGTCCTCGGCGAGAACCCGGAA
Source organism: Promicromonospora sp. NPDC023805 (assembly GCF_040639635.1). Taxonomy (NCBI): domain Bacteria; kingdom Bacillati; phylum Actinomycetota; class Actinomycetes; order Micrococcales; family Promicromonosporaceae; genus Promicromonospora; species Promicromonospora sp. NPDC023805. The sequence continues at coordinate 191,164 of NZ_JBFAAH010000008.1, read as the reverse complement.
CAGCCCGCGCGCCCGCGCCATCAGTCGACCAGACCCTCGAAGAGCGGGGTCGAGAGGTAACGCTCGCCGAAGTCCGGGACGATCACGACGATCGTCTTGCCGGCGTTCTCCGGGCGCTTCGCGACCTGGAGAGCTGCGGAGAGGGCGGCACCGGAGGAGGTGCCGACCAGCAGGCCCTCCTCCTGCGCCGAGCGGCGCGCGGTGTCGATGGCGGTGGCGAGGTTGATGTCGATGACCTCGTCGTACACCTTGGTGTCGAGGATCTCCGGCACGAAGTTGGCGCCGATGCCCTGGATCTTGTGCGGGCCGGGGGCGCCGCCGTTGAGGATGGGCGACTCCTCGGGCTCGACCGCGACGATCTTGATGTCGGGGTTCCGCTCCTTGAGCACCTGGCCGACACCCGTGATGGTGCCGCCCGTGCCGATACCGGCCACCAGGATGTCGACGTTCCCGTCGGTGTCGGCCCAGATCTCCTCGGCCGTGGTCTCGCGGTGGATCTTCGGGTTGGCCTCGTTGGCGAACTGGCGGGCCAGGATGGCGCCCGGGCGCTCCTGGGCGATCTTCTCGGCCGCCGCGACGGCGCCCTTCATGCCCTCGGCGCCCGGCGTGAGCACCAGCTCGGCGCCGTAGGCGCGCAGCAGCGCGCGGCGCTCCTTGGACATGGTCTCCGGCATCGCCAGGACCACCTTGTAACCACGGGCCGCGCCGACCCAGGCCAGGGCGATGCCCGTGTTGCCAGAGGTGCCCTCGACGATCGTGCCGCCCTCCTTGAGCTCACCGGACGCCTCTGCGGCGTCGATGATGGACACGCCGATGCGGTCCTTCACGGAGTTGGCCGGGTTGTAGAACTCGAGCTTCGCGAGAACCGTCGCCTCGAGACCCTCGGTCAAGCGGTTGAGCTTGACGAGCGGGGTGTTGCCGATGAGCTTGGTCGCGTCGTCATAGATGCGGGCCATGTGTTCTTCCTTCACTGTGTGGCGGGCCTGGCTGGAGTCGTGCATGTCCGACGTCGGCGCCCGGGTCGTGCGGATGCGTGCCTCGGGACTGGCGTGGAGCGTCTGGGGCTTGGGTGGGACCGGAGCATCGCGCCGGCGCCTGGGCCACGCTCGGCTGAGCCGGTGTGGTCGGGCGCGAAGCGGACGCTCTACAGACAGCCTCGGGGGCAGCAGTCGGACACGCACATGGAGTGCGTAGCGGCCGGCAGGGCCGAGGTGGGGAGTGCGGAGCGCACGGTGCTCAAGACGTCCTCCCTGCGTGGGCGGCCGGACGGCCGCGTGGCTGCGTGTTCCGTAGCGAGCCATCGGCCCGCCTGGAGCAGATTACGCGGGCAGGGACTGTGAGACAAGATCTGTCTCAGGTATCGATCACACCTATGCGTTTGGGGTCGCCCGAGGGCTCCTGGGGCGGCGTCCTGAGGCGCGAAGTACACCAGGCGTGACGTCGGCCCCGATCCGCTCAGGGACCGAGGCCGACTGCTGACCCAAGAGGTGCTGCTGTCTCCTGCTCTGCCGCGGTCAGGCGGCGAACTGACCGAGGCGACAGGCGGCGGCCGCCGTCGTCGCGACCTTTGTCGTGACGGCCGACTCGGGCTCGGCCTCAGCCACGGCTGCGGCCGCACCGCCGCCGATGTTGATGTCCGAGCACAGGTAGTACGGCTGGTCGAGGTGGGAGGCCTGCCAGATCGTGTACAGGACGGCCCGGCCGCTGCGCCCGGACAGGTCGACGTCGGTCTCGTAGGTGCCCTGCGACGGGTACCTGCCGGTCTGCTTGACCAGCTGGACGTCGTCCCAGCCGAGCGCCTCCGTCGTCGGGTCGAACCCGGGCTCCGAGACGTAGATGCGCAGGTAGTCGGCGCCGTGCCGGGCCTGGTCGGTCAGCGTGAGGTGGAACTGCTGCGGGACGTCCTTGGCGACCCATTCGCCGGGGGTGTCCATGTAGTCGTACCGGGGCGACTGGGTGCGGCCACCCGAGCAGAGCTGCCCGTTGGGGATGACTGCCTCGTGGTTGCCGCCAACGTTCTCCCGGTAGAGGCCGTTCCAGTTCCACATGGCGTTGGGGTCGTGCCGCCAGGCACCCCAGCACATCGGGTCGATGTTGGCCATCTCAGGGTTCAGGTGGTCGCTGCCCCAGCGCTGGAGACACCCGTAGTTGCGCGTGGGCGGGTCGGTCACCGAACCGTGTGCGGCCGCGGGCGCCGCTGTGATGGTGTCCGCGGTGACCGCGGCCACGAAGGCGAACGGAGCGACCAGCGCCGCGGTGATGGCGAGCGTGAGACTGCGCTTGTGCGCACGGATGGACATGGTTCCTCCAGGTGCTCGGGCGGGTGCGCCTGGCGGAGCCCGCCACGGCGCGGTGCAGAAACCGCTCTGCAGAAACACTGTGCGGACGCCGCGCGGGCGAAAACCACCCCGTGAAACGTTTAGAGTTCGGCGACTACCAGGAAGGAACTGCGTGAACCAGCCCCAGATCCAGCCTCAGGTCCGTGAGGCGTCCGCCACCGACGACGCCGTCGTGCTCCAGCTCATGACGGAGTACATGGCGTGGGCGCTCGCGACGTTCGAGGAGACCTACGGCTTCGCGATGGGCGGCGACGCGCGACACACGCCCGCGGCGCTCGACAGGTTCCGCAGGCCGTCCGGCGTGATCGCGCTCGCGGAGCTTGACGGTGCACCGGTGGGCGTCGTGGCCCTGCGCGTGCAGGACGACGGCGCCGTCGAGATCAAGCGGATGTTCGTGCGCCCTGAGCACCGCGGCGCCCACGTCGGCTCGGCGATGCTGGACTGGCTCCTGGAGCTCTCCCGCGACGAGCTGCGGGCGCCGACGGTCCGGTTGGACAGCAACCGCTTCATGCACGGGGCCCACCGGCTCTACGAGTCGCGCGGGTTCGTGGAGCGTTCGCCCTATGCGGGTTCGGAGATACCTGCCGAGCTGCGGCATCTCTGGCGATTCTACGAATTGTGCTTAGGGTCGAGGAGACCGAGTGCCTTGGAGGTTCGTATGGCTGTCAACGACACGCCCGCCATCATCCCGCCCGTCATCCAGGAGTTCGTCGACGCCACGAACGCGGCCGACACCGAATGGTTCGTGGGCACCTTCACGGACGACGCCTACCTGAACGACTGGGGGCGTGAGTTCCACGGCCCCGAGGGCGTCCGGAGCTGGAACGAGACCGACAACATCGGGATGCAGAGCCAGTTCGAGCTGATCTCCGTGCTGCCCGGGTCCGCGCACGGCGAGTACACGGCGAACATCATGGTGACGAGCAACCGGTTCAACGGGACCGGTCCGTTCAAGTTCGAGCTGCGCGACGGGAAGATCGCAAGCCTGGTGCTCAGCTGACGCCGGTCTCGGCACGCATCCAGTCGAGCTGGTGCCGTCGGAAGTCATGGTGTTGACGGCTCATTCGACAGGCTCCGCGGGGCAAGCATGTAGTCCGCGAAGCGTGTTGCTCTCCGTTGACGATGTCTACTCTCAGCAACACAGCCCGAGTTCGTGCACTCTGCTTGCGGCTTCAGGCGTTCGTGCTCGACGGCGTCCCGGCGCCCGAGGTCACAGCCGGCCGGGGGAACGTCCGCACGTGCCACCAGATCACCAGCGGCACGACGAACAGCTCCAGGACGAGCGCCCCGATGAACGCCGGGTGCGGCCAGCCCGTCACCATCACCGAGATGAGCCGCGCGATGGCGCCGAGCGACGCGATCGCGAGGATCACGCGCGTCACGGCAGCGCGCTCCTGAGGCCGGCGCAGGCTCCACCAGATGAGCAGCCCCGCCGCGAGCCAGAAGACGTTGGTGAACCGGTACTCACCGTCGACGGTCGCGTTCACCGCCTGGCCGCCGGGCAGCGCAGCGGGCCCGCCCACGATCCCGAGCAGCCCGCTGAGCACGGGAACGACGCCGAGCACGGCGATGACCACTAGCAATGTCCGTCGACCCATATCGGCAGTCTGGCACGGGCGCCCGGCCCGTCGCCGGGACTCACCACATGGCTACCTCGGCCCCGAGCTCCAGCCCGTCGTCGGTGGTACGCACCGACGAGATCTTCACCTGCTGCAGGTCCTGACCCTCCGGGAACGCCACGCCCTCGACCAGCCGGTCCAGCTGGGCGTTGCCGAGCTGCTCCGCGAGCGTGGCCACGGGCATGGAGAGCCCGGCGAGCCGGACCGTGTCCGCGCGGAGCACCGCCTGGCCGCCCTCGGCGGCCACGGAGAGGAGCACGTCGACCGTCTGCTCGCTGCCCGCGATGGAGAGCGGTAGCCGTGCGACGAGCTCCCCTTCCTCCGACGCGACCTGAAGCTCCGGCAGGTCGGTGGCGGTGCGCGCCGTTTCGGTGAGGGCCTCGGGGGAGACCCGCACCGACACGGTGGCCTCACCGGTCGCGACCTGCCAGAGCGCAGGGGTGTCGTCCCGCGTGACGGTGACGCCAGCGGGCAGGTCCGCCTCGGCGCTCGCGATCCGGTCGTCGATGATGCCGCGCAGGACGAGCTCGCCGGCTACCCCGAGCACCGCCAACCCGCCGACCACCGAGGTGACGGCGATGATCCAGCGATGGCGCGGGCGGTACGAGGTGGTCCGTGTCATGGGGACCATTCGACAGCACCGACATGACGATCCACTGGGCATGCTGTGATGGATCGGGGCTGGTCACGCCACCCGCCGACCGGCTCACCGCCCGCTCATGCGGTACGCCCCCGCCCACGCCCGGGCGTCCAGCTCACGGGGGAGCGCGTTCGGGCCGACGCCGTGCTCGCGCGCCCACCGCCGGATGTCGTCCCGGGCGATGCCCTGCCGCGCGAGGATCTCGTGCAGCCCGCGACCGCGTCCGTTGAACACCGCCGCGGCGAATCGCTGGTAGCCGCGCTGCTCGCGCACGGGCAGCAGCGGCTCCGCACGACGGTCGATCACGAGCAGCCCGGCATCCACGCTCGGCCGCGGCCGGCCGGGAAGGGTTGCGGGCAGGGATACGTGAGGAACGGTTGCGCGACATGGTGTGCTCCGGAAGTCGTCGGTACTCGAGTTCCGGGCAGCACGAATGCGCCGCCCGGTGGGAGCCGGCGGCGCGGGGCACGCGCTGGGTGTGAGTGTGCGTTCCGCGCCGCTAGCGGGCGGAACGCTCTCTGATCATCACGTTCATCGTCATGGCGTTCATCGGGAGCGACCTTACGAGCCGCCCTCCGGAGCGGGCCAAGGTTTTTTCCGGAGGCTTGACACGGCGATCCGGCGATGGTCATATATGGCGCGACTGTTAACGTTCACATTCTCGCGAGGTCACCGTGCAAAGAAGCACCAGTCGTTCCCCTCTGCCCCTACGCTCCGTTGCCGTCGGCGCCGTCGCGGCACTGCTCGGAAGCCTGCTCCCGTTCCTGCCGGCGAGCGCCGCCGAGCCCGCCCAGGCCGAGGCCGACGCCGCAGCCGCAGCGCTCAGCATCGTGCACGCCGACGACGTGCGCGGGCACCTCACGCTGCCGTCGTCCGGCCTGCACGACGCAACGGTCACCTGGGCGTCGTCCGACCCGGACGTCGTCGCCACGGACGGCGTGGTCGACCGCCCGGCGCACGGCGCAGGGGACACCACGGTGACCCTGACCGCGACCGCCGCCGTCGGCGACACCACCGCCACGCGCGAGATCCCGCTCACCGTGCGGGAGCAGCCGGCTGCCGCACCGTACGAGGGCTACGCCTTCAGCTACTTCACCGGCAACTCGATAGCCGGCGAGAAGATCTACTTCGCCGCGAGCCGGGGCAACAACGCCCTGAAGTGGGACGAGCTCAACGGGGGGCAGCCGACGCTCGAGTCGACCATGGGCGAGATGGGCCTGCGCGACCCGTTCCTGATCCGTTCCCCCGAGGGCGACCGTTTCTACCTGATCGCCACGGACCTCTCCATCGGCCGCAACGGCGACTGGGACCGCTCGCAGCGACAGGGCAGCAAGTACCTCGAGGTCTGGGAGTCGACCGACCTGATCAACTGGTCGGCGCAGCGGCACATCAAGGTCTCGCCCGACACGGCGGGCAACACCTGGGCGCCGGAGGCGTACTGGGACGAGTCGCTTCAGCAGTACGTGGTGTTCTGGGCCTCGAAGCTGTACGCCGAGGACGACCCGAACCACACCGGGAACGCGTACAACCGGATGCTCTACGCCACGACGCGTGACTTCGTCACGTTCAGCGAGGCCAAGATCTGGCAGGACCGCGGCGAGTCCCGGATCGACTCGACGGTCATCAAGGAGAACGACACCTACTACCGCTTCACCAAGGACGAGGGCGGCGGCGGCACGGGCTGCTCGGACATCATCCAGGAGAAGTCCCCGTCGCTGATCGCCGTGGACCTGCCGGGCAACCCGTCCTGGGAGTTCATGGACGCCTGCATCGGCCGCGACGCCGGCACGTCCGCCGTCGAAGGACCTACCGTCTTCGAGGCCAACCCGGGCGACACGTCCGGCTCGCCGTACTACCTGTTCGTCGACGAGTACGGCGGCCGCGGCTACATCCCCCTCGGCACCGACGACCTGGAGAACCCGGACTGGCAGGTGGCCGCGGACTACGACCTGCCGGCCAGCCCGCGCCACGGCACGGTCATCCCGGTCACCGCGGCCGAGCTCGCCGCGCTGCGCGACGGCATAGTGATCCCGGAGGAGCCCACGCCCGTCGTCGCCGACGAGAACGGCCTGGTCGCGCAGTACGACCTCGACGAGACCTCCGGCGCCGTCGCGACGGACAGCACCGGCCACGGGTACGACGGCGCGGTCAGCGGCGACGCGACCTTCGCCGACGGCGCGCTGAACCTGGGCGGGACCAACGGTCACGTGAAGCTGCCGAACAACATGATGGCGGGCCTCGACGCGATCACCGTCTCGACGAAGGTCTGGCTGGACCCTGCGCAGGAGACGCCGTACTTCATCTGGGGCCTGGGCAACACCGACGGCGGGGGCACCGGCAACGGCTACCTCTTCACCACGGGCAACAACTACCGGACCTCCATCGCGTCCGGGAACTGGAGCACCGAGCAGACCGTGGCGGGCGGGCCCGCCCTGCCGCGCGGCGCCTGGAAGACGCTCACGTACACGCTCCAGGACGGCACCGCCGTGCTCTACCTCGACGGCGTCAAGGTCGGCGAGAAGACAGGCGTCACGATCCAGCCGGGCGACATCGGCGACGGCCGGACCACCGCCAACTACATCGGCCGCTCCAACTACACCTCCGACAGGTACCTCAAGGGCAAGGTGCGCGACTTCCGCATCTACAACCGGGCGCTGTCGGCGGACGAGGTCCAGGAGCTCGGGGCGGACCCGACGGCCATCACCGGCGTCGAGCTCGACAGCCTCAAGGTTCCTGCGGTCATCGACTCCGCCTCCTCGACCGTGACCCTGCCGGTCACGCCGGGCACCGACCGGACGGCGCTGGAGCCGGCCTTCAAGACCGTGTCGACGTCGACCGTCTCGCCGGAGGTCACCGGTCCGGTGGACCTCTCGATCGCGAAGACGTTCACGGTGACCGCGCAGGACGGCGCCACCCGCGACTGGACCGTACGCGCCGTCGAGATGCGGTCGCCGGTGCTGCCTGGCCTGTACGCCGACCCGAACATCGCGCGGTTCGGCGACTACTACTACCTCTACGCGACCACCGACGGCGTCGCGGGCTGGGGCGGCAAGGACTTCTACGTCTGGAAGTCGAAGGACCTGGCCGACTGGGAGCGCTCGGCCGAGCCGTTCCTGACCCTGGACGGCGAGAACGGCAACGTGCCGTGGGCGAGCGGTAACGCCTGGGCGCCGACGATCATCGAACGGGACGGGAAGTACTACTTCTACTTCTCGGGCCACAACCCGACGTACAACCGCAAGACGCTCGGCGTCGCCGTGGCCGACAGCCCCGAGGGCCCGTTCACCGCGCAGCCGACGGCGATGGTCCTGAACAACGAGGCGATCACGTCGGGCCAGGCGATCGACCCGTCCGCGTTCCAGGATCCCGAGACCGGCAAGTACTACCTGTTCTGGGGCAACGGCGGGCCGTCCGACGGCCCGGTCTACGCCGAGCTGAGCGACGACATGCTGTCGATCAAGCAGGACACGCTCAAGCGGATCTCAGGCCTCAACGACTTCCGCGAGGGCACGTTCCTCAACTACCGCGACGGGCTCTACCACCTGACCTACTCGATCGACGACACCGGTTCTGCCGACTACCGGGTCGGCTACGCCACGGCCACGAGCGTCGACGGGCCGTGGACCTACCGCGGCGTCATCCTCGAGAAGGACCAGAGCCAGGGCATCCTCGGGACCGGGCACAGCTCGATAGTGCAGGTGCCGGGAACCGACGAGTGGTACATCGCCTACCACCGGTTCGGCATGCCGGGCGGTGACGGGACCCACCGGGAGACCACCATCGACCGGCTGACGTTCAACGACGAGGGCCTCATGGAAAAGGTGGTGCCGACGCTCACGAGCGTCGACCCGCTGCCCTACGACGGCGTCCAGCCGGAGGCGTTGCGCCCGCCGAAGGTCCAGGGCAAGGCGTTCGTCGGCGGAACGCTGACCGGGACGCCCGGCACCTGGGACAAGCGGGGCATCACGTTCACGTACCAGTGGCTGCGGGACGGCGAGCCGGTGGCCGACGCGACCCGCAAGACTCTGCGACTGACGCCGGCCGACATCGGGCACCGCATGTCGGTGCGGGTGACGGCGTCCCGGCCGGGTGCGTTCCCGGGCGTTGCGGTCTCCGCGCAGACGGCAAAGGTCCAGGCCCGAAGCTAGTCGAGGACTGCGGCCCTGACTCGGCGTACCAGGTACGCCGGGTCAGGGCCGCAGTTCTGTCGGTAGGTCGGGCTACTCGCTGCGCAGGGCCTCCGGGCGGGTCAGGCGCCACAGCAGCGGCAGGCCCGCGGCAGTCGTCAGGAGCACCACGAGCGCGGCGGCCCCGGACGTCACCCCCACGCCCACCCAGTCGAACGTGAGCGGGGCGTCGACCGCCGTCTGCAGCGCCAGGGCCAGGCCCGAACCGGTCAGCACGGCCAGGGTCAGCCCGAGCAGCACGGGGATGGCCACCTGGAAGAGCACGGAACCGCCGAGGGTCCGACGCCGCGTGCCGAACGCGACCAGCACCGCGAGGAGCTGGCGCCGTTCCCGGAGCTGCTCGACGACGTTGACCAGCATGCTGGCCCCGATCAGCAGGAGCAGCGCCACCGTCCCGACCAGCAGCGACTGCCGCACGCCGCCCAGGACGGAGGCGATGCGCTCCTGCTCGATCGGCGAGGCGAACGCTGCCGGGTCTACCTGCGCGGCTGCCGTGCGCATGTGGTCCAGGGCGTCCGGTACGGCGGGATCGAGCGCGACGTACGCGGTCACCGACTCGGGATCGAGCCGGATCCCGTCCAGGGCTCCGGCCGTCACCAGGATCCGCGGGGGCATCCCGCCCATCGCGTCGACCCCGCCGCTCGGCGGGTCCACCACCTCCGCCGACGCCGGGAGCGTCCACCGCACGTCGTCGCTCCCCGCGGGACCGAGCAGGTAGGTGCTGCCGGGCGCCGGGGCGTTCGCACCCTCCGGCACGACGACGAACACGTCACCGTCGGCGCACGCGTCGATCCGCGCCTCCTGGGCCAGCACCTCGCACGTGCCGGACTCGACGAGCATGTCGTCGTCACCGACGGGTTCGGTCGGCGCATCGTCCGACGTCGCCCCGTCCGCCGCCGTCCGCGCCCACGTCGAGGTCAGCTCCCCGACCGCCGTCACGCCCTCGGCCCCGGCCAGCGCACTGGTCCAGGTCCCGGCGGAACGTCCGTTCGGCGCGATGTCCAGGACGGCCGCCTGGAACGTGCTGGTGTCGGCCTGCGACTCGGCGCTGAGCGTCCCGATCGCCCCGACCAGCCCCTGTATCGCGATCAGGCCGGCGACCGAGACGGCGATCCCCGAGACCGCACGCACCGCCGTCCCGCTGTCCAGCTGCAGGCGCCGCACCGCGAGCTCCCACGCGACGCTGCCCCCGCTCAGCCGGTGCACCGTCGCCTCGACCAGCCAGGGCAGCAGCAACGCGACACCCGCCAGCACGAGAACCAGCCCGGCCACGACCATCACCTGGCTGCCCAGCGAGCCGTCGAGCCCGCCCAGCAACGGCGTCAGCAGCGCGACGCCCGCGACCGGGAAGACCAGCCGCCACCAGAACCGCCGTCGGCGCTCGCCGCTGCGCCGGACCACACCCAGCGGCTCGACCAGCACCTGCTTGAGCGCGGAGAGCGTGACCAGCACCGTCGTCACCGGCACGAGCACCACCGTCAGGGCAGCGAGCACCGGGACGGGCCGCAGGTCCTCCGGGTAGAAGCTCATGCTCGCCGGCACGGCATAGCCCGCCAGCTGCCCGATCGCGAGGAACAGCAGGGTGCCGACGACCAGCCCGCCCGCGGCGCCCGCGAGGGTCTCGCCCGCGGCGATCCGGCGGGTCATGCCGACGTCGGCCCCGACCAGCCGCAGCGCGGCGAGCCGCCGGTCGCGGTTCTCGCTGCCGAACCGCACCGCCGTGCTGACGAAGATGGCGACCGGGAGCAGCAGCACGACCATGCCCACCAGCACGAGCAGCAGCAGCGTGGGGTCAAGGCCCTCGTCGAACGACTCGGCCCCGCCGAACGACTGGATGCGGGTGGCCGTCGCGTCGGTCAGCTGGTCGGTGCCCAGGTAGAACCTGAGCTCCTCGGGGCCGGTCAGGCCGTCGTCGCCGATGGTGCCGACCACGCGGTCGCCCCACCGGCCCTGCAGCGCCGCACCGTCGTGGGAGGCGAGCAGGTCGGCGAGGGCGGGGGAGACCACGAGGTCGCCCGGCGCGAGCTGCTGGGTCACGCCCGGGGGGAGCGGGGCGCCGTCGTGCTCCGGCTGGATCATCAGCCCGACGACGGGGTCCTCGCGGTACGTCGAGCGCACCTCCTGGACAAGGGCCGACGGCGAGCCGAGGCTCAGCTCCTGACCCGTGTCCACCGAGCGGGCCCCGTCGCGCGCGTCGCGGGCGTCGCGCACCGTGGGGATGCTGGCGGCGATCAGCAGCATCGTCACCCCGAGCCCCACGCCGACGGCGATCAGGGCCAGCCGGACCCAGCCCGACCGTCCGCCGCCGACGCTGAGCCGGATGCCGAGGGCGAGGTCGTCGATCCGCCTCATCGGGCGTACTCGCGTGCTCGCACCCGGCCGTCGCGCACGACGGCCTCGTGGTCGGAGTACGCGGCGACGCGCGGCTCGTGCGTGACCAGCACGACTGCGGCCCCGGTCTCCCGGGCGGCCGCGACGAAGAGCTGCATGACCCGTTCACCGTTCAGGGAGTCGAGGGCGCCCGTCGGCTCGTCGGCGAAGACGACCTTCGGCCTGGTCACGAGGGCGCGAGCGACCGCGACCCGCTGCCCCTGCCCGCCCGAGGCCTGCCCGGGACGCTTGTCCGCGACGTCGGACACCTCGAGGCGCTCCAGCCAGGCCTTCGCGCTGCTCAGGGCCGCGCGCCGGGGCGCACCACCCAGCCGCAGCGGCAGGGCCACGTTCTCCAGGCAGGTGAGCTCGGGGACGAGCTGACCGAACTGGAACACGAACCCGAACTCGCTGCGCCGCAGGGCGCTGCGCTCGTCGTCGTGCATGGCGGTCAGGTCGCGTCCGGCGTAGGTCACGCGGCCGGCGTCCGGGTGGAGGATGCCGGCCAGGCAGTGCAGCAGGGTGGACTTGCCGGAGCCGGACGGGCCCATGAGCGCCAGGACCTCCCCGGCGCGCACCTCGACCGATGCGGAGTCCAGCGCGGTGGTGGAGCCGAAGCTGAGGTGCAGGTTCTCGGCGGTGAGCAGTGGTTCGGTGAGCAGTGGTTCGGTGGGCATGAGTGCTCCAGGGTTCGGTGGTCTCGAGGGTTAGGCGCGGACCTGGGCGGCGAGCTGCTGCAGGCGCGCTGCAGTGAGCTCGAGCCAGCGCAGGTCGGCCTCGAGGTGGAACAGCGCGTGGTCGCAGATGAGCTGGTCGGCCAGGTCGCCGCCGTCCCTGCGGCGCGTGAGCTCCCGCATGAGGCTCAGGTGTGCCGAACGCTGCGTGTCGAGCACGTCCTCGGCGTCGTGGCCCGTGAGCAGGGCGAGCACGACCTTCGTGTAGAGCGTGCTCTGCAGGTAGGGCTCGGGCTTCTCGGGCTTGGCGAGCCAGGCGGCGACGTCGGACACACCGGCGTCCGTGATCGCGTACTTCTTGCGCTCGGGGCCCGCGCCGGGCTCGGACTCGACCTCGACGAGGCCGTTCTTCAGCAGCCTGGCGAGCGTCGAGTAGACCTGGCCGTACGCGAGCTGGCGGTCGTGGCCGAAGCGTTCGTCGTAGGAGCGCTTGAGGTCGTACCCGTGGCGCGCCCCACCCTCGAGCAACCCGAGCAACGCATGTCCGATACTCATGGCGGTGACTATACACACCATGTATACACGGCAGGAAGTCTCCGTTGAGTGCTGGATATTCGCCCCCTCGGGCGGCTTGGAGGGGCGAATATCCAGCACTCAACGGGGCGCCGGGCCGGGCGGGTAGAGTTGGGCGCTGTTCAGCATCAGACAGGTGTGGTTGTTGCAGCACGTACAGATCGGTGAGTCTCGGTGACCGTCCTTACTTCTGAAACCCGTCCGGTACAGGTCGAGGCGGCCCGACGGCGCAGCATCGCCGTGATCTCGCACCCCGACGCGGGTAAGTCGACGCTGACCGAGGCACTGGCGCTGCACGCGCACGCCATCGAGGAGGCGGGGGCGGTCCACGGCAAGGGCAACCGCGCCGGCGTCGTGTCGGACTGGCTCGAGATGGAGCAGAAGCGCGGCATCTCGATCACCTCGGCGGCGCTCCAGTTCGTCTACGGCGACGTCGTGATCAACCTGCTGGACACGCCCGGCCACGCCGACTTCTCCGAGGACACCTACCGCGTCCTCACCGCCGTCGACGCCGCGGTCATGCTGCTCGACTCGGCGAAGGGTCTGGAGCCGCAGACGCTCAAGCTGTTCGAGGTCTGCCGCCGCCGCGGGGTGCCGGTCATCACGTTCGTCAACAAGTGGGACCGTCCAGGCCGCGAGGCCCTCGAGCTCTGCGACGAGCTCGAGGAGCGCATCAACCTGCGCCCGACGCCGCTCACCTGGCCGATCGGCGAGGCCGGCCGGTTCCTCGGGCTGGTCGACCGCGCCAGCGGCGAGGTCCGCACCTACCGCCGCGCCCCGGGCGGCGCGTCGATCGCCGAGGAGAGCGTGCTCACCCCGCAGGCCGCTGCCGACGCCCTGGGCGACGACCACACCGAGGCCGTCGAGAGCGTGCAGCTCCTGGAGCCCGTCGACCGCGAGTCCTTCCTCGCGGGCACGACGACGCCCATGCTGTTCGGCGCCGCGCTCGCCAACATCGGCGTCCGCCAGCTGCTCGACGCCGTCGTCGATCTCGCGCCCGCACCGGGCGCGCGTCCCGACGTCGCCGGCGGGGAGCGCGCGGTCACCCAGCCGTTCAGCGGGTTCGTGTTCAAGATGCAGGCAGGCATGGACCCGAACCACCGCGACCACGTCGCGTTCATCCGCGTGTGCTCGGGCCGGTTCGAGCGCGGCATGGTCGTCACGCACGAGCGGACGGGGCGGCCGTTCGCCACGAAGTACGCCCTGTCGGTCTTCGGCCGCGAACGGTCGACGGTCGAGGACGCCTACCCCGGCGACGTCGTCGGCCTGGTCAACGCCAGCACGCTTGCCGTCGGCGACACGGTGTTCGACACCTCCGGACCGAAGGTGCGGTTCCCACCCATGCCGGTGTTCGCGCCGGAGCACTTCGCGGCCGCACGCGTGGCCGACCCGGGCCGCTCCAAGCAGTTCCGCAAGGGCATCTCCCAGCTGGAGCAGGAGGGCGTCGTCCAGGTACTCGTCTCGGAGGCGCGCGGCGACGGCAACCCGATCCTGGCTGCTGTCGGCCCGCTGCAGTTCGAGGTCGCGACGTTCCGCATGGAGCACGAGTTCTCCGCGCCGATCCGCATGGAGACGCTGGGGCTCTCGCTCGCCCGCGAGGCCGCGCCGGAACACATCGACGTCATCGCCGGATACCCGGGCGTCGAGGTCGTGCGGCGCGGCGACGGGACCCCGCTGGTCCTGCTGCGCGACGTCTGGCACGCCCGCGCGTTCGAGCGTGCCCACCCCGACGTGCCGCTGATCCCGCTGGTCGCCAGCGGGGTCTGACTGCCCACGCCGGGTGCGCCCGCGACGGTGATATCAATACTCGTCAGACTTGATATCAAGACGGTAGGCTGAGTGATGGAGGTGGTCATCATGACTCGTACCGTCATCGATATGGACGACGAAAAGCTCGCCGCGGCGGCGGAGATCTTCGGGACGACGACGAAGGTCGCGACGGTGAACGCGGCCCTGGAAGACGCGATCAAGCGGCGCAAGCGGGAACAGTTCTTCGACTGGCTCGGCGACGGCGGTCTGCCGGACCTGACGGGGCCGATCCAGTCGGCCGAAGGCAATGCCCAGGGTGCTGCCTGACCGTGGCGGCGCGCTACCTGATCGACAAGTCTGCCTTTGCTCGCTACTCGAAGCCCGCGGCTCGGGCTGTGCTCCAGCCGCTGCAGCAGGCTGGTCATCTGGCAATATGCGGTGCCGTGGAGTTGGAGATCATGCACTCCGCCCGGTCGAAGGGTGACGCCGAACGGATCCGCGACGGGTTGCGCGGTTTTGACTGGCTGCCCACTCCGGACGAAGTCTGGGATCGTGCTGCGGAGGTGCAGTCTCTGCTGGTCGGTGCAGGGAACTGGCGGGCGCTGTCGGTAGCGGACCTCGTGATCGCGGCGGTCGCCGAACGCCACGGAGCAACCGTGCTGCACTACGACGGTGACTACGACATGATCGCCGCGGTCACCGGCCAGCCCACGCAGTGGGTCCTCCCGCCGAGCTCTGGAGACTGAAGTGAGCCCGAGCGCTCAGGCTGAGTCTGGGTTCTTCGAGCAGATGATTGAGGGAACCTGGACGGCGCAACTGAGTCCGCCAGCATCGGGCAAACTCTCGGTGAGGGCCCATCGTTTCCTGGCGCTGGGTCTCCTGACGCTGGCGTCTTCTGCCTGTTCCGTTGGAGCGACGGGTGCCGAGGTAAAGCAGGCGGGTAGCCCGGGCAACGGCGGAGATCAGGCCGCGGCCATGGCCGATGTGGCGTGCGGACGGGAACGAAGGGACGTTCGACATTCTCTTCGAGAACTCGATCTGCGCGCCGGGTGACGTTGCTTGTAGCGACATCTGACGTGGTGCGAGCGGAGCGGGCCGCGAGGCATCGCTTCGCTCGCACCACGTCCGGCCCGTGGTCTGGCCGGTCGCCAGCGGGGTCTGACGCTCGACACTCCGGCCGGGGAACGTCGGCCCGCGGGGGAGCGCGGGCTACGGTCTTGGCATGACGTCGCCCAGCTCGTCCGAGACCGGCGGGACCGGTCCTGACGTGCCAACCGGTCCTGACCAGCCCTCGCCGGGCCAGGCTTCGGCGGACCAGCCGGGCCCGCCGCCCGGCGCGCCCGACTCGCCGCGCCCGCCGCGCCCGCCGCGCTGGCTGCCCCGGGCGCTGTTCCTGGCGGTGGTGACGGTGTTCGTCGCCATCTTCGCGTGGAACGCGATGGGGAAGCTGGAGGGGCTCTTCGTCAACGTGCTCATCGCGGTCTTCGTCGCGCTGGCCCTCGAACCGGGCACGGTCTGGCTGGTGCGGCACGGGTGGCGCCGTGGGCTGGCCGCCGCGGTCACGCTGCTCGGGTCGCTCGTCGTGGTGATCGTGCTGATGGCGCTGTTCGGCAACCTGTTCGTGCAGCAGCTCGTCGAGCTCGCGCAGTCGGTCCCCCGCCTCTACGAGGGCTTGCAGGGCTTTGTCGTCGAGCGTTTCGGCATTGAGATCCCCGAGTCCGAGAACCTGATCCGGCAGGCGTTCGACCGGTTCGGCGAGGACGTCGCGTCCGGGGCGCTGCTGGTGGGGACGACGGTGGTGGGCGGGCTGCTCGCGACCCTGACGATCCTGCTGGTCTCCTACTACCTGCTGGCGGCCGGGCCGCGCTTCCGTGCGGCCGTGTGCGGCTGGCTGACGCCGGCGCGGCAGCAGGAGATGCTGCACCTGTGGGAGGTCACCCAGGGCAAGGTGTCCGACTACATCGGTTCCCGTGTGGTGCTGGCGGCGGTCTCGACGGTGGTCACCTTCGTCTTCCTCGCGATCCTGCAGACGCCGTACGCGGTGCCGTTGGCCGTCTTCGTGGGGGTGGTCTCCCAGTTCGTGCCGACGATCGGTGCCTACCTCGGTGGCGCGCTACCCACCATGGTGGCGCTGACGGCGCAGGGCTGGCCCCAGGCGCTGGGCGTGCTCGCCTTCGTCATCGGCTACCAGCAGTTCGAGAACCTGTACCTGGCGCCGAAGGTGTCCGCCCGCGCGCTGGAGATGAACGCCGCGGTCAGCCTGCTGGTGGTGCTGGCGTTCGGTGCGGTCTTCGGGGTGCTCGGCGCGTTCCTCGCGCTGCCCGTCGCCGCGACGATCCAGGCCGTGGCGACCACCTACTTCCGGCGGCACGAGCTCGTCGAGTCGCACATGTTGCGGGACCCCGACGCACTGGGCAAGGAGTGAGGGGCGCCGTCGGCGGATAGGATCGGTCACGCGCACCTCCGCCTCTGCCAGGAGATCGTCGCCACCTCAGAGCCCGAAGGAATTTACTGCGTGTCACTCAGCCCTGCCGACCTACCCGGTCCTGCCCCGGCGCCGCCCCCTGTCTCGGGCGCTCCGGAGGCCACCGCCTCGGGTTCGTTCAGGGCCGCGTTCAGCTCGGTCCGGACCCTGCGCACGGAGGTCCTGGCAGGCCTCGTGGTCGCGCTGGCCCTCATCCCCGAGGCGATCGCGTTCTCGATCATCGCGGGCGTCGACCCGCGGATCGGCCTGTTCGCGTCGTTCACGATGGCCGTCACCATCTCGTTCCTCGGCGGGCGCCCGGCGATGATCTCGGCGGCGACCGGCGCCATCGCGCTGGTCGTCGCGCCGGTGGTGCTTGAGCACGGGCTCGACTACCTGATCGCCACCGTCCTCCTCGGCGGGGTGATCCAGGTGGTCCTTGCCCTGCTCGGCGTCGCGAAGCTCATGCGGTTCATCCCCCGGTCGGTGATGGTCGGGTTCGTCAACGCGCTGGCGATCCTCATCTTCCTGTCCCAGGTCACGCACCTGATCGACGTGCCGTGGATCGTCTACCCGCTGGTCGCCGCCGGCATCGCGATCATGGTCTTCTTCCCGCGGCTGACCAAGGCCGTCCCCGCGCCGCTGGTCGCGATAGTGCTGCTCACGGCAGCCGTCGTCCTCGCGGGCATCAACGTGCCGACCGTCGGGGACGAGGGCGCGCTGCCCGAGTCGCTGCCCAGCCTCCTGTTCCCCGACGTGCCGCTCACGCTCGAGACGCTGCGGATCATCGCGCCCTACGCGCTGGCTCTGGCGCTGGTCGGCATCCTGGAGTCGCTGCTGACCGCCAAGCTGGTCGACGACGTCACCGACACCCACTCGAACAAGACCCGCGAGGCCCTGGGCCAGGGCGCCGCCAACATCGTCACCGGCTTCTTCGGCGGCATGGGCGGCTGCGCGATGATCGGCCAGACCATGATCAACGTGAAGTCGTCGGGCGCGCGGACCCGGCTCTCGACGTTCCTCGCCGGCGTGTTCCTGCTGATCCTCGTGGTCGGCCTCGGCGACGTCGTGGCGATCATGCCGATGGCGGCGCTCGTGGCCGTGATGATCATGGTCTCGGTAGGCACGTTCGACTGGCACTCGGTCCGCCCGGCGACGCTGCGGCGTATGCCCAGATCCGAGACGACGGTCATGCTGGCGACAGTCGTCGTCACCGTCGTCACCCACAACCTCGCCTACGGTGTGATCGTGGGGGTGCTCGTCGCGATGGTGCTGTTCGCCAACCGGGTCGCGCACTTCACGTCGGTCACCCGCCTGGAACCGGTGGAGGGCGGGGCCGCCGGCGGCCCCCGCGTGTACGCCGTCGAGGGCGAGCTGTTCTTCGCCTCGTCCAACGACCTGGTCTACCAGTTCAACTACGCGGACGACCCGAAGGACATAGTCATCGACCTGACAGGTGCCCATATCTGGGACGCCTCGACGGTCGCGTCGCTGGACGCCGTGACCACGAGGTACGAGGCCAGGGGCAAGAGCGTGACGATCGTCGGCATGAACGACGACTCCGCGGCACGACACCAGCGGCTCGCCGGAAATCTCGGCGCGGGCCACTGATCACAGATTTCAGCAGTACCCACAGCGCCGCATCTGCGGCCTGACCCGGTGAGCCACGGCCCATCCTGGCGGTCGTCCTACGCCACGAGGAGCCCGAGCTCATCGGCAGCTAACCTGTTCCGGAGGGACACCATGCATACCGCACCAAGACAGCTCAACCGCCCGCCCGCCGCACCGCCGCAGGGCCTGCGCATCACGCCGCTCGGAGGCATCGGCGAGATCGGCCGCAACATGACGGTCTTCGAGCACGCCGGCAAGCTGCTCGTCGTCGACTGCGGCGTCCTCTTTCCCGAGGACACCCAGCCCGGTATCGACGTCATCCTGCCCGACTTCACGAGCCTGGAGAGCCGCCTCGACGACATCGAGGCCATCGTGCTCACCCACGGGCACGAGGACCAC
Organism: Promicromonospora sp. NPDC023805; assembly: GCF_040639635.1. Classification (NCBI taxonomy): domain Bacteria; kingdom Bacillati; phylum Actinomycetota; class Actinomycetes; order Micrococcales; family Promicromonosporaceae; genus Promicromonospora; species Promicromonospora sp. NPDC023805. The sequence continues at coordinate 172,539 of NZ_JBFAAH010000008.1, read as the reverse complement.
ATCGGGGGCGTGCCCTACCTGCTCAAGCAGCGGCCGGACATCCCAGTCGTCGGCTCGCAGCTGACACTGGCGTTCCTGTCCGCCAAGCTCACCGAGCACAACATCAAGCCAGTGCTCGTCCACGTCGAGGCCGGCGACCGGCACGCGGCGGGCCCGTTCGCGCTCGAGTTCATCGCCGTCAACCACTCGATCCCCGACGGCCTCGCCGTCGTGATCCGGACCGCCGCCGGCGTCGTCCTGCACACCGGTGACTTTCGGATGGACCAGTTCCCGCTCGACGGGCGCCTCACGGACCTGCGCGCCTTCGGCCGCCTGGGCGAGGAGGGGCTCGACCTGCTGCTGGTGGACTCCACCAACGCGGAGATCCCCGGCTTCACCATCTCCGAGACCGAGCTGACCCCCGCGATCGACCAGGTGTTCACGACGACGCCGGGGCGCGTCATCGTCTCCAGCTTCGCCAGCCACGTCCACCGCATCCAGCAGGTCCTGGACGCCTCGGACGCCCGCGGCCGCAAGGTCGCGTTCGTCGGCCGGTCCATGGTGCGCAACATGCGCATCGCGCGTGAGCTCGGCTACCTCACCGTTCCCCGCGGCCTGGTGATCGACTACGCCAAGACCCGCAACCTGCCGCCGAACAAGGTGACGCTCATCTGCACCGGCTCCCAGGGCGAGCCCATGGCGGCCCTGGCCCGGATGGCCAACGAGACGCACGAGGTCCGCATCAGCGACGGCGACACCGTCCTGCTCGCCAGCTCCCTGATCCCGGGCAACGAGAGCGCGATCTACGGCATCATCAACAAGCTCACCGACCTGGGCGCGAACGTGGTGCACAAGGGCAACGCACGGGTCCACGTCTCCGGGCACGCCAGCGCGGGCGAGCTCGTCTACTGCTACAACATCCTGCGCCCGCGCAACGTCATGCCGGTCCACGGCGAGCCCAAGCACCTGCGCGCCAACGGCGCACTCGCGGAGCGCACCGGCGTTCCCGCGGACAACGTCCTGATCGTCCGTGACGGCGTCGTCGTCGACATGGTCGACGGGGTCGCGCGCATCGTCGGCCAGGTCGAGAACGACCTCGTCTACGTCGACGGCCAGACCGTCGGCCACGTCACCGAGGACACCCTCGCCGACCGGCGCAAGCTCAGCGCGGCAGGCGTCCTGACCGTCCTGGCCTTCCTCCGCTCCGGGACCGCGGAGCTCGCCGAACCCCTCGAGTACCTCCACCGCGGCTCCGTGCACGGCCAGGACAGCCTCGACAACGCCTCGCGCGCCGTCGAGAAGGCGCTCGCGGACGCCACGCGGAACAAGACCACCGCGGGCGACCAGCTCGAGGAGATCATCGCGACCACCGTCGCGCGGTCGCTCGCGCGCAGCTCGCGACGGGAACCGGTGGTCATCGCCGTCGTCCTCGACGCGTGACGGCCTGCCCCGGGCGGGGCACGATGTCGGCGGCCCAGCGGGTTGCCGACGTCACGCCCGGGGCTGCCGGTCCGGCACTTGACCCTGACGTCAACGTCAGGTTCTAGCGTTCCCGGCATGGACATCAACAACTCAGTAGCCCTCGTCACCGGAGCCAACCGCGGCCTGGGTCGCGCCTTCGCCCAGCGTCTCCTCGAGCGGGGCGCGCGCAAGGTCTACGCCACGGCCCGCCGCCCTGAGACCGTGGACCTGGCCGGTGTGGAGGTGCTGGCCCTCGACGTGACCGACCCGGCGTCCGTGCGGGCGGCGGCCGCGGTGGCCTCCGACGTCTCGCTGCTCGTCAACAACACGGGGATCTCGACGGGCACCGACCTCGTGACCGGCCCGATGGACGCGGTACGGCTCGAGCTGGAGACCAACACGCTCGGTCCTCTCGGCCTGATCCGGGCGTTCGCACCGACCCTCGCCGCGAACGGCGGGGGTGCGATCGTGAACGTCCTCTCCGCGATGTCGTGGTTCGGAATCAACGGCGCCAACGCCTACCACCTGACCAAGGCGGCCGCGTGGGCAATGACCAACGGTGTGCGGCTGGAGCTCGCCGAGCAGAGCACGCTCGTGACCGCCGTCCACCTGGGCCTCGCGGACACCGACATGTCGGCCGGCTGGTCGGTGCCCAAGCTCGCGCCGTCGGACCTGGCCGACGCTGTGCTCGACGGCGTCGAGGCGGGCTCCGCCGAGGTGCTCGCCGACCAGTGGAGCCGGGACATCAAGGCCCGGCTGCCGCTGACGCCGGAGGAGTTCAACGCCGAGATGGGCCGCGCGCTCTCCGCGCTCTCGGCGGCCTGAGCCGTCGCCTAGCGCGACCGTACGGCGCGCAGAACGGTGTCGTGGACGTGGTGCGTGCCCTCGGGCGGGGCGGTGGTGCGCAGGCGGCTCTCGTCGACCTGGACCGTCCAGGCCTCGCCGAGGAGCCGCGCGATGTCGCCGGGTGCGTAGTAGTCGGCGGGGTCGAAGTCCGGATGCCGGTACGTAGCCAGGTCGGCCATGTCGTGGCTGCCGACGAGCAGGGTGCCCCCGGGCGCCACCACGTCCAGGAGGCGGCGGAGCGCTGCGTGGTCCGGCCGGTTCGGGAGCGGGAAGTACTGGAGGGACACCAGGTCGAAGAGGCCGTCGGGCGGTGGCGTGGCGGTGAGATCTGCTTGCCGCCACGTCACCTGCCCCGCGAGCCCCGCATTGGCTGCGGCCGCCGCCCCGCGATCCAGCGCGACCCGGGAGATGTCGACGGCGGTGACATGCCAGCCGTGCCCGGCGAGCCAGATCGCATCGGCACCCTCGCCGCAGCCGACGTCGAGCGCTCGGCCCGGCGGCAGGCCGGCGGCCTCGGTCACGAGCACGCCGTTGGGGTTACCGCTGAAGAGCTGGTCCCGGCTGCTGTACCGCTCGTCCCAGTGCTGCGCGTCCATGTGTCCTCTTTTGCTCGGGCCTGATCGTGCTGGGCCCATCGTGCGAGTTCAGGTCGACATGAAGTCAACTGCGCAGCGTCAACTGTGCGGGCCGGGAGCTCCACCGCGGGCGGCGTGCGACTGCGCCGACATGGCGATAACTTCGCCTGGTCGAGGGTGAGCGGAGGGCTCGCCCGGGAGGTGCTTCATGGCTGTCACAACCACGGTGCCGGTCGACACGGTGATCGTCGGGGCGGGTTCGGCGGGCGGGGTGCTCGCGGCCCGGCTCAGCGAGAACTCCGCCCGGACGGTGCTGCTGCTGGAGTCGGGGCCGGACTTCGGCTCGGATCCCGACGGCTGTCCGGCGGACGTGACCGACGCCGCCGACGTCGGCCCCACCGACTGGGACTGGGGGCTGCAGGCCGCCCTCGGCGCGCTCGGGCGCGACTCGCCGGTGTTCGCCGGACGCCTCGTCGGGGGCAGCTCGGCGACCAACAACGTGATGGCGCTGCGGGGCAGGCCGCGCGACTACGACGGGTGGGCCGCAGCCGGCAATGAGGGCTGGGGCTACGACGAGGTGCTCGACGCGTTCGTCCGGGTCGAGAACGACCTGGACTACGGCGACCGGCCGGGGCACGGCGAGGCAGGGCCGGTGCCGATCCGCCGCTACGCGCTCGACGCGCTGCCCGATCCGCAACGGGCCTTCGTGGACACCTGCGTCGCGGCGGGGCACCCACCGGTGGCCGACCACAACGCACCGGACGCAGTGGGTGCGGGTCCGCTCCCGCTCAACGCGCTCGGTGACGTGCGCCAGTCCACCGCGCTGACCTACCTGGCCGAAGCCCGCCGTCGGCCCAACCTGGCGGTCTGGTCCGGCACGACGGTCGACCGTGTGCTGGTGGAGGGCGACCGCGCCACGGGGGTGCTGCTGGCCGACGGGCGCGCCGTCCCCGCGGGGCAGGTGATCCTGGCCGCCGGCACCTACGGGAGCCCCGCGATCCTGCAGCGTTCCGGGATCGGGCCTGCCGCGTACCTGCGCTCCCTGGGGATCCCGGTGCTCTGCGACCTGCCCGGCGTCGGCGCCAACCTGCACGACCACCCGCTGCTCCGGATGCGGTACGGCACGGGCGCGACACCGGAGGCGCTGCCGTGCCAGACGGTGCTGACCACCCGTTCCGACGGCGCGGTCGCCGACCCTGACCTGCAGATCTTCCCGAGTGCCGTCGCGCAGGGCGAGGCGGGGTCCGAGCTCATGCTCCTCGTGGCCCTGCTCGCGCCACGGTCGCGCGGGTCGGTGCGGCTGGCCTCGCCGCATCCGGACGACCAGCCGGTCATCGACGTGGGCCTGCTGAACCATCCGGACGACCTGGCGCGGCTGCGCAGCGGCGTCCGGCAGGCGAGGCGGCTCGCCAGGACCCCGCCCCTCGCCGACCAGCTGGACAACGCGCTCTGGCCCGGCCCCGACATCAGCGAGGACGACGAGCTGGACGAGGCGATACGCGCCGGGATCAACGTCTACCAGCACCCCGTGGGCACCTGTCGCATGGGCCCGCAAGGTGATCCCGGTGCGGTGGTCGACGCCGACGGACGGGTGCACGGGCTGACCGGCCTGGCCGTGGTCGACGCCTCGATCATGCCGACCATCCCGGCGGCGAACACCAACCTGCCCACGCTGATGATCGCGGAGCACCTCGCGCCCTCGTACGCCTAGGTACCCCGGTACGTCTGGCGCGCGGGCCTACGCCCGCCGGCCCGTGCGGTGCCGCGCGACGGCGTCGAAGTTGCCGCACCGCGCGGAGCAGTAGGCGCGCCGCCCGTTCCGGCTGGTGTCGACGAACACCGCGTCGCACGTCGTCCGGGCGCAGGCCCCGAGCCGGGTGCCCTCGGCCTCCACGGTGAAGATCGCGAGGCTGCCGGCCGTCACCGCCTTGACCCGCGCGACGACGTCGTCGCTCTCCGGCGCGAAGTGCAGGTGGGGCCGCAGCCCGTCGTGGGTGGTGAGGTAGGGCCGGCCCGCGCCGGTGGTGAGCAGGTGGTTGACGGCGTCGCACCGCAGGTCGGAGCTGCCTGCCTCGAAGACACGGCGCAGCGAGCGGGTCCAGTCACGCAGCTCCTGGCAGGCCCGGTCGGTGAGCTCGGCGCGGCGGACCTGGCTGTCCAGCAGCACCTCCAGGACCGTCTCGCGGGACCAGGTGCCGGTGCCGTCGAGGTTGACGAGCGCTACCGACAGCTCGGCGCCTGTCATGTTGTCATGGTTGAACTGCATTGACCCATTGCATCACGGTGGGCTGGTGCCCCTCGTCATCACCGCGATCCTGCCGGTAGTCCTGCTGCTCTCGCTCGGCGCGATCCTGCGTCGCCGCGTCGTCCCCGCCGACGCCTTCTGGCGCGGGCTGGAGCGTGTCACCTACTACGTGTTCACGCCCGCGCTGTTCGTCGGGTCGATCGCCGTGGCCGACCTGTCGGCGGTGCCCGCGCTGCCCCTCGCCGCGAGCGTCGGCGCGCCCGTCGTGGCGGTCGCGGGCCTCGTGCTCCTGCTGCGCCGTCTGCTGCGGGTCGACGGCCCGGCGCTCACGTCCCTGCTGCAGGGCAGTGTCCGGATCAACACCTACGTGGGCCTCGTCTTCGCCTCCGCGATGCACGGCAGCCCGGGTGTCGCCGTCTTCGCGCTCGCGACCGCTGTGCTGGTGCCCCTCGTGAACGTGATCTGTGTGAGCGTCCTGGCGGTCCACGGCGCGCGGACCGGAGCCGGTCCTCGTCCCCGGGGCGGGGTCTGGCGCGAGCTGGCGCTCAACCCGCTCATCCTCAGCTGTGCGGCGGGTCTCGCCCTCAACCTCGGCGGCCTGCGGCTGCCCGAGTTCCTGACCTCGCTGCTCGGCATGCTCGCCGGCCCGGCCATCGCGTGCGGCACCCTGATCGCCGGTGCCTCGATAGTGCTGCGCATGCGGCGCCAGGACCTGCTGCCGATAGCCGTCGCGTCGGTGCTCAGGCTGCTCGCCGTCCCGCTCGGCGCGGCCCTGCTGGCCACGCAGCTCGGCGTCTCCGGCGTCGCCTACGGAATCGTCGTGATCATCAGCTCGGTCCCGACGGCGCCGTCGGCGGCGATCCTCGCCGCGCGGCTCGGGGGAGACGTCCGGCTCATGGCGGCCATCACCGGTGTGCAGACGCTCCTGGCGGCCGGAACCATCCCGCTGGTCCTCCACTGGACGACCTGATGTGACCGGAGGACCTGACGCGACCGGGCGACCCGACGTGGGCGGGACGGCTCAGGGGGCGGTGGCACCCGGGTCGCCGACGTCGAACGAGCGGCCGATCTGGCCGAGAGCCCTGGCGAGCAGGTCGTCGGGATCGGTGTTCCAGGCTTCGGCCTTGAGCGCGAGCAGGCCGTCGAGCGTCAGCGACGCGAGGCCGTGGCCCAGGGCCCAGAGCGTGATGCCGACGGCCTGCGGGTCGGCGACGCCGAGCCGGTCGACCAGGTCCGTGAGGACCTTGAGCGCGGCGTCCCCGGCCTCCTGCACCGCGGGATGCTTCTCCGGCTGGGAGAGCTCGGGGCGGAACATCACCTGGAAGTGGCCGGGCTGCCGCCGTGCGAAGGTGACATAGGCGGCGGCGACGCGGACGACGTCGTCGGTCCTCGACGCGCCCGGCGACCTGCCCACCGCGCTCAGCAGGTCCTGGGTGAGCAGGTCGAAACCCCGGGCGGCGATCGCCGACAGCAGGGCGGCCCGGTCGGCGAAGTGGTGGTAGGGCGCCCCCGGGCTGACGCCGGCCTCGCGTGCGACGCGCCGCAGGCTCACGGCGCCGATGCCCTCGGTCTCGATGAGCCGCACGGACGCCTCGACCAGTTCCTCGCGCAGCGAGCCGTGGTGATACGTCTCGCGCTTGCGCACGCTGTTGACCTCCACACCGTTGACCTCCATCCAGACAATCTATACGGTGTTCATAATCTAATCACCGCTCAGACTGGAGGCATGATGTCGAGGATTCTTGTCACCGGCGCTACCGGGTTCATCGCCGGGCACGCGATCGAGGAGCTGATCAAGGGCGGTCACGAGGTCCGCGGGACGGTGCGCTCCCTGCGGGACCCGGCACGGGTCGCCCACCTGCACCAGATCGCCTACGCGCTGGGCGGGAGCCTCGAGCTGGTAGAGGCGGACCTGTCCGGGGACGAGGGCTGGGACGCGGCCGCCGCCGGCCAGGAGTACGTGCTCCACATGGCCTCGCCCTTCCCGGCGACACCGCCGCGCGACGAGGCGGAGCTCGTGCGGCCCGCCGTCGACGGCACGCGACGGGTCCTGGAGGCGAGCGTCCGGGCGGGTGTGCGGCGCGTCGTCATGACGTCGTCGACCGCCGCGGTCAACTCGGGCAGGTCGCGCGACGACGCCGAGCGGCGTCGGACCGAGGGCGACTGGAGCGACCTGGACCGGTCAGCTCCGTACGCGAGGAGCAAGACCCTCGCGGAGCGCGCCGCGTGGGACTTCGCGGCGCAGCATCCCGAGCTGGAGCTGGTGGTGATCAACCCCGGCCTCGTGCTCGGCCCGCTGCAGCATGCGGCGGCCGGCACGTCGGTGGCGCTGGTCCGCCGCCTGCTGAACCGCGAGCTCCCGGCGGTCCCGGAGCTCGGGTTCGCGTCCGTCGACGTGCGTGACGTAGCGCGGGCGCACGTGCTGGCCGTCGAGACGCCCGCCGCCGCCGGTAACAGATACATCTGCGCCGGCGAGAACGTGTGGTTCGGGGAGATCGCGCAGATCCTCGGCGAGGAGTTCGGGCCGCAGGGATACCGCGTGCCCCGCCGGCGGATGCCCTACTGGATGCTGTGGACGGCCGGCCGGTTCGACCGCGAGGTGCGGCTCGGCCTCGACTTCGTGGGCAGCGCCGATCAGGTCAGCGCGGACAAGGCCCGGCGCGAGCTCGGCTGGAGCATGCGGCCGGTGCGGGAGACGGTCGTCGACACGGGCCGCAGCATCATCGACCTCGGGCTCGTGCGGGCGCGCTCCTGACCGACGGCAGGACGACCCCGGGTACACCGTCGCGCACATTGTCGCGTGGGTGAATTTCGAGCTCATGAAGAACGTCACCGAGATCGGCCAGCTCCGTATGCTGCGGGCCGCGGCGTCGGCATGACCATGTGGAACGGACCACGCGAGGGCCTCTGACGAGCACAGACGCCCGGTCGGGGAGCCCGGCTCGGGCGCCTGTCGAAGATTAGTTCACCCGGGCGGCCCCACAGGCTACTTTCAGCAGCGATACTTGAGTGGTGACTACGTCCAGCGAGACCCCTGCGGTGGCAGGAGCAGAGATCCCGGTAGAGCTTCTCTTCCGAGTTCCATACGGCAAGGTCCTGCACGGCAGGGACTGCCAGCACCTGTCCGAGGATCGCCTGGCTGCTCTTCAGCCCGCGACCGAGCTCGACAGGCAGAAGTTCAAGGTGTGCAAGACATGCCTCATCGCCCTCACCGGTTCGAGCCGCGACGACTTCGACTCCTTCGAGGCGGCGCTCGAGGCGCTGCCCATCCCGGCGGTGCACCGGCCGGTCATGCGCGAGATGGCCGAAGGCCTCGACAAGACCCGCATCTGGATCCCGTCGTCCCGCTCGTACGTCGCCGTCTCGCCCGGCCCCGGCCAGGAGGCGACCGCCTTCTTCAACAAGGGCTTCGTCGACATCCAGCAGGCCGGCGGCGGCTACAAGCGCATCCTGATGGCCGGATTCTCGGGTACGCAGACCAACACCTTCGCGCACGCGCCCGACGCCGCCCCGGCGAGCTGCCCGGGCTGCTACATGCAGCTGCCCGCCACGGGCCGCTGCGACGCCTGCGACTGAGGTCGCCGGTCCTGATCTGAACGAGCCGGTGGGTTCCGCAGAGTAGTTCTGCGGGGAACCCACCGGCCTTCGTGCCTACCGAGCGACGTCGTGCCGTACGGCCGCCAGGGCCGCGGTCGTGTCGGCGGTGACCAGGTCGGCGTTGATGTGCGCGCCCGCCAGCGCGCCGGCCGCGGCAGACGCCCCGACCTGCGCCGACAGGTCTGTCGCGTTGCCTGCCACCCAGACGCCCGGGATCTCGGTGGTCCCGGCCGTGCCGGTGACGAAGTGGCGACCCATCCCGTTGGGCAGGTCCTGCAGCGGCAGTCCCAGGCCCTCCAGCCCCTCGGTGCGGGCCCGCATGAGCGTCGCGACGGCGACGACCCGCCGCTCCACGAGCTGTCCGTCCGCGAGGCGGACGCCTGCGATGCCCCCGCCGTCGGCCGCCACCACCTGGTCGACGGCGGCGTCCACGACCCGGATGTCGCGGGCGGCGAGCCGAGCCCTTGCGTCGTCGTCGAGGTCGGTGCCGCGGCTGAAGTAGACCAGGTCGTCGGTGAGCTGCCGGAACAGCAGCGCCTGGTGCACCGACATCGGGCTCGTCGCCAGCACGCCGATCGGCTCGTCGCGCACCTCCCAGCCGTGGCAGTACGGGCAGTGCACCACGCTGCGCCCCCAGTGCTGGGCCAGCCCGGGGACGTCGGGCAGCACGTCGCGCAGGCCGGTGGCGACCAGGAGGCGGCGGGCGTGCAGCGTGGCGCCGTCGGCCAGGGTGACGGTGAAACGCGGGTCGCCATCGGCGGACGGGTCGGCCGTGGCGGCCTTGATCACCTCGCCGGACAGCACCGTGCCGCCGTAGCCGCGCACCTCGTCGCGGCCGCGTTCCAGCAGCTCGGCCGGGGGAGTGCCGTCCAGGCCGAGCAGCCCGTGCACCCCCTCGGCGGGTGCGTTGCGCGGGGTGCCGCTGTCGATCACGACGACCGAGCGGCGGGACCGGGCGAGCATCAGCGCGCCGTTCAGCCCGGCCGCGCCGCCGCCGACCACCGCGGCGTCGACGGTCTCGTCGGGCAGCTCTCCGGTGGGCGTGGAGCTGGTTGCAGGCATGTCTCGTTCCCTTTCGTGGCGCGGCCCTGGGTGGTGGGCCGGATACGAACGACGCTAGCTCGCTCTTGCCACTTGGGCATAGAGTCTTGCTTATGACGCAAGAAACTGGTGAGCTGGACAGCCTGGTGCGCAAACGCATCCGCGCCCTGCGGGTCGCGCAGGGCTGGTCCCTGGAGGAGCTGGCCACCCGCGCCCGGGTCAGCCAGTCGACACTCAGCCGCATCGAGAACGGCCAGCGGCGTCTGGCCCTGGATCAGCTCGTCACGCTGGCGCGGGCGCTCGACACGTCGCTGGACCAGCTCGTGGAGACGGCCACGGAGGACGTCGTCATCAACCCGACGGTCGACGGCTCGCACGGCGCGATGCGCTGGTCGATCAAGGCCGAGCCCGGGATGAGCGTCGTCCGGCAGCGCATGACGAGCCCCGCGCCGGACAACCCCGCCCGCATGCGCGCCCACCCCGGCCGCGAGTGGCTCGTCGTCATCTCCGGCACCGCGACCCTGCTGCTCGGCAACCGGCGCATCCGCATCGAGACCAACCAGGCCGCCGAGTTCCCGACGATGCTCCCGCACGCCATCGGCGCGGAGGGCGGGCCGTGCGAGATCATCGGCATCTTCGACCGGGACGCGCGTCGGGGTCACCAGCGCGGGGAGGGCGCGGCAAAGCCGGCGACATCGGCCCGAGACAGGTCCTAGGCTCTCGCGCGTGATCGTCACCGAGATCGACGGGCTGCCCGTGCGGCTCCGCGCGCCGCACGATCTGTCGTTCACGGCCCGCTGGGGCAGCGTGTTCGCCGTGCTCGACCAGCAGGACTCGGGCAACCTTTGCCTCGGCATCGAAGGGCCGGCGGGGAGGGTGTTCGTCAAGTACGCGGGGGCACCGACGGCGCGGTACGACGGCGCCGTCGGGACGGCGGTCGCGAACCTTCGTCGCTCGGCCAAGGTGTACCGGGCGCTCGCCCATCCTTCGCTCGTGCGGCTGCGCGAGGCCGTCGACGTCGGAGCCGGGCACGCCCTAATTTTCGACTGGACCGACGCGACACCGGTCGGCAGGCAGTACGACCGCTCGCACGTCGTCCGGTCCCTCCCGGTGTCGGCCCGGGCCGACGCCGTCCAGCAGATCTACGACTTCCACGTGCACGCCGCGGTGCAGGGCTGGGTGGCGATCGACCTCTACGACGGTTCAGTGATGCTCGATGCCGACGGCGGGCGGGTCACCTTGTGCGACCTCGACCTCTACGAGCAGGGCCCGCTGGTCAACCGGATGGGGCGGATGTGGGGCTCGACCCGGTTCATGTCGCCCGAGGAGTACCGGCTCGGCGCGCCGATCGACGAGGTCACGAACGTCTTCGCGCTCGGTGCGCTCGCGCACACCTTCCTGGGCGACGACGCGACGAAGTCGCGGGAGGCGTGGGTCGGCTCGGACGCACAGTTCGAGTTAGCCGCCCGGGCGTTGCACGCCGAACGGGACGCTCGGTGGCCGTCGGTCGGGGCGTTCGCGGAGGCGTGGCGCGGCGTGGGACCGGCGCGCGATCTGCCGGGGTGACCCTACGAATTCGGAGTGTGTTGCCCTGAGTAGACAACGTCTACTCTCAGTGACCGAGCTCGAATTCGTACTGTCGCCCTGGGCTCCCGCTCCCGCGCCACAATGAACCCATGAGCCAGCCCCGCCGTCCCTCGCACCCCGACCTCTCCGCGCTCAGCGAGCTCAGCGAGGACGAGAAGGAGAACTTCGCCGAGCGGCTCCGCGAGCGCGTCTACGTCACGTTCGCCGCGCTCGCCGTCATCCTCACGCTGCTGGCGCACGCCCACGGGCTCACCGCTGGGACCGCCGCCGGCTCGCTGACCATCACCGCCGTCGGCACGGTCGCCGCCGCCTGGCTCGCCGAGCTCATCGCACACCTCGCCGCGCACGGCGGGTTCCCGGACCGGAAACACCTGGGCGCCATGACACGGACAAGCGGCAGCGCCCTCGTGACCATCGTGTTCCCGCTGCTCGCCCTGCTCGCGGCGGGGGTCGGGTGGTGGGAGGTGACGACGGCGCTCCGGGTCGGCGTCGGGGTGCTGATCGGGACTCTCGTGGTCATCGCCTGGCTCGGCGTCCGCCGCACCGCGCTGCCCTGGCCTGCGCGGATCCTGGCGTTGGGCATGCTCGCGGCGCTCGCCGTCGGGGTCGTCGCGCTGAAGCTGCTCGCGCACGCCTGACCGCAGGACCTGGCGTCACCGGCGGTGCGGGTGTCGCACACACCACAGCGTCCGAAATCCGCTAGTCGCCCCACCGCGGCACGGGCGAGAATCAGCCGGTGACATCCTCTCCACGCTCCGGCGCCCTCGAATTCTGGTCGGAGCTGCCCAGCGACGGCCGCTGGCTCCTGTCCACGGTGATCGTGCAGTTCTTCGGCCGCGGCCTGACGCTGCCGTTCACGATCATCTACCTGCACGAGGTGCGCGGCTTCTCGCTCGGCCTGTCCGGCACGCTCATGGGCCTGATCGCGGTCGTCGGCCTGCTCGTCACCGGCCCGGCCGGAGCCCTCGTCGACCGGTACGGCGCGCGTCGGGTCATGCTCACCGGCCTGTTCTTCGCCGTCGCCGGATACGCGGTGCTCGCGTTCGCGACGGTCCCGGCGGTCGCCGCGCTCGGGCTGGCGCTCTTCGGGGTGCAGCTCGGTGTCGGGTGGCCTTCGGTCAACGCGCTCGTCGCCACGGTCGTCGACGGCGACCTGCGCCAGCGGTACTACGGCGTGAACTTCGCGCTGCTCAACCTCGGTGTCGGTGTGGGCGGCGTCGTGGGTGGGCTCGTCGTCGACGTCGAGCGGCCCGAGACCTTCGTGATGGCGTTCCTGGTGAACGCTGCGACGTTCCTGCTCCCGATCGTGGTGCTGCTGGGGCCGCTGCGGCATCTGCACGGCCGGGTCGACCGGCCGGCGGACGACGGCGGCAGCAAGGCGGCGGAGGGCTACCTCAGCATCCTGCGCCGGCCCGAGGTGCTCTGGCTGTCCGGGCTGGGGCTGCTCGCGGCGTTCGTGGGATACGGCCAGATGGAGGGCGGGTTTCCTGCGTTCGCGCGCCTGGTGGCGGAGGTGTCGACCCGCACGATCGGCTTCGCGTTCGTCGTGAACACGGTGGTGATCGTCGCGCTCCAGTTCTGGGTGATGAACCGGGTCGGCGGACGGCGCCGCACCCGCGTGCTCGCGGTCATGGCCGTGGTGTGGGCGGCGGCGTGGCTGCTGCTCGGCGTCGCCGGCCTCGTGCCGGGCGGTACGGCCGCCGTCGTCATCGTCCTGGTCTTCCACGCCTTCTTCGGGCTGGGGGAGACCCTCATGCAGTCCGTGCTGCCCTCGCTGACGAACGACATGGCGCCCGCCCACCTGCGCGGCAGGTACAACGCGATCAGCTCCGGGGCCTTCCAGGCCGGCACGATCGCCGGCCCCGTGGCCGCGGGACTGCTGCTGGAGCGCGGGTGGGCCGGCGGTTTCATCGGGGTGGTGGTGGCCGGATGCCTCGGGATCGTCGCGATGGCGGTCGCCGTCGGGCGGCGGGTGACGCCGGAGGTCGACGGCGTGCGACAGGCGGCAGCCGCGGCACCATCCCGAGGCAACGAAGAAGCGTGATGACAGCGAGGTAGCTACCGGGTGCCGACCACGTGGTGCCGAGCCCGGAACCCGAGCACCTGCTCGGCGGCCGTGAGGTCGTAGGGCACCGCGCGGCCCTCGATCGGCCGCCGCACCGGAGCGTCCGGGTGGTACCGGCGCAGCAGGTCGGCTGTGGGCTCCGGCACCAGCGTCTCGGGCGCCGCGACGTGGATGACGACGGCGCCGTCGGCGGCGCAGCCGAGCGCGAGCCAGGCCGCCTCCGCGGCGTCGCGCGTCTCCAGGTAGGCCCACAGGCTCCCCGCGCCGGCCGCCGGGTCCCGCGCGACGGCGTCCGCGTACTCGGGGAGCCGCTCGTCCGTGCCCCCGATGAACGGGTACCGCAGCGCGACCACGGGCATCCGGTGGCGCCGCGCCATCATGTCGGCGGTGAGCTCGTCGGCCCGCTTCGAGAGGGCGTACGCGTCGGCGGCCTGGTCGGGCGTGTCCTGGTCGACGGGCACGTAGACCGGGTGCAGCTCCCGGCCCGCGAAGGGGAGACCTGAGGCGGCCTGGCTGCTCGCGATCACCGCACGGCGGACGCCGGCGCGCCCCGCCGCGTCGAGCACGGTGAAGGTCGACAGCGTGTTGGTCCCGAAGACGACCTCCGGCGGGTCGTCGAGCGGGGTCGGGATGGCCGCGAGGTGGATGACGCCGTCGGCCCCCTCCATCGCCCGCGCCACCGCCTCGGGCGACCGGGCGTCGCCCACGACGACGCGGTCGGCGGGCAGGTCGCCCGGATCGTCCAGGACCAGTGCGGTGGCGGGCACCGACTCCCTGGCGAGCACGTCGAGGACCGCGCGGCCGATGCGGCCTGCGGCTCCGGTGACCAGTACGCGCTGAAACCGGGTGATGGCGTCCTCCTCGGGTGGATGTCCGGGGTCATTCTGCCCGTGTTCGACGGCATTCGTATGGCATTCGTATGGCACTTCTGGAGTGGTGACGCGCGTCTCCCTGCGCTGTCTCTTGACAATTGGAGTGAGTGCGCTCAAAGTTGAGTCAACTCAGAAACACCACCTCGAAGGAAGACACCATGCGCGCGTTCGTCATGACCAAATACCAGGAGCCGCTGCAGGAGGCGGAGGTTCCCGAGCCCGTCGTCGGGGAGCACGACGTGCTGGTCCAGGTCCAGGCCGCCGGGCTCAACGTCGTGGACGAGAAGATCCGGTCGGGAGCGTTCAAGTCGTTCCTGCCGTTCGAGCTGCCGCAGGTCATGGGCAGCGACGTCGCCGGAACGGTGATCGGTGTCGGCGCCAAGGTGCGGGAGCTCGCGCTCGGCGACCAGGTGCACGCCCATCCCCGCATGGACCGCATGGGGACCTTCGCCGAGCGCATCGCGGTGCACGAGGCGGACGTGGCCCTCAAGCCCGAGACGGCTACGCTCGAGGAAGCAGGCTCCTTGCCGCTGGTCGCGCTGACCGCGTGGCAGGCGCTCGTCGAGAAGGGCAACGTGCAGCCCGGGCAGCGGGTCCTGATCCACGCCGGCGCCGGCGGCGTCGGGACCATCGCGATCCAGCTCGCCAAGCACCTCGGCGCCACGGTCGCCACGACGGTCAGCGCCGGCAACATCGACTTCGTCCGGGAGCTCGGCGCCGACAGCGTCGTCGACTACCGCAACCAGGACTTCGAGCAGCTCCTGGACGGGTACGACCTGGTGCTGGACAGCGTCGGCGGGGAGACCCTCGAGAAGTCCCTCCGGGTGCTGCGTCCGGGCGGCAAGGTGATCGGGATCGTCGGGCCGCCCGACGCCGCGTTCGCCCGCGAGAGAGGCATGAACCCGGTGCTGCGCCTCGTGATGGCAGCGCTGAGCAGCAAGGTCCGCCGGCAGGCGAAGAGGCTCGGGGTGGCCTACGAGTTCCTCTTCACACACCCCAGCGGCGACCAGCTCCGCCAGATCGGCGCCCTCGTCGACAAGGGCGCACTGCGTCCCGTCGTCGGACGGGTCTACGACTTCGACCAGACCCTGGAGGCCGTGCAGTCGATCGGCAAGGGCGGCATCCGCGGCAAGGCAGTCGTCACCAGGGCCTGACGGGCCTTTCTCACCGTTCTACCACCCACCCTCACCACCCATCGCAGAACCAGTTACAGGAGAGCACCATGAGCACCAACGACACCTCGAACGAGTCCCTCATCACCTCGTACGCGCTGGCCCCGGCCCGCACGATCTCCGCCGGTGGCATCACCTACGCCTACCGGGAGCTCGGTCCGAAGGGCGGGATCCCCGTCGTCTTCTTCGTGCACCTCGCCGCGACCCTCGACAACTGGGACCCCCGGATCGTCGACGCCATCGCGCAGAACCGCCACGTC
This sequence comes from Promicromonospora sp. NPDC023805, assembly GCF_040639635.1. Taxonomy (NCBI): domain Bacteria; kingdom Bacillati; phylum Actinomycetota; class Actinomycetes; order Micrococcales; family Promicromonosporaceae; genus Promicromonospora; species Promicromonospora sp. NPDC023805. The sequence goes on along the minus strand of NZ_JBFAAH010000008.1, from coordinate 156,839 downwards.
ATCACCTTCGACAACCGGGGCGTCGGCAGCTCCACGGGCAGCGTGCCCGACAGCGTCGAGGCCATGGCCGACGACGCCTACACGTTCATCAAGGCCCTCGGCTTCGACACCATCGACATCTTCTCGTTCTCCCTGGGTGGCATGGTCGCGCAGGACCTGGTGGTCAAGCACCCCGAGCTGGTCCGCAGGCTCGTCCTGACCGGCACAGGACCTCGGGGCGGCAAGGACATGGACAAGGTCGTCGGCGTCACCTACTGGGACATACTCCGCGCGACCCTGACCCGGTCGGACCCGAAGGAGTTCCTGTTCTTCAACCGCAACGCCACCGGCAAGCCCGCCGCCAAGGCGTTCGTCAAGCGCCTCCAGGAGCGCACGATCGACCGCGACACGGACATGCCGCTGAAGGGGTTCCGCACGCAGCTCAAGGCGATCCAGAAGTTCGGCCGCTCGGCGCCGTCCGATCTGTCGAAGCTCACGCAGCCCACCCTGATCGCCAACGGTGACAACGACCGGATGGTGCCCTCGGTCCTCTCCGAGGACCTGCACCGTCGCATCAAGAACTCGACGCTCGTCATCTATCCGGACTCCGGGCACGGCGGCATCTTCCAGTTCCACGAGAAGTTCGCGCCCGTCGCCGCCGAGTTCCTCGCCGGCTGACAAGAACATGGCTACCGCACCTCGCGCGACGAAGAAGGCGTTCGTCTCCTCGATCCCGCTGTGGTTCCGCACCGACCAGCCACGCCAGACAGGCGTGGACTACTGGAAGGGCCCGCACTCGAAGATCATCTCCGCGACGCCGGGCTTCGAGGAGTACCGCCAGATCCATCTGGCTGAGCACAACCCCGGGCTGTGGCCGGCGACCCCCGGCGTCCAGACCGCCATCCCCGCCGACCGCCAGATCGACGGCGTCGCCGAGGTCACGTTCCGCTCTGTCCTGTCCCCGCTGCAGGGCCGCAAGCAGACCAAGCTGGCCTACCAGGACGAGATCAACGTCTTCCGGCGCACCTTCCTGTACGTCGGGCCGCCGAGCTCGGCACGCTGGTACGACGTCGCCGGGCCGGGCCAGCAGGTCGGCGCGCGGGCGCTCGTCTACCTGAGGCGGCGGGACAGCGTCCGGACCGGCGCGTTCCGCAAGCACCTCAACGAGCTCGCGAGAACGCTCGCCGGTACGGGACAGCTCCGGGAGCTGCGAACCCAGGTCTTTCTGCCTTGGAACGAGAAGCTCTGGGACACCCCGAACGTCGCGCACGACAACCCTGTCGACCAGCAGTTCCACGCCTCCCTGATCCTCGGCTTCGCGGGCCCGGCGGCGCGGGCGGCCTTCTTCGGGAGTGCCGAGCTCGCGAGGCTGTCCGAGGCGCTCGCCGCGTACGCCTCCGCCGCCCACGCCTACGAGGTGACCGACGCGCTCACCTTCGTGAAGGACGGCAAGGCGCTCCAGCACTTCGAGCGATGACCACGGCGAACGATGACCCGAGGAACGATGACGGCGCTGGTCACCGTGGAAGAATGACCGTGCTCAGTACTGATCCCACCCAGCAACGAAGGAGGGCAGCCATGCCACTCGCCTCCAAGCCGGTCGGACGGCGCGAGCGGAACAAGCAGCTGAAGCTCGAACGCATCATGGCCGCCGCCAGCGAGCTCTTCGCCGAACGCGGCGTCGACGAGGTCACCACCCAGGAGATCGCCGACAAGGCAGACATCGGGGCGGGCACGCTGTTCCTCTACGCCAAGACCAAGGGTGAGCTCCTGCTGCTCGTGCAGAACTCCCTGTACGCCGAAGCCCTCGTCCGGGGGAAGCAGGCGGCCGAGGGCATCACCGACCCGCTCGACGCAGTCATGGCGATCGTCCGGCCGGTCGTGGAGTGCAACCGCAAGCAGGTCGACAACGGGCGGACCTACCTGCGCGAGATCGTCTTCGGTGACCCCGCCGAACCGCATCACCGCGAGGCGCTCGGCCTGACCATCCAGACCGAGGAAGCGATCGTCGCCGTCCTGCTCCGCGACGAGCGCACCGCGCCGGACGCCGCCGCGCTGGCGCACATCGTCTCCGCGATCATGGTCGTCGCCATGGCGCCGACCATCAACAGCGCCAAGCCGGTGGAGGACGTCGTGCAGGAGATCCGGGCCCAGGTCCGCGTGATCCTCCCGGTGTGACGCGCCGTCGACGGCCGGCGTGACGCCGACCGCGAGCGGGCCCGGCCCGGACGGCGGTCGCCGGCCGGGCCGGAACCGTCAGCCGACGAGCCGGAAGATCGGGAACACCCGTCCCTCCGCCGTCTTCTCGTAGCCGGCGAAGCCGCTCGAGAACGCCTTGAAGCGCTCCCACCAGGCGTCGCGCTCGTCGCCGGTGATCTCCTCGACCTTGGTCTGCAGGGTCTTGACGGGCTCGCCGGGGACCTCGAGGTTCACCTGCTCGGTCCGGCGCAGGCCGTAGACCCAGGCGGGGTTCTTGGGCGAGCCGCCCGCCGACCCGACGATGTGCCAGGCGCCGTCCTCGTGGATGGCCGCGAGCGGCGCGATACGGATGCTGCCGTCCTTGCGGGGTACGTGTACGAGCACGAGCCCCTTGCCGAACTGGATCGGCTCGTTGACCTCTCCGCCGTTGGCGCGGAAGGTATCGATGATCTGCTGGTTGAAGTCCATGTCGGCCCCAACGTCGCCGTCTGCCCAAGACATTCCGAGCAAGTGCTTATTAATTCACCCGGTCCGTTCTGAGAACGTCGTCCGGCATGCTCTCGTGCCCGGAATCAAGCCGAACAGCGTTCTCGGAGCGGACCGCGGACGGCGGCCGCCGGGCCCCTCACCCGGGTGACTTTCGTTGCCCTTTGAATCTCCGGCTCACAGAGTGTGACCTGGCACACGCTCGTGGGCCAGTGGTCGCGCCCCGCGCGGGGCGCTTGCACCCCGGAGGCAAGAATGCACAGTCGCATGCCACGACGACGCGCGCCTATCGCTCTCGCAGCGGTCGGCGCCCTGTTGGCAACAGCGGTGAGCGTGACCCCCGCACTCGCGAGTACGCCGACGACAGCCGGGCTACAGCCCGCCGTCACCACCGACGTCCCGAAGCGGGCGGCGGACAAGATCACGCCGGCCGTGCAGACCCGGTTCGACATCAAGGAGTCCGCCGACTTCTGGATCCGGTTCGCGGACGCGCCGGACCTGGAGCCGGCCAAGGACATCGCCGACTGGGGCGACCGCGGCCAGTTCGTCTACGACGCCCTGACCAGCACGGCGAAGGCGTCGCAGGCGGACGTCGTCGCCGACCTGAAGGCAGCGGGCGCCGACTACGAGACCTACTGGATCAGCAACGCGATCCTCGTCGAGGACGGTACGGAGGCCCTCGCGAAGCAGGTCGCCGCCAGCCGCGAGGTCAAGCAGGTCCACGAGCGGTTCGCGGCCCAGCCCATCGAGCCGGTCGAGCGCAAGGCGCCGACCGCCAACGCGCCGCTCGCCACCGAGTGGGGCCTGGACGCCATCAACGCGCCCGACGTGTGGGACCAGGGGTTCACGGGTGAGGGCATCACCGTGGCCAACATCGACTCCGGCGTCGACGTCGAACACCCGGCCCTGCTGCAGCACTACCGCGGCTACCTCGGCGAGGAGGGGCTCAGCAACGACTACAACTGGTTCGACGCGGGCGGGTTCTGCGACGGAGCGCCCTGCGACATCGACGCCCACGGCACCCACGTGATGGGCACCATGGTGGGCGACGACGGCGAGGGCAACCAGATCGGCGTCGCACCCGACGCCGACTGGATCGCGGCCAACGGCTGCGCCTCCTGCTCCGACGAGGACCTGCTCGCCTCCGGGCAGTGGATCCTCGCGCCGACGCGCGCCGACGGTTCGGACCCCGACCCGTCCCAGCGCCCGCACGTCGTGAACAACTCGTGGGGCATGCAGGAGCCCGGCGCCATCGACGACTTCATGTCCGAGGAGATCGCGGCCTGGGAGGCCGCCGGCATCTTCGGTGCGTGGGCGGCGGGCAACGCGGGCGAGGCGGGCTGCCAGTCGACGTCGTCCCCCGGGGCGAACCTGGCCACCTACGCGGCGGGCGCGTTCGGGGAGAGCGGCGACATCGCCGTGTTCTCCTCCCGCGGCCCGGGCGAGGACGGCGAGACCAAGCCGAACCTGTCCGCGCCCGGCGACGAGGTGCGGTCCTCCATCCCCGGCGGCGACTACGCCGAGTTCAGCGGGACCTCCATGGCGTCCCCGCACCTCGCGGGCGCCGTCGCACTCCTGTGGAGCGCAGCTCCGGTCCTGGTCGGCGACATCGAGTTCACCAAGCAGCTGCTGGACCAGACGTCCACCGACGTCGCCGACGACTCCTGCGGCGGCACCCCCGCCGACAACAACGTGTGGGGCGAGGGCAAGCTCGACGTGGAGGCGCTGATCGCCAATGCGCCGATCGACGGCTTCGGTTTCGTCGCGGGTACCGTCACCGGGCCCGACGGCGAGCCGGTCGCCGGCGCGCGGGTCACCGCCGGTGAGCGTTCCGACACCACCGACGCGGAGGGCGCCTACCGCCTGGGCCTGGAGGAGGGCGCCCAGGAGCTGAGCGTCTCCGCCTTCGGCTTCCTCACCGGGACCGCGCAGGCCGACGTCGTCGAGGGCGAGACCGCCACTGTCGACGTCACCCTGGAGGCTGCACCGACCACCACCGTGAGCGGTACCGTCACCGACGGTTCCGGGCACGGCTGGCCGCTCGACGCCAAGATCTCCGTGCAGGGCGCACCGAGCAGCGTCGTTGCCTGGACCAACCCGTTCACCGGTAAGTACTCGTTCAAGCTTCCGCAGTCGGCGACGCACACGCTGGTCGTGCAGCCGTCCGTGACCGGGTACGGGGCGTTCAGGCAGGAGATCGAGGTGGGTACGGCGCCGGTGTCCGCCAACGCCGCGCTGTCTGTCCTCAACGAGTGCACGGCCCCTGGTTACGCCCTGACCGGGGCGGGCGCCGGGACCGAGGAGTTCGAGTCCGGCGAGGTGCCCGACGGCTGGACCGTCGAGGACCTGGCGGGCACCGAGCAGGTCTGGACGTTCGACGACCGCTTCGAGTTCGGCAACGTCACCGGCGGTGAGGGTCTGTTCGCCGAGGTGAACAGCTCGGGCTACGGCGAGGGCGGGGTGCAGGACACGACGCTCACGTCACCGGCGTACGACCTGACCGACCTGGACGCGCCGCTCCTGACGTTCGACCAGGGCTACCTCGCGTTCGAAGACTTCGCCGACGTCAACTTCAGCGTCGACGGCGGCGAGACCTGGGCGACGGCGCTGCACCAGACCTCGGACGTGCTCGGCCACGCGATCGTCGCCCTGCCGGGTGCGGGCGGTCAGTCCGACGTACGGGTCCAGTTCCACTACGGCGACGCGGAGTGGTCCGGGTTCTGGCAGGTCGACAACGTCTCTCTCGGGGAGTGCGCGCCGGTCGACGGCGGCCTCGTGGCCGGGTTCGTCAAGGACCGCAACACCGGTGACGGCGTCAACGGCGCCACGGTGACGGCTGGTGCCGACCGCAGCACCGAGTCTGCTGACCCCGAGAACCCGAAGGCGGGTGCTGGGTACTACTCGCTGTTCTCGCCGAAGGTCGGTGCGCAGAAGATCGGTTATGCGGCCAAGGACTACAAGTCCAGGAAGGTAGCGGTGAGCGTCGTCGCCGACGCCATCGTCCGGCAGGACGTGAAGCTCGCGGCCCCGCTCCTGACGGTCTCCCCGGGCTCCCTGGCCAGGGAGGTGCAGCTGGGCGGTACCAGGTCCGGCAGCTTCACCGTGACGAACGAGGGCACCGCGCCCGCCGCCGTCGAGGTGGCTCCGGGATCGTCCGACTTCGAGATCCTCGGGTCGAACGGCGGCGCCGGCGTCATCAAGGGCGCCACCGGTGAGGCGACAGAGGTGCGCACGGCGACGTCGAAGGCAGCGGTCGCGGACCGAACGGCCGCCGCGAAGGACGGCGACCGCCTGGCCCGGAACGGGAAGCGCCCGGGCAAGGCGGTGACTCCGTCGGCCCCGCCGTCACTGCTGGCGGGCGAGGGAACCACGATCACCCACTCCTCGTCGCAGGACATCACGCCGGGCAACTCCGCGGCGTGCCCGGTCGGTCCGACGAAGTTCCTGCGCACGTTCACGCTGGAGGACTTCGAGATCGCGGGCGAGTTCGCGGTGACGAACGTGTCCTTCGGTGTGGAGATCGCCGAGAGCGCCTCTGACGTGACGGTCAACCTGTACGAGCTGGACGGGGAGTTCGTCTACGACAACATGACCCTGCTCGGTTCGTCCGTCGTGTCCCTGGAGGCGCAGGAGCTCACGATGGTGGACGTGCCGGTCACGGGCACCGCGCCCGCGGGCGGGACGCTCGTGGTCGAGGTGGTCGCGGAGGTCGGGTTCTTCATCGGGTCCAACGCCGAGCCGGAGACGGCGCCGTCGTACATCGCGTCCACGGACTGCGGCAATCCCGAGCCGACCCCCACCGCCGAGGTCGGTTTCCCGGACATGGCCACGGTGATGAACGTGACGGGTGAGACCACCGTCGACGTGCCGTGGCTCGACGTCCAGCCGCCGGCGTTCACGCTGGAGCCCGGACAGTCCGCGAAGGTGTACGTCGACCTCGACAGCAGCCGCGTGGACCAGCCGGGCACCTACACCGCTGGTGTCATCGCGAACGGCAGCACGCCGTACGACGAGCCGCGCGTGCAGGTGTCGCTGAAGGTGACCCCGCCGCCCAGCTGGGGCAAGATCGCCGGCACGGTGACGGGCGCGACCTGTGACGACGAGACCGTCCCGCTGGAGGGCGCCTTCGTGGTCATCGACGGTTCCGAGCACGACGTCACGCTCGTGACCGGGGAGGACGGTGGTTACGCCCGCTGGATGGGTGTTTCCAACAACCGGCTGACGCTGCTCAGCTCGGCGACCGGGTACCCGCCGGAGTCGAAGAACGCGCGCATCATCAAGGGCAAGACGGTGGTGCACAACTTCGAGCTGAACGAGTTCTGCGGCTAGCGGTACGTCGTAGGTAGAGCTCGCCCAACCGTTGGTCGAGCTTGCCGAGACCTCACCAGGTCTCGACAAGCTCGGCCGACGGCTTTTTGGGCGGGGTCTCAGGACGAGGGCTGGGTTCGGCGGGCGCGGGCCCAGGTCGAGATACCGAGAGCCAGGGCCAGCGCCGCGCCGATCGCCGGCACCAGCAGGGCGCGCCGGTAGTCGGACCAGTCGGCGTCCGCGGCGTGCCCCTCGACGAGCGCGATGGTGGCGATCGAGACGCCCAGCGCCGCGCCGAACTGGAACGCCGTGTAGACGACGCCGCCCGCGACCCCGTGCTCGGCCTCGTCGAGGCCCGCGGTGGCTGCCGCCGTCAGCGGCCCGTACACGAGCGCGAACATCACACCGACCAGCACCAGCGACGGCAGCAGGTCCAGGTATCCCCAGCTCCCGTCGATGCGCAGCGGCAGGGCGAAGGCCACCGCGCCGGCGAGCAGCCCGGCGACCATCACCGGCGCGTTCCCGAAGCGCTTGACCAACCGGTGCGTCACCAGGGGAGCGAGGATCATGTCCAGGCCCATGACGGCGAACGTGAGGCCCGTCGCGATCGGGGACCAGCCGCGGAACTCCTGGAGGTAGAGCGTGACCAGGAACTGGAACGCGAAGAACGCCCCGATGAACAGCAGTCCCGCGGCACTCGACCGCAGCAGCAGCCCCTCGCGCAGCACGGCGAGGCGGAGCAGCGGGTCCGCGACCCGGCGTTCGATGAGCACGAACAGGCCGATGAGCACGGCGGCGGCCACGAACGACACGACCCCGGCAGCGGCGGACCCGCCCTCACCGATCGCCACGACGCCGTAGATCAGCGCGACCATCGCCGACGTCAGGGTGATGGCGCCGCCCAGGTCGAACCCGCGGCGCGGCAGCTCGGAGACGGGGTCCGGCCGGATCACGGCCCGTCCGGCGATCCAGAGCGCGGCGCCCACGATCACCGGTGCGAAGAACACCCAGCGCCAGCCGACGTCGGTGAGGAAGCCGCCCGCCACGACACCGAGCGTGAATCCGCCGGCGCCGATGGCGCCGTAGATCGCCAGTGCCCGGTCGCGCAGCGGTCCCTCGGGGAAGCTCGTCGTCAGGAGGCTGAAGCCCGCCGGCGTCATGAACCCCGCGGTGGCGCCGGTGACGAACCGGGCGACGATCAGCACCCAGGCGTCGTCGGCCAGGCCGCCGAGCCCGGAGAAGGCGACGAAAACGGCAAGGGCGACCAGGAACGTCCGGCGTCGGCCCAGCAGGTCTGCCGTGCGCCCGCCGAAGATCATGAAGCCGCCGTAGGCGAGCACGTAGGCGCTGATCACCCAGTGCGCGTCGGCAGTGGCCAGGCCGATGTCGGCGGCGATGGCCGGCACCGCGACGTTGAGCATCGCGATGTCGATCCCCTCGAGGAACAGCGCACCGCACACGACGGCCAGCACTCCCCAGCCGGTCCGTGCAGCGTTCGCTGACGGGTTCGCTGCCGGCCGTACGGAATCTCGCACGTCTGTCACAAGGATCTCCTCGCTCAAGGTCCCGCATGGTTACCACTTGTAACCATGACGATCCTTGGGCACGATCAGTGGATGGCACAAGAAGGCACTTTGACGTCACCCGGTTCCCTCGAGGGAACCAACCAGGTCGGCGCGAAGCACGTCGGCCAGGAGGATGCGGAGGCGTGCAGGTTCGACCGCGACCCCTTCCAGTGGGACGCCCGCGAGGACTGTCAGGTGCGGCAGATCCTGGACCGGATCGCCGACAAGTGGTCGCTGCTGGTGATCGCGCTGCTGGACGAGAAGACGCTCCGGTTCGGGGAGCTCGTCCGGGAGATCGACGGGATCAGCAAGCGGATGCTGACCGTGACCCTGCGCAACCTCGAGCGGGACGGCCTCGTCGGGCGCACCGTGTACCCCGAGGTGCCGCCCCGCGTGGAGTACGAGCTGACGGTGCTGGGCCGCACGCTGCTCGGCACCACGCAGGCGCTGGTGAGCTGGTCCGAGGAGCACCAGGAGGAGATCGCCAGGGCCCGCCAGAAGTTCGAGGCGGCCAACGCCGCCGGCTGACGCAGGGTCTGCGGCTGAGCCGCGCGCGGAGATCTGCGGCTGGGCCGCGCGAGGCACTGTGTGCTGTTGTGGAGGGTGCCAGGTGGGCTGAATCTTGTTCGGCGCAGCCCCGGGTATGCGGGTTCAGCCGAACTGTTCAGCCTGTCCGAACTATGCGGGGCCTGGCCGAACGAAATTCAGCAGACCTGGCAGGTGCTCCAAGGGGTCACCTTGCCCGGCGGACCTTGCCCGGCGGACCCGCCCCAGCCCAGCCCGCCCCGGCCGCGGGCCCTCGGCCTAGACGCGCTCCCACGGGACGGCGGCGAGACGCTCGACCACTCCGGCGAGGAGCGGCCCGGGTTCGGGCAGCGGCACGTCGTCGATCGAGGCGACGGCGACGACGCCGATCGAGTTGACCAGGAACGCGCCCGCGAACGCGGCGACGTCGTCGCGCCGCACCACACGCCGGGTCGACGGCGTGGTGGCCTCGACCAGCTGCATCGCGATGCCGTGCAGCTGCGGCGCGTCCGGCCAGACGACGCTGCCGTCGTCCCGGAGGAACCCGATGTTCGCGATCGACGACTCGGCGACGGCGCCGTCGGGTGCGGTGAGAAGGGCGTCGTCGTACCCGTCGAGGCGGACGCGGCGTGCCCACTCGAGCTGCGCGAAGCTGCCCAGATGCTTGAGGTGCGGGAACGGGCGCAGGTACTGCACGGAGCGCAGGCGCTGCGGTGCGGCGGGCGGGTGGTGCGGTTCGGCTACCGACACCGAGATCCGTTCGGTGTCGCGCAGCAGGACGCGCACCGAGGCATCGGCGGTACCGGCAGCGCCGGCAGCATCGGCAGCGCCGGCCAGGGCGTGTCGCACCAGGTCGCGGACCCGCTCGCCCGGGAGCTGGCGCCCGAACAGCTCGCGGTGCGCCGCGTCGAGCCGGTCGAGGTGGTGCGACAGCCCCTGGACCGCGCCGTCGCGCACCTGCATGGCGGTGAAGTGGCCGTAGGTGCTGAACAGCTCTGCTGCCGTCGCGGGGCGGCCATCGGTCTCGATACGCACCCTCGGACCCTAGTGAATCGCCACGACCTCTGCTGGTAGGGATTAATTGCGCAGTCTCAGGCCGCGGTCCGTGATGAGATGGAGGCGTGAATCGGCGTAGCGACGAAGGCCCAATAACGATTTATGACGTCGCTCGCCAGGCAGAGGTGTCGGTGGCGTCGGTCTCGAACTTCCTCAACTGGCCAGACCGGGTGTCGGCGACGATGAAGGAACGCATCGCGGCGGCCATCGACAGCCTCGGTTTTGTGCCGAGCCTTGCCGCGCGGCAGCTCCGCGGCCGGCCCAGCGGGATCGTCGGCGCCTCGTTCGTCAACGCCTCCAACCCGTACTTCGGTGGCATCGCCACGGCGGTCGAGAAGCTGGTGGCGGAGAACGGGCTCGCCGTGGTGGTGGGCAGCACGCACGAGTCGGCAGTCCAGCAGAAGCGGTTCCTCGACCTGTTCGAGCAGCTCCGGTTCGACGGCGTCGTCGTCTCGCCCTCGGACGACGACCTGGAGCCGCTGCGCCGACGCCGGGACCAGGGCACCCCTATCGTCCTCGTGGACCACGAGGACCCGGAGCACCGCCTGTCTTCCGTCTCGCTCGACCATCGCGAGGGCGGCCGGCTCGCCGCGCAGCACCTGCTCGACGTCGGACGGCGACGTCTGCTCTTCGCAGCAGGACCCGAGGGAGTGCGGCAGGTCGAACGCCGTCTCGACGGCTGCCGGCTCGCGGTGGGGCAGACGCCTGGTGTCTACCTGGAGATAGTCCGCGCGCCCGACCTCGACCTCGCCGACGGGACCGCCGTCGGACTGCGGATCGCGGAGCTGCCGACCGACCGCCGGCCCGACGCGGTGGTGGCCGGCAACGACCTGCATGCGATAGGCATCATCGCGGGCCTGACGTCCGCGGGTGTGCGCGTCCCCGACGACATAGCGGTGGTCGGGTACGACGACATCCCGTTCGCCGCCGTCGCCGCCGTACCGCTGACCACCGTGCGCCAGCCCATCGCGGAGATCGGGACCGCCGCGGCCCGGCTCCTGCTGGACGAGATCGCGCAGCCCGGCCGCGCGTCGCGCGAGGTGGTGCTCGCCCCCGAGCTGGTGGTGCGCGCGAGCGCTTAGCCCTCAGCTGGTCAGTCGCTGCTCGCGGGCTGGCTCACGCCGTCGTGCGCCCTGCTCACCAGGCCGCCGTCCGGGGCGTGCTCCGCCTCCTGGGTGGCCGCCCAGCTCGCCAGCAGCGCGAACTTCTCCGCCGAGTCGGTGTTCGGGGGAGGGCTGTACGTGACGATGTGCAGCCCTGTCTCGCCGGGCATCGCGAAGACGTCGAACGCGACCGTGACGCGCCCGACCACCGGGTGCTGGAAGGACTTGACCCCGGTGCGGTGCTCGTGGACGTCGTGCCCCGACCAGTCCTCGCGGAACTGCGGGCTCCGGGTGGAGAGCTCGCCGATGAGCGCGGTGAGGTCTTTGTTGAGCGGGTCGCGGCCGGCCTCGAGCCGCATGATCGCCGCGGCGGTGCGCCGGGCCAGTGCCCAGTCGACGTAGTAGTCCCTGGCGCGTCGGTCGAGGAAGATGAACCGGGCGATGTTCGGCGTGCCGTCGGTGTCGAAGTGCGGGGCGTAGAGGGCGCGACCCATGATGTTCGCGGCGACGAGGTCCTGGTTCGAGTTGTGCACGATCGCGGGCACGGCCATGTTGTCCAGCACGCGCTGCACGGAGGTGCGTACCGACTGTGCGACGGGCTTGCGGTCGCGCGCGGCCGCTGAGGCGGGGGCCGTGCGGGCGAGGTCGAACAGGTACTCGTGTTCGGCGTCGTTCAGCTGGAGGGCGCGGGCGATCGCGCCCAGCACGCTCTCGGACGCGCCGCGGATGTTCCCGCGCTCCAGCCGTGTGTAGTAGTCGAGGCTGACGCCGGCGAGCATGGCGACCTCCTCGCGGCGCAGCCCGGGTACCCGCCGCTCCCCGCCGAAGTCGGGGATGCCCGCCTGCTGCGGGGTGACGTTCGCGCGGCGGGAGACCAGGAACTCCCGCACCTCGTCCTTGGTGCTCATGATTTCCACGGTAGGTGCGACCTCGCCGACGTGGGAGGCCCTGGCAGGGCACCCCGGGTGGGACGTCGTCGGAGATCAGACGGCACGCGAGGTTTCCAGAGGTATGCGCACGGGCTCGGCTGGCTTGTCCGACCGGGCGGCCAGCGCGAGGTAGGCCGCCGCCGCGAGCACTACCGATGCGGTGGTGACGATGCCGAGGGGCAGGATGGTCGCCGCGCCCGCGATCCCGACCAGTGGCGCGGTGACGCCGCCGAACCCGAACCGGACCATGCCGAGCAGCGACGACGCGGTGCCGGCCAGGTGCGGGTAGTCGACCAGCGCGAGCGTCGTCGCCGGCGGTGAGGTGATTGCGACGCCGCTCGCCAGGGCCAGGAGTGACACGATCACCACCCACAGCGGCAACGTCGTCAGGCCGGCCGCGAGCAGGCCGAGGGCGCCGAGGCCCGCCACGACGATGCCGGTGGTGAGGGTTCGGGGCAGGCTCCAGCGCTCGGCGGCCCGGCCGGCGAGGTGGCCTGCGACCATGAACCCCGCCGAGTTCAGGCCGAACGCGAGCGCGTAGCCCTGCGGGGAGAGCCCGTAGATGCCCTGCAGCACGAACGTGGCACCCGAGAGATACGCGAACAGCGCCGCGTACATGAAGCCCTGGTTGAGTACCGCGCCCAGGAACACGCGGTCGGACAGCAGCACCCGGAAGTCCCGCCCCGTCTGCGCGAACCCGCCGGTGGTCCGCCGCGCCGCGGGCAGGGTCTCGGGGAACGCGACCGCCGCGGTCACCAGGAGCGCCGCGCCGACCACGGCGAGGAAGACGAACAGGCCACGCCAGTCCGTGACGGTGTTCAGCTGGCCACCCAGCAGCGGTCCGACGACGGCGGCGAGCCCGCCGACCACGGTCAGCCGCCCGTAGAACCGGATCAGGGCTCCGCCGGAGAAGACGTCGCGTCCGGCGGCCTGGGCGATGACGATCCCGACCCCGCCCGCCAGTCCCTGGACCAGCCGCGCGAGGATCAGCAGCTCGACGGTGGGGCTCGCCGCGCACAGGGCAGAGGTCACGACGTAGGCGACGACGCCGATCAGCAGGATGCCGCGCCGCCCGAACCGGTCGGACAACGGTCCAGCGATCAGCTGCCCGGCCGCGAGGCCGATGAGGCACGCGGTCACGGTGAGCTGCGCGACCGACGTCGCCGCCCCGAGCTCGGCGGTGAGCGCCGGGAGCGCTGGCAGGTACAGGTCCATGGAGATCGGCCCGAACACGGTCAGCAGCAACAGCAGGGTGGGTAGGAACCGGCTGAACCGAACGGGCGCGGGAGCAGTGGTCTGGGACATGCGAATCAGCCTTCACGAGCGGGCGCACCCGCGGGAGTCCCTGCCGAAGGGTGTACCGCCAGGGCACCTCTCGATGTGATGCCGCGGCTTAGCCTGGCTGGATGGACAACCGAGCCGAGGTGCGCGAGTTCCTCATGTCGCGCCGTGCGAAGGTCGCGCCGGAGGCCGCAGGCCTACCGCAGGGAGTCAGTGCTCGCCGGGTGGCGGGGCTTCGCCGCAGCGAGGTCGCGATGCTCGCCGGGGTCAGCGTCGAGTACTACGCCAAGCTCGAGCGAGGCGCGATCGCCGGGGCGTCCGCGTCCGTGCTCGACGCCGTGGCGATCGCCCTCAGGCTGGACGACGCCGAGCGCGCGCACCTGCTGGACCTGGCCCGTGCCGCCGACGGCATCCCCTCGTCTGGCCGGGCCCGCAGCCGTCCGGCCAGGCCGTCCGCACCCCGGATGAGCCTGGAGTGGGCGATGACGGCGATCACCGACGCCGTGGCGGTCGTCCGCGACCCGCGGCAGGACCTCCTGGCCTTCAACGCCCTGGGCCGGGCGTTCTACTCGCCCATGATCGGCGACGGCGGCCGGACGCCGAACTTCGCCAGGTTCCAGTTCCTCGACCCGGCGGCCCGCGACTTCTACCCCGACTGGGACCTGTTCGCGGACATGTGCGTGTCGATCATGCGCGCCGAGGCAGGACGCAACCCGCACGACAGGGGCCTGCAGGATCTCGTCGGCGAGCTGTCCACCCGGAGCGAGGTCTTCCGCACCCTCTGGGCGGCGCACAACGTCCGCATCCACGGCGCGGGTACCAAACGCTTCAACCACCCGGTGGTCGGCGAGGTGGTGCTCTCCTACGAAGAGCTCGCGATCACCGCCGAACCCGGGAACGCGCTGCTGGTCTACACAGCGGAACCCGGGTCGCCGTCGGCCGAACGGCTGAGGCTGCTGGCGTCCTGGAGCGTCGGGACGGTCAGCACGGCACCCGTCACCGAGGGCGGGGAGCGGTAGGTCGCCGCTCCCCGCGCTCGGCTGCGGGGACCGGGGTCAGGCGGCGAGATGCCGGACGAAGAAGCTGGTCAGCTTGTCGAACGGGATGAGGGTGACGCGGTCGTAGAGATCGACGTGGCCGGCTCCAGGCACCCAGACGAGCTCCTTGGGCTCGGCCGCCCGTGCGTAGGCGTCCACGCTGAACTCCTTGGAGTGGGCCTGGTCGCCGGTGATGAACAGCATCGGCCGCGGTGAGATCGTCTCGATGTCGTCGAACGGGTAGAAGTTCATGAACTTCGGGTTGCTCGACAGCGTCGGGTGCGTCGTCAGCCGCGGCGACGAGCTCGCGGGCGTGAACTCGCCGCGCGGGGTGCGGTAGAAGTCGTAGAACTCCCGCTGGACGTCGGGTGTGTCGTCCGTGAGCTCGTGGACGGTGCCGCCGGTGTACTGGGTCTCGCCGCCCGTGAACTCGACGTAGCGCTGCTGGGCAGCCGCCGCGATGATCTCCTTGCGCTGCTCGACGGTCTGGGAGTGCTCCAGGCCGTTGCGGTTGACGGCGCCCATGTCGTACATGCTCACCGTCGCTATCGCCTTCATGCGCGGGTCGAGCTTGGCCGCGCTGATCACGAAGCTTCCGCTGCCGCAGACGCCGATCACACCGATGCGCTCCCGGTCGACGAACCGCCGGGTGCCGAGGTAGTCGACGGCGGCGCTGAAGGCCTCGGCGTAGACGTCGGGCAGCACCGCCTGGCGCGGCCTGCCGTCGCTCTCGCCCCAGAACGACAGGTCGAGCGACAGGGTCACGAAGCCCTGCTCGGCCATCTTCGTGGCGTACAGGTTCGCGCTCTGCTCCTTCACCGCGCCCATCGGGTGCCCGACGACGATCGCCGGGTGGGCCGTGCCCCGGTCGAGGCCCTTGGGGGTGAAGAGATTGCCCACGACGGTCATCTGGTACTGGTTCCGGAACCGGACCTTCCGCACGGTGACCCGGTCGCTGGTGTAGAAGTTGTCGGCGCCCTCTGGCAGGTCAGCGGACGGCGTTCCTACAGGTGCCGGCCGGCCGACGTTCTGCGGAGTGGCCTGGGCGCTCGCGAAGCCGGTGAGGGAGATCGCCCCGGCCGCTGCGGCCCCGACCCCGGTCGCCCTCAGCAGGCTGCGCCGGTCGATCCCGCGGCCGATCACGCGGTCGCGGGTCTCGGTCTCGTGCTTCTTGTCCATCTCGTGTCTCCTCGTTCAGTGGTGCGGTCAGTCGTGCGGTCAGTGGTGCGAACCCTCAGCACCGTAAGGACGCACGGCGGGCGACCGGGAGGCCCTCGTGAGACCCCCCACCCCGTGCGGCGTGGGGGGTTCTGACCGGCCCTGTCACGGGTCCGGATCCGGGTGGACGCTGGACGTGCGGGCACGAGCGCCCGGAGACCCGAGCACGAAGGAGCACGAGCGAGATGAACATCGAACCCAAGCCCGCGACGGCCAAGGGCTCGCCCGACTGGTTCACCGGAGACGTGTGGGTGGACATGATCGCCGCACCGCACGACGACCGGCAGCGGATGATCGTCAGCCGCGTCCGGTTCGCGCCCGGGGCCCGCACCGCCTGGCACTCCCACGAGCAGGGCCAGACCCTGCACGTCACCGGCGGTGTCGCCCTGCTGGGTACTCGTGACGGCACCGTCATCGAGGCCCGGCCCGGACAGACGATCTACACGCCTCCGGGGGAGGAGCACTGGCACGGTGCGACGCCGGACGACTTCATGGAGCACCTGGCGATGCTCGAGAACGGCGACGACCCGGCGACCACCACGGTCTGGCTGGAGCACCTCCCCGACCGGGACTACGTCAGGCCTTGAGGGCGCGACGACACCGGCGGGCGGGAGACCTCGGGGAGGCCGCCCGCCCGCCGGTGTCCTTCTCTGGTCAGGGTCTCGATGGTCGGGGTGGCGGATCCGGCGTCAGAGCGTGAGCAGCACCTTCGTGGCGCGGCGCTCGTCCATCGCCTTGTACCCCTCGGCCGCCTCTTCGAGCGGCAGGGTGAGGTCGAAGACCTTGCCCGGGTCGATCGTGCGGTCCCAGATGAGCTGGATCAGCTCGGGCAGGAAGCGGCGCACGGGGGCGGGGCCGCCGTGCAGGTGCACGCCGGTGAAGAACAGGTTCAGGCCGTCGAGCTGGACGCCGTGCGTGACGCCGACGTAACCGACGTAGCCGCCCGGCCGGGCGGAGTGGATCGCCTGCCACATCGACTCCTCGGTGCCCACCGCCTCGACGACGCCGTGGGCGCCGTACCCGCCGGTGAGCTCCTTGACCTTCGCGGCGCCGGCGTCGCCGCGCTCCTCGATGATGTCGGTCGCGCCGAACTCGCGGGCGAGCGCCTGCCGCTCGGGGTGGCGGCTGAACGCGATGATGCGCTCGGCGCCGAGCTGCTTGGCGGCCAGGACCGCCGAGAGCCCGACCGCGCCGTCGCCCACGACCGCGATGGTCTTGCCCGGACCCGCCTCGGCGGCCACGGCGGCGAACCAGCCCGTGCCCAGCACGTCGGAGGCGGCGAGCAGCGACGGGACGAGGTCGGCGTCGGGCGTACCCGGGGTGGCGACCAGGGTGCCGTCGGCCAGCGGGATGCGGGCGAGCTGGGCCTGCGTGCCCTCCGAACCCATCATCACGTTGTGGATGCAGCGGGACTGGTAGCCCGCCTGGCAGATCTCGCACGTGTTGTCCGAGGCGACGAACGAGCCGACGACGTAGTCGCCGACCTTGATGTCCCGCACCTCGGTACCGACCTGCTCGACGATCCCGATGTACTCGTGGCCCATCGGGGTCGGTCCATTCAGGGCCTCGATCCCGCGGTACGGCCACAGGTCCGAGCCGCAGATGCACGCGGCGGTCACCCGGATCACGGCGTCGGTCGGCTCGATGATCCTGGCGTCCTCGCGCTCCTCGACCCGGACGTCGCCTGGCGCGTACATGACAACTCCACGCATGGGTACCTCTCCTTGCTCGGTTCCCGTGCCGAGTGGTGCGGCACGGGGTCAGTGCTCCTATCGGAACCCATCACACCCCGGCCCGCCTCTCGTGCGGGAGGCCCGGACAGAACCCCTCAGCCGCTCGACCCGGTAGATCGACCCAGCAGGTCGACGTCGGTCCGCGAGCCGATGGCGACAAGCGGCCCGCTTTCCGTAAGGCTGTGACCCGCAGCGTGTTCATCGCGG
Source organism: Promicromonospora sp. NPDC023805 (assembly GCF_040639635.1). NCBI lineage: Bacteria > Bacillati > Actinomycetota > Actinomycetes > Micrococcales > Promicromonosporaceae > Promicromonospora > Promicromonospora sp. NPDC023805. The sequence continues at coordinate 139,213 of NZ_JBFAAH010000008.1, read as the reverse complement.
ACACCCTGAGAACCCACCTGAGAACCCACCTGAGAACCCACCTGAGACCCATGGAGCGCAATGGCCCGCTTGCCGCAACGTCCCGGCGCCCTGCCGCGATCGTCGAGTGCGCGGAGGCCGGGTGCACAGCACGACCTGGCGCGCGTGAGGTCACCGCGGCTCCCACGTGCTCGCAGCGCGGGCGGGCGGACGTCGAGGGTCGGTCTGCCCGCGAACCCGTTCGGGTACGCGGTGCTCGCGACCCTGGGCGTCGGTGCGGGTCTCGTGGTGCTGGGCGCCGTCGAGGCGGTCGCGACCGTCCTCGTGTACGTCGGGCTGGCGCTGTTCCTGGCGCTGGCGCTGGATCCGGGGATCCGGTTCCTCGTCTCGCGGGGCCTGGTGCGGTGGGTGGCCGCGACGGTGATGATCGTGGGTTCCGCCGCCGTGCTCGCGCTCTTCGTCGTGGCGGTGCTGCCGCTGGCCGTCCCGCAGGTCGGGATCTTCGTCGCCCAGCTGGTCGACGCGCTGCGCGAGCTGCCCCATCAGGCCTGGTACGTCTGGACCAACGACAACCTGGTCGCGCTCAACCTGAGCGGTCTGCTGGCGTCTGCGACCGAGCTGCTCACCGACCCCCGCCAGTTCACGGCGATCGCGGGTGGCGTCCTGCAGGTCGGCACCGGGCTGATCAACGGCGTGACGGCGGTCATCATCGTCGCGGCTCTGACGATCTACTTCGCCGTATCCCTGCCGACCATGGCCGCCGCCGTCCTGCGGCTCGTGCCCCGGTCCCGGCGGGACATCACCGGTTCCCTCCTGAACGAGGTGCTGGAGTCCGTGGGCCGGTATGTCGCGGGCCAGCTGTTCCTGGCGACCATGAACGCCACGTTCACCCTGTTGCTGACGGTGTTCGCGGGCAGCCCCGCGCCCATCCTCCTCGCCGTCCTCGCGTTCGTCGCGGCGCTCATACCCGTCGTCGGAACGGTCATCGGCTCCATCCTCGTGGTTCTCGCGACGCTGACGGTGAGCCCGGTCGCGGCGCTCGTCGTCGCGATCCTCCTGCTCGTGTACATGCAGGTGGAGGCGTACGTGCTGTCCCCGCGGGTGATGAGCCGGGCCGTGGCCGTGCCGGGTGTGCTGGTGATCGTCGCGGCCCTGGCCGGTGCGGCGCTCGGCGGGATCCTCGGCGCGCTCGTGGCCGTCCCGGTCGCGGCGGCGGGCCTGCTCGTCATCAAACGTGTGGTCATCCCCTACCAGGAGACGCGGTAGCGGGTCTACCAGGCGGTACGGACTGCCGGGAGGGTCTCGAACGCGGCATCGGCGGTCACGAGTACCACGTTCTCGACGATTGCCTGGGCAGCGAGCAGGCGATCGAACGGATCCCGATGGGCCCATGGCATCGATCCGGCGTGCAGCGCATGTGCCGTGGTGAGGTCCAACGGTTCCGCGTCGATGTCGTCCACCCGGCGTTCCCACGTACTCACCAAGGAGCCGGCCTCGTCGAACTTGCCGAGGCGGACCTTGGTCGCTACCTCCATCGCGGAGACCGCTGAGACGAGGAGGCGGTTCGCAGTGGACCCGAGCTCAGATCGCAGTGGCTCGCCGATCCGGTCAGGCGAGCCGAGCAGCCACACGAACGCGTGGGTGTCGAGGAGGTAGGTCACTCCCATGCGGCGAGCTCCTCCTCGTCGATCGGCTCGAAGAAGAACCCGTCCGGGATGGTGACCGGCACGGTGCCGAACGTGCGCTGAGCCACGGGTTCCACCGGGATCAGGCGGACGGCGGGCTTCCCGGACCGCGCGACGATGACCTCCTCGCCGTGCTGGGCACGGGAGATCAGCCGGGAGAGATGAGTTTTCGCTTCCTGGACGTTCACGACGGTCATGAGTTCATGATCGCCTGGACGCCTGGTCTGGTCAAGATGACCAGACCAGGTAAGAAGTGGCCTTATGGCTCGCCGCGATACCGGCCGCACGGACCGATAGGATCCCGGACGACAGCTCCTCGGTCCGGCCTCCTGGGCCGGTCGAGAAGCCGGACCAGGGAGAGCGGGGTCGAGCATGGCGCAGGGCAGACGACCCCCGACCATGGTCGACGTCGCACGCGCCGCCGGCGTCGCGCACATCACCGTGAGCCGGGTCGTCAACAACGAGCCGACAGTGCGGCCGGCGACCCGGGACCGGGTCCTGCGGGTCATCGACGAGCTCGGCTACCGGCGCAACGACTCCGCCCGCATGCTCAAGAGCGGGCGGTCGACCATGCTCGGTGTGGTCCTCGCGGGCTCGGAGCTCTTCGAGCTGCCGCGCGTGCTGCTGGGCATCGAGCAGGGCGCGAAGGACGCCGGTCACTGGGTGAGCCTCACGAGCTGGCAGGGCGGCACCCACGAGCAGCTCGAGGAGTGCCTCGGGCAGCTCGTGGGGCAGGGCGCCGCGGGGGTCGCGGTCATCGCGGACCGGCCCATGGCGCTGGAGGCGCTCGGCCGGACGGTCGCACGCGTGCCGATCTCCGTGGTGATGTCCGGCAACGTGGCGAACCCCGCTATCGGGTCGGTGGAGCTCGACCAGGTGGAGGGCGCGCGCCTCGCCACCCGCCACCTGCTCGACCTGGGCCACCGCGACGTCGTCCACCTGAGCGGCCCCATGGAGACCTACGACGCCCGGGCCCGCGTGGACGGCTGGCGCGGCGAGCTCCAGCGTGCCGGGATCACCGAGCCGCGCGTGCTCCACGGCGACTTCACCGCGCGCGGCGGGCACGCGCTCGCCGCCGGGCTGGTCGACGGGCTGACCGGCGACGGCGCTCTGCCCACTGCGATCTTCACGGGCAACGACCAGATGGCGATAGGCGTGCTCTCGGCCCTCGCCGCCCGCGGGCTCTCGGTGCCCGGCGACGTGTCACTCGTGGGATTCGACGACATGGCCGGAGCCGACTACCTCGTTCCGGCCCTGACCACCGTCCGGCAGGACTTCGTGACGCTGGGCCGCCTCTCGATCGAGGTGCTACTCGACCTGATGGGCGGGGGAGCCGCTCGTCACCATCTGCTGCCGCCGTCGCTGGTGGTGCGCGCCAGCACCCGCGCCGTCTGACAGCGCGCCCTCCGACGCCGGTGCCGGCGCGGCGTACCGGACGCCGCGGAACGTCAGCGGCTCCGCCTCCACCGCCGCCTCGTTGACCAGCCCGAGGAGCACCCCGACGAACCCGCCGGCGGTCTCCGTGCTCAGCGCGGTGTGCGGGAAGGTCGCCAGGACGTCCTCCCCGATGCGGGTGACGCAGGAGAACGTGTAGGACTGCCCGTCCGACCGGATGCGGAGCACGGCGTCGCCCGTGACCGGCACCTCCGAGCGCACGACCTCCGCGCCGCCAACCTTTCCGGCCACACGGACGACGCACCCTTCGGGCCGACGCCGGACCCGCGCGGCCAGGAACGTGTTCTCGTCCTGGAAGGCGACCACCCCGGCGTCGTGCCCCACTATCCGATCGGTCTCGACCATCGTCTCGAAGACGAAGCGGTGCATGTCCTGGCGCCTCCCGAGGAACGCAGGGGTCTCGCGTCCCGAGAGCGGCGCGGGCAGCGGGCGGAGCGTGATCGTGTCGTCCACCACGTCGGCGGGCACGGGGCCGCGCAGCGACAGCCAGTCCGCCGGCCGGGTGGTGGTGTCCGGCAGGCCGGGCAGCACCCCCTGCACCCGCCCGGCGCCGGGCGCGAGGACCGGGCCGTGCTCGTCCCACTCCACCGGGACGAGCAGCACCTCGCGCCCGAGCGTGTGGTGCCCGTTGACCGGGCGGACGCCGAGCACCACCGCCCAGGAGTCGCCGTCGGGCGTCTCGACGATGTCGGCGTGGCCGACGTTCTGCACGAGCTCGCCCGCGCCGAGGTGCCGGTGCGTGAGCAGGGGGCTGCGCGGATCCGTCGAGTACGGTCCGGTCACCGTGTCGGACGTCGCGGCGGTGACCGCGTGGTTGCGTTCCGTGCCGCCCTCCGCGCCGATCAGGTGGTAACGGCCGTCGCGCTCGTAGATGTGCGGAGCCTCTACCCACTGCCGGGTGAGGGCGCCGTGCCAGAGGACGTGCGTCGGGCCGACCAGCGTGAGCGTCTCGAGGTCGAGCTCCCGCAGCCAGATCTCGCCCGGCCCGGTGGCGTCGGGCGTGATCGCGTCCCGGGCGGCGGTGAACCACGCCCGGCCGTCGTGGTCGAAGAACAGGGACGGGTCGATCCCGTCGGCCTCCAGCGGAGCCGGGACGGTCCACGGGCCCGCGGGGTCCACGGCAGTGGTGACGTAGGCGGTCGAACCCTCGGCCCCTCGCACGATCGTGACCACCACGTAGAAGACGCCGTCGTGGTGGCGAATCGTCGGCGCCCAGACGCCGTGGGACACCGTGTTGCCCTCCAGCGGGAGCCAGCTGTCGCCGTCGAGCACGTGTCCCACGAGGCGCCAGCTGACCAGGTCGCGGCTGTGGTGGACGGGGATCCCCGGGTGATAGGCGAACGTCGAGGTCACCATGAAGTAGTCCGCGCCGACCCGGACCACTGACGGGTCGGGGTGGCAGCCGGGCAGGACGGGGTTGGGGACCAGACGCATGTGCGCTCCTTTGCACGAGAGATCGTGCTCGACGGAATGGCAACGTTGCCATGGGCAGCATAGAGGCAATCGCGCGGAGCCCCGCAATGCCCTTGCCACTCTTGCTATCGGTATGCAATATATTGCATACCCGTCTACGAGGAGTATCCATGGCCCTGTCCGACTTCCTCCGCCACCCGCTGACGGGATCGACGCGAGCGCGAAGCTCGACGAGACCCGCGACCAGGTGGCCCGGATCGCGCGCGCCACGGCCGAGCTGATCGGCGTCGGGCGGCCGCTGCGCGACGACGAGATCACCGTGCTGCCCGGCTGGGCCGGCGACAAGTACGGGATCCCCGTCGAGTCGACGCTCCACGCGATCCGGCTCACCGGCCGGCTCGAGGGCGTCATCATCGACCCGGTCTACGAGGGCAAGTCCATGGCGGGCCTGATCGACCTCGTCACGAGCGGCGAGATCCCCCGGGAGTCCACGGTCCTGTACGCGCACCTGGGCGGCCAGCCGGCCCTGAACGCCTACAGCGGCCTGTTCACCTGAGCCCGCCGGCGCCCGGCCCGGGTCAGGCCCCCACCCCCGGGCGACCCCGACTTCCTGAATCTTCGCGGCCCGCGAAGGCGGCGAGCGCAGAGTTGGTCGCTCTATGAGCGCTCAGAGCGCTACCAGCTCTGCGCCCGGCCCCGGGGTGGTGCATGCCTAGGATCAGGGGAGCAGAGTCGGCGGAGTCAGTAGAGCCGGCAGGAGACCTTGAGGAGTCGAGCGATGAGTGATGTGTGTACGCACCTGGACCAGGTTGCCGTCCTGGAACCCGCCAGTCGTGAAGGCTGCCCCGAGTGCCTGGCGCACGGCGGCTCATGGGTGCACCTCCGCAGCTGCCTCGTGTGCGGCCAGGTGGGCTGCTGCGACTCCTCGCCGGCCAAGCACGCCACCGGACACTTCCGGGAGACCGGCCACCCGCTGATGCGGTCGATCGAGCCGGGCGAGGGCTGGGGCTACTGCTTCGAGGACGAGGCGACCCTGCGGACGGTGGAGCTGCCCGCCCGCTAGGTCCCGATCTGGTTCCCCGGCCGACCGGCCCTGGAGAGGAAGAGGTTCGCGTTGTCGTCTCGAGTGGCCCTGCATGCTGGGGCGTGTGCGCTGCGTCGGACACCAGGCTGATGGCCGTGGACATCTCGCTCTGCAGGGTCGAGCAGCAGGGGACGAGCCCGCGGCGCAGGAAGCCGACCCTGCTGGGGTCCTACGCCGACCGAGGCGACGAGTTCGCCAACGCCTGTGCGGCGACGTCGCTTCCGATGATGGTGCGGGTCAAGCCCTACGGATCCCTGGTGCTGCTGCCAGCAGACATGGAGCAGTTCGTCGCTGAGCTGCGACAGCTCCGGCTCGACCCGTCGGCCAAGGAGGAGATCTTGGCGCTCGCTGAAGCCTGTGCGGCTGACCGGAGCACGGAGCTGCACCTCGACGGAGACTGACCTGTCCGGGCTGTGCGCCAGCACGGCGACCCTCAGCCGACCACCTCCCGGCCCACCGCCCGCAGCGTGTCCAGCACCGTCCTGACCGCTAGCCGTTCGGCCCGGTCAGGCCGCAGGATCGCGACGATCCACCGCGCGGCGTCCATCCCGTGCACCGGCCGCAGGACGATGCCCGCGCCCGGCGTGGTGCTGTACCGGGGGAGCACCGCCACCCGGTCGCCCGACGCGACGAGCGCCTCGACCAGCCGGTTGTCGCGCAACCGCTGGACCACCCGGACAGGGGTGCCGACAGTCGTCTCGACGGCGATGCGCAGGTCGTCGAACGGGTAGCCGAGCGGCACCCCGTACCACTCGTGGAGCACCAGGTCCTGAGCCGTGACCCGCGCCTTGGTCGCCAGCACATGGTCGGCCCGCATGGCGATGTCGAGCGGTTCGCGGAGCAGTGCCGCGGTGGCCAGGTGTTCCGCTCCGGCGGGGACGGGCCCGGTAAAGCTGTGGCCGACGACGATGTCGTGGTCGGCCACCATCCCCGGATACTCCGACTCGGCGATGTCGACGTCGGTGCACTCGAGGCTGACCGCCGTGTCCGCGAGCCGGCTCAGGACCTCGGGCAGCAGGACCGCAGCCGCGCTCGGCAGGGCCGCCAGGCGCACGGTGCCGGACGCCGAACCCAGGTACGCATCCCATCTGGCCTGCACCTGGGCGATCGTCCGCGCGAGGTCGCGTCCGCCGTCGGCCAGGAGCCTGCCCGCCTCGGTGAGCCGCACGCCCCGGCCGTGCGGCTCCACCAGCGGTATCCCGCCCAGCTCACGCTGCGCGGTGCGGAGCTGCTGCGACACGGCCGACGGCGTCCGGTGGGTCGCCTCCGCGACCGCCGTCACGGAGTGCCGGTCGGCGAGCTCGCGGAGCAGGTCGAGGTGACGAGGGTTCATGAAGGCAACCTACAAGGACCTGTAGAAAGTTTCGCTTGTCCTTCAGAACCGCCGCCGCACACACTCGGGCCATGCCGATCTCGCACCGCCTGCTCGCCGTCTCCGTCGCGGTCATGTGGGGCCTCAACTTCATCGCGATCGACGCCTCGCTCGGTCAGTTCCCGCCGTTCCTGCTCGTGGCGCTCCGGTTCGCGATCATCGCCGTCCCGACCCTGCTCCTCGTGCCGCGTCCGCAGGTGCCGGTGCGCTGGCTGCTCGGGTACGGCATCGGCTTCGGCACGCTGCAGTTCCTGTTCCTGTACTGGGGGATGGCCGTCGGGATGCCGACAGGGCTGGCGTCGCTGGTGCTGCAGTCGTCCGCGCCGTTCACCGTGCTGCTCGGCGCGGTCGCCTTCCGGGACCGGGTGTCCGCACGGCAGCTGGTAGGGCTCGGCGTGGCGACCCTTGGACTGGCGGTGGTGGGCTGGTCCCAGGCGCAGGCCGCCGCCTTCGCGCCGTTCCTGCTGGTGCTGGCGGGTGGGTTCGGCTGGGCGATCGGCAACGTGTCGAACGCGCGGGCCAGGGCGACGAACCCGCTGCACCTCACGCTGTGGATGTCGGTGGTGCCGCCCGTGCCGATGTTCGCGCTGTCCCTGGTGGTGGAAGGCCCGGACGCTATCGCGGCTGCGTTCGTCCCCGGGCCGCACATGGTTCCGGCGCTGGTCGGGCTGGCGTACACGGTGCTGATCGGCACGCTCGTCGGATCCGGGATCTGGACCTGGCTGATGGCCCGACACCCGGCAGGCGTCGTCGCGCCGTTCTCGATGCTGGTCCCCGTGGTGGGACTCAGCGCGTCGGCGGTGCTGCTGGGCGAGCACATCGAGGTCGCGACCGCGCTCGGCGCCGCACTGGTGATCGGGGGTGTGCTCTGGGGGTCGCTGCGCAAGGCCGGCGCCCGGACGTCTCCGGCCCCGGCCGGCACCGAGGAAACTGTGGCCCCGCCGCACTCGACGCGAGAGCCGGTCGGGTCATAAAGTGTGAAGGAATCGTGAGCGACTGTAGGTCCTCAACCGGAGGCGACCATGGATGTCGTACTGCTGATCGGCCGGGTGCTCTTCGTGGCGCTCTTTCTCGGGAGCACCGTCGGCCACCTGACCCAGACGGAAAGCATGGCCGGCTACGCGGCGTCCAAGGGCGTGCCGATGGCGAAGCAGGCAACCCTCGTCAGCGGCGTGGTCATGCTGCTCGGCGCGCTGTCCGTCCTGCTCGGCGTCTGGGGTGACCTGGGCGCGCTGCTCCTCTTCCTCTTCCTCGTCCCGACGGCGTTCCTCATGCACGGGTTCTGGCGGGAGACCGACCCGACGGCCAAGCAGATGGAGATGATCCAGTTCAACAAGGACGTGGCGCTCGCGGGCGCGGCGCTGGCGTTCTTCTGGGTGTTCAGCCAGGATCCGGGCCTGACCCTCACGGGACCGCTGTTCTCGATGGGCTGACCGGTACGCCCTCTCGCAACGACTCACCACAACCAGCTCGGAGGCAGTCGTGAAGTCAGGTCTGATAGTGCTCGGCGCAGTCCTTCTCCTCATGGGCGCAGTCTTCGCCTTCCAGGGACTCGGCTACCTCGCCGGCAGCGCGATGACGGGCGTGACGCTGTGGGCGGTCGTCGGCCCGATCCTCGCCGTCGTCGGGGTCGTGCTCATCATCTGGGGCGCACGAGCGGGCAGGCCCGGTAAGCACAGCTGACACGGGGCGCGGCGCTCGGGCGCCGCCGGCCGGGCTCGGCGGGGCTGGTCTGGCTCGGCGGGACGGCCTCAGGCGGCCGGCCCGTCGGCGTCCTCCAGCTCCTCCGGGTTGGGCAGCCTGGACAGGAACCGGAACGACACGAGCGCGACCAGGGTCGCGATGCCGCCCGCGATCAGGAACGGCGCGCGCAGGTCGATCCTGCCGAGCAGCCCGCCCAGCAGCGAGCCCAGCGGCATCGTGCCCCAGAGCAGCGTGCGCCACGTGCCGTGGACCCGGCCGAGCAGGCGGCTCGGGATCGCGGCCTGGCGCAGCGACATGACGAGGATGTTCCACGCCGTCGTGCCGCCTGCCGACAGGAAGTAGCCGAACGCGACGACGCCGAGCACGGGGACCGCGCCCATCAGGACCAGCGCCGCGAGGGCCAGGATCTGCGCGACGGCCATCACCGGTCCGGCTCGGAACCGCTCCTTGAGCCGGTTGGTGATCGACGCCGCGCCGAGCGAGCCCACCGCGCCGGCCAGGATGAGCGCCCCGTACCAAGCCTCGGGCACGCCGAGCCGGTTCAGCACGTAGAGCACCATCGTGGCGGTGGCGGCCGAGAAGCACAGGGCGATCACCACGCTGATCAGCCAGAGCTTCCGCAGCATCGGGTTGCTCAGGATGTACCGGAACCCGTCGGTGAACTGGCGGTACCAGGCGACGTGCGGCACGCCGCTCGGGTCGGTGTGGTGCCTGCCCGCCGCGGCGAGCGGCAGGAACACCGCCATGACGCTCGCCACCGCATAGGTCAGCACGTTGATCCCGAGCGGCACCACCACGGAGACGGCGAACAACGCCGAGGTGAGCGGGCCCGACAGGAATCGCTCGACGACGATCTCCCCGGCCTCGACCCGCGAGTTGGCGCGCGGCAGGTCCTGCTTGGCGGCGATCGACGGCAGGACGGCGCGGAGCGCGCCGTCGTAGATCGTCTCGAACGCCCCGTACGCGAACACGACGCCGTAGAGCCACCAGATCGTGAGCCCGTCCGTCGCGAACAGCGTCAGCAGGAGAATCGCGAGCAGCGTCCGGGCGCCGTTGGCGAGCGTCATGGCGCGCCGCCGGTCGATCCGGTCCAGCAGGATCCCGGCGGGGATCGAGAAGATCAGCCACGGCAGCATCGCCACGGCCGCTATCCCGGAGACGAGCAGCGGGTCGTCGGTCAGCCGCGCCGCCAGCAGGGGAGCTGCCACCTTGGCGATGCCGTCCCCGAGGCTGGAGCTGACGTTCGCGACGATGACGTTCCTCAACGCCCGGCCGAGCGGCTGCCTGTTGCTCACGCGAAGAGCCTAGGCGGCGTTGACGGTGGTGGGGTGGGCAGCGGCGGCCAGCTAGGAGGCGGGCTGGCCGTCCGGCGGCTCCTCCGCCAGGCGGGCCGCGATCGTGCCAGTGATCTCCGCCAGGGCGTCGAGCTGCTCGGGCGTGAGCGCGTCGATGACCAGCCGCCGCGCCGTCGCGATGTGCCCGGGGACCGAGCGGATCAGCTCGCGTCGGCCGGCGCTCGTCAGGCCGACGTTGGTGGCGCGGCGGTCCTCGGGGCAGGGGGCGCGGGTGATGAGCCCGCGCTTCTCCAGGCGCCCGCAGACGTGGGACAGCCGGGGCAGGGTGGAGACGGTGGCCTCGGCGAGCGCCGTCATCCGCATCGTCGGCCCGTCGCTGAGCTGGAGCCTGGAGAGCACGACGAACTCGAAGTGCGTCAGCCCGGAGTCGCGCTGGAGCTGCCGGTCCAGCGCGGCCGGCAGCAGCTGGAACACGGCGGTCAGGCCGAGCCAGGCCGCCGACTCCTGCTCGTTCATCCGGGGTACGCGTCGCTTCACCCGCCCATCCTAGCGTTTGGTTGACGCGACAAGTAATCGGTGCGAGACTCGGCGTGTTGGTTGTAGGAACAACTACTTTGGGAGTGCACATGACCACGGTCACCGTCATCGGAGCAGGAAGCTTCGGCAGTGTTGTCGCGGGCATCGCGGCGAAGGGCGGGACCGGCATCCAGGTCCTCGCCCGCGACGTCGAGAAGGCGCGCGCGGTCGCCGGCCCGCTGGGCGGCACGGCGGGCACCGTCGGCGACGAGGTGACCGGCGACGTCGTCGTGCTGGCCGTGCCCTACGGCGCCGTCGCGGACCTGGTCGAGGTCTACCCGAGCGCGTTCGACGGGAAGGTCCTCGTCGACGTCACCAACCCCGTCGACTTCAGCACCTTCGACGACCTCGTCGTCCCCGCCGACTCCTCGGCGGCGAAGCAGCTGCAGGACGCCGTCCCCGGCGCGAAGGTCGTCAAGGCGTTCAACACGAACTTCGGCGGCACGCTCGCGAGCGGCGAGATCGGCTCGGTGCCGACGACGGTGCTCGTCGCCGGCGACGACGCGGACGCCAAGCAGACCCTCGTCGAGCTGGTCACCGCGGCCGGGCTGCGCGGGCTGGACGCCGGTTCGCTCAAGCGGGCCCGGGAGCTGGAGGCCGTCGGCCTGCTGCAGATGACCCTCGCCGGCGCCGAGAAGATCTCCTGGGGCGGCGGACTCGCCCTGATCTCATGAGCACGCCGAACATCGTCCCCGCGTGGCGGCAGGGCAGTGTCGCCACCGCGGGGACGGCGCCCGACGGCACCCGGATGGACACCGTGGAGCTGCTCGTGCGCGACCTCGACGTCATGACCGCGTACTACCAGGACGCGGTGACCCTCGACGTCCTCGACCAGTCGGGCGCGAACGCGACGCTGGGTCGGGGCGGCGTGCCGATCATGGTGCTCCGCCAGGAACGGGACCTGCCGGGCGCGGACCCGCGCGGCGCCGGGCTCTATCACACGGCCATCGTCTTCGAGGACGAGCGGCGCCTGGCCGCGTCGCTCGCGTCCATGGCGCAGCGGGTGCCGGAGACCTACACCGGCAGCGCCGACCACCTGGTGAGCGAGGCGTTCTACTTCACCGACCCCGAGGGCAACGGCGTCGAGCTGTACCGCGACCGCCCCCGCGAGGAGTGGACGGTCCGCCCGGACGGGACCGTCGCCATGGCCAGCGAGTACCTCGACCCGAACCAGTTCCTGCGGCGCTGGCACGACCCTGCGGCGCCCGATGCCGGTCCGTCCGCCGCCATCGGGCACGTGCACCTGCAGGTGGGCGACCTCGTGTCGGCGCGCCAGTTCTACGTCGACACGCTCGGGTTCGACGTCACCGCGCAGCTGAGCGACTCCGCCCTGTTCGTCTCGGCAGGCGGCTACCACCACCACATCGGCATGAACACCTGGCGCAGCGCGGGGGCGGCGCCCCGCGCCTCGACGCTCGGCCTCGGCGACGTCCGGATCCTCGTCCCCACCCGGTCCGACGTCGGAGCCCTTGCCGACCGCCTCCGGTTCCACGGCATCCCGACGTCCGACGACGGCGCGACGCTCCGGTTCGCGGACCCGTGGAACACGCGGCTCGCCGTATCGCCGGAGACCGAGGGCTGATGGGCGGCTGATCGCGGGTTGGTCGGCGCGGCCCGGCCGCAGCGGCCGGGCCGCGGTCACTGGTGGGGTACCCGCACCCCCGCGGCGCGCAGCCTCGCCTCGACGAGCGCGGTCAGCCGGGCCGACGTCGGCCACTCCTCCTGGCCGTGGGTGTTGACCATCCCGTACCGCGTAGCCGTGTCGGGCTGGGCCCGGAACCCTGCGGGCATCGCGAGCAGCTCGGGCTTGGCCAGCAGGTTGTCGGCGAGCGCGGACGCCAGCTCCTCGACCCGCGGGTCGTCCGGGTCCCACGACAGCGCGTCCCAGCTGCGCTGGGTCAGGTCGACGAACTCCGGGTCGTCCAGCCGGTGCTCGAGCTGGGTCACGAAGCTGTCGAAGCCCTCCGGCACCAGCGCCCGGAACAGCACCAGCGCCTCGCGCTGGCCGGCGACGTAGTCGGGGCTGAGGCCGAGCTCACGCATCCGGTCGAGCACCGCGCAGGCGCGGTCGGGGAGCAGCGCCCGGTCGTCGGCGAGCCGGTGCAGCGTGTCCCGCCGGGTGATCAGGTCCTCGATCCGGTCGGTGAGCTGCTGCTCGACGTCGGTGAGCGCCACGGCGAACCGCTCGGCGTCGGCGTCGAGCAGGGTGCCGATGTCGGCGAGCGGGACGCCGGCCGCCGCCAGCGTCCGGACCTGGACCAGCCGCAGCAGGTCGTCCGACCCGTACCGGCGGTACCCGGAGCTGTCCCGGTCCGGCTCCTCGACCAGACCGAGCTTGTGATAGTGCCGCACGGTCTTGATGGTGACCCCGGCGAACGCTGCTGCCTGGCCGATGGTGATGCCGCCCGCCGTCCGTCCGCTCATCGCCCCAGCATGCCCTGCGCTCGCGGGGCGGCGGCGAGCTCGCGCACGGCATCGGCGACGGCGGGGGAGTCCTTGCGCAGGATGCTGCCGTGGTTGCTGGAGACCTTGGCGCTGATCCGCAGGTTCGGGTTGCCGGCCAGCAGGGGGTCGACGGCCTTGCGCATCTGTTCCTGCAGGTCGTCGCGGCTGCCCAGGGCCTCCCCGGAGGCGACGACGTACCGCGTCGGGACGGTCAGGTCCGCCAGCGTCGGGCCGAGGGCGGCGTGCAGGTGGTGGGCCTCGATGGCGAGCTCGGCGTGCAGCTCGGCGGAGAACCGCCCGGCCAGGCCGAGCATGCGGGCCAGCGGCATCATCGGCTTCATCCGGTCGAACACCTTGCGGATCTCGGCGTGCCCGGCCTCGTCGGTCCAGCCGACCGGGTACGGGCCGTCGACCCCCACGACGCCCAGGGTGCGCTCCGGGTTGCGGCTCGCCCAGTGCACCGCGAGCAGCGCGCCGTAGGACCAGCCCACGAGCAGGGCGCTCTCGACGCCCCGCGCCACGAGGACCGCGTCGATGTCGCGGACGCAGACCTCGAACGAGTAGTCCGCCGACTGCTTCGACCGGCCGCGGGCACGCTCGTCGAAGCTGATGTGCCGGTAGCCGCTGCCGAGATCGGCGATCACGCGCTTCCAGTGCCGCTGCGAGGCATAGGAGCCGTTGAGGTAGATCACGGGGATGCCGGGGCCGCCGGAGTCGGTGACGGCCAGCTCCGTGTCGTCGACGGGGACCATTCCGGTCCACGAGGCGCTGTTCGGACGGGGTGAGTTCGTGTCGAGGTTGCTCATGCGACGAGCCTCCACGTTGACCTCGGGTCAAGGTCAAGGCCTGCCATCAGACGTGTTTTCCGGCCGGCGGCTGCCAGCCCGCGCTGCGTCGGTCCAGCTCAGCGGCCAGGTCCTCGAACGCCGCCCGGACGCGCTCCTCGTCGTCGGTGACCAGCAGGTCGACGAGCAGCCCGCGCAGCGTCGAGAGCAGCGACGTCGCCAGCGCGGAGGCCTGCGGCTCCGGACAGCCGTGCCGCACCAGGCCCGCGGCCAGCAGGGCCGTCCGCTGCTGTATCGACCGTGCCACGGCGTCACGCAGCTTCGGGTTGTCGTGCATGGCGTGCCCCGTGATCGCGGTGAACAGCCGGATGTAGCGGCGCCCCGTGTCCGACGTCGCCCGGCGCCAGATGGTCTCCAGCGGTTCCGGGTCGTCGTCGGCCAGGTCGGGCAGCGCGAGCGTCTGGGCGATGACCAGGTCGACGATCGCGGCGACCAGGTAGTCCTTGGTCGAGAAGTGGTGCACCAGCGTCGCGTGGCTGACGCCGACCGTCTGGGCCACCTTGCGCAGCGACAGGCCGGCCAGGCCGTGGTCGAGCGCGTGCTCGGTCGCGGCGCGCAGGACCTCCCCACGGCGATGTTCGAAGCGCAGCTTGCGGCCGTCCACGTGCTCATTCACGGTCCGACCCTAATCAACGACCGCTGTGCATCAATCTCAAGAATGTCTTGACCGAGTGGTAGAGCTACTTTATCGTCGGTCCGGTCAGTAGTTGTCTCACCGATCTCGAAGGGGCGATTCATGAGGCATCGCATCCGCAAGGCTGGTGCAGCGCTCGTGACCGGGCTGCTGCTCGCCGGCACCGCCGTCGTGGGCCTGCCGGTCGCACAGGCCGCCGACAACCCGTACGAACGTGGTCCCGATCCGACCGTGGCGAGCATCGAGGCTCGCCGTGGTTCGTTCGCCGTCGCCGACGTGAGCGTCTCGCGTCTTGCCGTCACCGGTTTCGGCGGCGGCACCATCTACTACCCGACCAGCACCGCCGAGGGCACGTTCGGAGCGGTGGCGGTCGCACCCGGCTACACGGCCAGCCAGTCGAGCATGGCCTGGCTCGGCCCGCGGCTCGCGTCGCAGGGGTTCGTCGTCTTCACCATCGACACGAACAGCACCTCGGACCAGCCGTCCTCGCGTGGGGACCAGCTCCTGCGGGCGCTGGACTACCTGACGACGCGCAGCGTGGTCAGCAGCCGGATCGACGCCGGCCGGCTGGCCGTCATGGGCCACTCGATGGGTGGCGGGGGATCGCTCGAGGCGGCCAAGGACCGGCCGTCGCTGCAGGCGGCTATCCCGCTCACGCCGTGGAACACCGACAAGACGTGGCCAGAGGTCAGCACGCCGACCTTGATCGTCGGCGCGGAGAACGACTCGGTCGCCTCCGTACGCTCGCATGCGGAGCCGTTCTACCAGTCCCTCCCCAGCGGCGCCGACAAGGCGTACCTGGAGCTGCGGGGTGCCAGCCACTTCGCGCCGAACACGGACAACACGCCCATCGCCAAGTACAGCATCTCCTGGCTCAAGCGCTTCGTCGACGACGACCTGCGCTACGACCAGTTCCTGTGCCCGGCGCCGTCCACGAGCACGACGATCAGCGAGTACCGCAGCACCTGCCCGTACTAAGGGACGGGCTCAGCTGGTCGAGCCGCTCTCGCTGGTCGAGCTTGTCGAGGCCCACCGAGGTCTCGACAAGCTCGACCAGCGAAGAGGGCTACGCCGGCTTCGGGAGCGTGAGGATCTCCGCCCCGTCCTCGGTGATCGCGATGGTGTGCTCGCTGTGCGCCGTCCGGCAGCCCGTCGCGCTGCGGAGGGTCCACCCGTCGGCGTCGGTGACCAGCTCGTCGGTGTCCGTCATGACCCAGGGCTCCAGCGCGAGCAGCAGCCCGGGCCGCAGCTTGTACCCGCGGCCCGGCCGCCCCGTGTTCGGGATGTGCGGGTCCTGGTGCATCGTCGATCCGATGCCGTGCCCGCCGAACTCGACGTTGATCGGGTATCCGTCCGCACTGAGCACCGTGCCGATGGCGTCGGAGATGTCACCGATGCGAGCCCCGGGGCGGGCGACGGCTATCCCGGCTCGCAGCGCGCGTTCGGTCGTGTCGATCATGGCGACGCTCTCGGCGGGCCTGGTGTCGCCGACGATGAAGCTGATCGCCGAGTCCGCTGCGATGCCGTCCAGCGAGACGGCGAGGTCGAGGGTCAGCAGGTCGCCGTCGGCGAGCCGGTAGTCGTGCGGCATCCCGTGGAGGACGGCGTCGTTGACGGCCGTGCAGATGTAGTGGCCGAAAGGCCCGCGCCCGAACGACGGCGCGTAGTCGACGTAGCAGGACTGCGCACCGGCGTCGACGATCATCGCCTTGGTCCACCGGTCGACGTCCAGCAGGTTCGTGCCGACCACGCACCGCTCGCGCAGCGTCTGCAGGATGGTGCCGACCAGGGTGCCCGCGCCCCTCGCCCGGACCAGCTCGGTGGGGTTCAAGATCTCGATCATGTGGTGCCCTTCGCACGTCTTCCAATAACTATCCCGGCCATAGTATCCCGGTACTATGATCGGGAGCATGGTCAGGTTGCCGCTCACACCCGCGGAGGTCGAACGCGGACAGCGTCTCGGCGCCCTTTTGCGTCGCGCGAGGGGCGAGCGTTCGATGCTCGAGGTCGCGCTCGACGCCCGCGTCTCCCCGGAAACCCTCCGGAAGATCGAGTCGGGCCGCGTCGCGACCCCCGCCTTCCCGACGGTCGCGGCGATCGCGGAGGTCCTCGGGCTCTCCCTCGACGCGGTGTGGGCAGAGATGAACCCGGCCGACGACGGCGTCGGCTCCGCGAGGGCCGGTCGTAACGCGCGGGAGTGGCTGGCGTCGTAGCCGGACTTTGGGGACCCCTCAGTCGACCAGCGCGCCGCCGGTCAGGTTCACCACCGTCCCGGTCATGGCCCCGGCGCGGTCCGAGGCCAAGAAGGCGGCAGTCTCCGCGACGTCGGCGAGTGTCGGTAGCCGCTTGAGCAGCGTCCCGTGCTGCATCGCGTCGTCCAGCAGCTCCTCGATCGACTGGCCGGCCGCCTTCGCGGACGGCGCGAAGACGTCCTTGGTGTAGGAGCCCGCGGCGACCGCGTCCACGACGGCGTGCGGCCGGATGGTGAGGACACGGATGTTGCTGGGGGCCAGCTCCGCGGCCAGCACGCGCGAGAACGCCTCCTTGCCGGCCGCGCTCACGCCGTGGCCGAGGATGCCCTCGACCGCCAGCTTCGCACCTGGCTCGGACAGGTTGAGGATGACGCCGGGGCGGTCGCCGCCCATGTGCCGCGCCACTGCCTTGCTCGTGATGAAGAGCGTGCGCAGGAACCCGTCGATCGGCCGCATGAACTCCTCCAGCGAGAGGTCCGCGAGCGGCGTCCCCTGGTCGTGCATGACACTCACGGCATTGAGCGCGACGTCGATGTGGCCGGCCGTCGCGGCGACGGCGTCGGCGTGGCGCTCGACCGCTTCCGGGTCGAAGGCGTCGACCACCGCCGTCTCGACCTTCCCGCCTGCGGCAGTGATGTCGCGCGCCACCGCGTCGAGCTTCGCCTGCGTC
Organism: Promicromonospora sp. NPDC023805; assembly: GCF_040639635.1. Classification (NCBI taxonomy): domain Bacteria; kingdom Bacillati; phylum Actinomycetota; class Actinomycetes; order Micrococcales; family Promicromonosporaceae; genus Promicromonospora; species Promicromonospora sp. NPDC023805. Next base: position 121,804 of record NZ_JBFAAH010000008.1, on the reverse strand, counting down.
CGTCCGGCGATGAACACCCGTGCACCCTCCCTGGCGAAGACCCGCGCGACGGCGCCGCCGATGGCACCCCCGCCGCCGTAGATCACGGCGTTCTTGTTCTCGAGCAGCAGTCCACTCATGGCTGTTCTCCAGGTGTTCGGTGGTGGTGGCCGGCTCAGGTACGACGACGGGTGCTGGGGAAACTCATCGCACGGCTTCCAGGCGGCGGACCGGGAGCCGACTATTCCGTTGCCGTCCCCGGCCGGAGCCCGTGAGGCTGTCCGTCGATGATGCCGTTGACCGAGATCGACCGTCTGAAGCGAACAGTCACCTCCGCGTGGGAGAGCCCGGTCGCGTACGTCCTGCGCGATCTGACCGGGCCCGTCGGGGACCGGCCGGGGGCTTGGTGACCACTGAGGTGCGGGTTCAACGAGGAGATACGTCCATCTTCGTCATGGACAGCGGCGGCGAGGGCCCGCCAGTGTTGCTGCTGCACGGATTGGCGGGCAGCTTCCGGGAGCTGCTGCCCACAGCACACGCGCTGGCCGACCGGTTCCGTGTCCTCCTGATCGACCAGCGAGGGCACGGGCGCAGCACGCGCCGGCCCGCAGATCTCCGGCGCGAGGCCTTCGTGGGCGACGTAGTGGCCGTTGTCGAGGGCGTCCTTCATGGTCAGCCGGTCAGGCTGGTCGGCCAGTCGATGGGTGCTCACACGGCGTTTCTCACCGCGGCGACCCGGCCCGATCTGGTCGACAGGCTCGTGCTGCTCGAGGGCCACGTCGCCGGCGACGACCGCCCCGAGGAAGCCCGCAAGCTCGGCGACTACTTCGCGTCCTGGCCCACACCGTTCGCCGACGTCGACACGGCCCGCGCTTTCCTCGGCACGTCTCCGTTGGCCGATGCCTGGATCGACGACCTCCGAGCCACGGCTCGAGGTCTGTACCCACGGTTCGACCCCGATGTCATGCGGACGGCGATCGCCGCCGTGCACGCTCCGCGTTGGACCGAGTGGGAGAACCTCGCGACGCCCACCCTGGTGGTCTTCGCGGAGCACGGCATGTTCACGGACGAGGAGAAGGACGAGCTCGTCCGACGTCGGCCCGGCACCAGGCGCGCCGACATTCCCGGCGCCAGTCACGATGCCCATCTCGACGGCTTCGACGCGTGGTCCGAGATCCTGCGCGGCTACCTCGACGGCGACGCCGAGACTCCGTCAGCCGCCGGATAGGCCCCCAGACGCGGCTGCCGCGGGCGTCCAGCACTTTTCGCGGCATACGTTCCACCGTTACGGAACCGTGATTTCCAGTGCTTGACCGGACGGAGGCGTGCGTCCTACTCTCATGTTCACGTTAACTTGTTATCGTTAACATACGGGCAACGATGCTCAGCGGGCCTTCAACGGAGAGTGGCGTATGACAGAGATTCCGGTCGTCGAACCGGCTGAACGGCGATGGCTATGGCAGTCACGCTGACAGGGCCGGTCGTCCAGTCCGAGAAGCTGACGGTGAAGAAGCCGAAGTCGCTGCTGAAGAGCATCGCCCGCAACAAGGTGCTGCTCCTCATGTGCCTTCCGGCGATCGTGTTCTTCATAGTCTTCAGCTACGGTCCGCTCCCTGGCGTGTGGATCGCCTTCACGAGCTTCAACTACCGCGACGGGATCTTCGGCAGCGAGTTCGTGGGGATGCGGAACTTCGAGTTCCTCATCCAGTCCGGGCAGCTGTGGCAGCTCACGCGGAACACGCTGCTCTACAACCTGGCCTTCATCATCCTGGGCAACATGCTGCAGATCGCGCTGGCGATCATGCTGAACGAGATCAGGTCGAAGTACTTCAAGAAGATCAGCCAGGCCATCATGTTCCTGCCGTACTTCATCTCGGTGGTCCTGGTCGGCGTCATCGCGTTCAACCTGCTCAACTTCGACACCGGCGCGATCAACGCGCTGATCGAGCAGACGGGCGGCGACCCGGTCAAGATCTACAGCACGGCGGGCCTGTGGCCGATCATCATCATCCTGTTCCAGCTCTGGCAGAGCACCGGCTACGGATCGATCGTCTACTTCGCGGCGATCATGAGCATCGACAACTCGTTGTTCGAGGCCGCGGCCATCGACGGGGCCTCGGCCTGGCAGCGCATCCGCTACATCATCCTGCCGAGCCTGAAACCCACGTTCATCATCCTTCTGCTGTTCTCGCTCGGCGGGATCATGCACGGCAACTTCGGGCTGTTCTGGAACCTGGTGGGCAACAACGCTGCCCTGTTCGCCACCACCGACATCATCGAGACGTCCGTCTACCGCATGATCCTCTCGCAGAACAACTTCACCTCGTCGACGGCCGTGGGGCTCTACCAGTCCCTGTTCGGGTTCGCCCTCGTGATGCTGGCCAACTGGATCGTCCGAAGGATCAACAAGGACTATGCGCTGTTCTAACCTGCGCCGTTCTGACAGAGAGGGGGCGTGATGAGTCACGTCGTCGCAGTGAAGCGGCCGAGGAAGGTCAGGCTCGACAAGAGCGACTACGTGCTGCGGGGTATCTCCTACTTCACGGTCACGCTCTTCACGGCGTTCTGTGCGCTGCCCTTCATCCTCATCGTCTCCGCGTCCTTCTCCAGTGAGGGCGCGATCATGAGGGACGGGTTCGGCCTGCTGCCCAACGAGTTCACGTTCGCGGCCTACGAGTACATCTTCCGGGCGCCCCGGCAGATCATCGGCTCATACGTCGTGACGATCCTGATGACCGTGTGCGGTACGGCGCTCGGGCTGTTCATCATCGCGATGACCGGGTACGCCCTCCAGCGGCGCGACTTCCCCTTCCGGAACTGGATCTCGTTCTTCATCTACTTCACTACCCTCTTCTCCGCGGGTCTGGCGCCCACCTACCTCTGGGTGGCGCGTGATCTCGGGCTCAAGGGAAGCTATCTGGCGGTATTCCTCCAGCTCCTGATGACCCCGTGGCTCATCATCCTGATGAAGAACTTCGCGCGCTCCATGCCCTACGAGATCATCGAGTCCGGAAAGGTCGACGGCGCGGGCGACTTCCGGATCTTCCTGCAGCTCGCGCTCCCCATGATGAAGCCGGCGCTGGCCACTCTCGGCCTGTTCCTGGCGCTGGGGTACTGGAACGAGTGGTATCTCTCGTCGCTGTATCTGGGCAGCACCGTGGAGTTCAAACCGCTCCAGTACCACCTGTACAACATCATCAACACCGCGAACGCGCTCAGAAACTCGGTGGCCGGCTCGAACGTCAGCATCACCGACCTGCCGAGCAACACCCTGAAGATGGCGAGCGCCGTCGTCGCCACCGGGCCGATCGTGCTCCTGTACCCCTTTGTCCAGAAGTATTTCGTCTCCGGCATCACTGTCGGCGCCGTGAAGGGCTGACGCCCGCTTTCATGACCGTTTGAAACATTCGCAAGAACATCTGCAGCACGAACAACGATTCGAGGGAGTCTCAACGATGAGAAAGTCTTTCGCGAGGGTCGGAGCGGCAACGCTCGCCCTGGCCATGAGCACAGCAACACTGGCCGCCTGCGGTCCGGCTGGCGGATCCGACTCCGGCGAACCGACCGAGATCACCATGCTGGTCCTGGGCGACAAGCCGGAGAACGGCCGCCTGGAGGCCATGCTGGAAGAGCTGAACCCGCGCCTGATCGAGGAGGCGAACGCCACCCTGGACTTCTACTACGTGGAGTGGGCCGACTGGCAGACGCAGTACAACACCCAGCTCCTCTCCGGCGACGACAGCATCGACCTGATCACCACCGCCACGGACTGGCTGTTCGCCTGGGAGAACTCGGAGAAGGGCGCCTTCCTGCCGCTCTCGGAGGAGATGCTCCAGGAGCACGCCCCGCGGACGTGGGAGCAGGTCGAGGCGAACGGGAACTGGGAGAACGCGACGCTCGACGGGGAGATCTTCTTCATCCCCGAGGACAACTACACCCAGTGGACCAACCACGGGTTCTTCTACCGTGGCGACTGGGCGACGGAGGCGGGCTTCGAGGACGGCACGATCACGAAGTTCGAGGACTTCACCACCTACTTCGAGTGGGTCAAGGAGAACAAGCCGGAGGCCTACCCCTGGGACGTCTCGCTGTCCATCGACGCCGCGCTGACGGGGTACCTCCAGGGGCACACCGACAACCAGACGATCCAGCAGATCACCGCGGGCAACTACTTCCCGTTCCAGACCACCGAGGCCGACCCCAACACGGTGACCTCCTGGTACATGGAGGGTGACGAGCTGCTGGAGGCTGCCGAGCTGGCCAAGGAGTGGAACGACATCGGTGTCTGGCGCGAGGACGCGCTGAACTACGACGGCCAGACGCGGGAGCAGTTCTACGCGGGCCTCTCCGGCGCGGACCAGCACCACGCGTCGACGTTCGTCAGCGCGATCGTCGACAACATGACCAAGAAGCAGCCCGGGTCCGACCCGAAGTTCTTCTACTGGGGCCAGGAGAACGGGAACTTCTTCCGGGACATCCCCACGCACGGGGCCATGGCGGTGAACGCCACCTCGGGCAACCCCGAGAAGGCACTGGAGGTCTACGACGTCCTGCGCAACGACGAGGAGATCTACACGCTCCTCAACTACGGCATCGAGGGCACCGACTACGTCATGACGGACGACGGCAAGCTGGACCGTCCCGAGGGCTGGGACGAGACCACCGACGCCCTGGGGTCGAACTTCTGGGGCGGCCGGATGGACGAGTTCGAGCCGGACCGGGTCACCGACGCGCCGAACAAGCAGGAGATCTACGACGGGCTCGACGCGGTGGCGAAGGACTACCCGTACACGACCCTCATCGTGAACAAGGACCTGATCGACCCCTACCTGGCTGCCATGGGCGGCGTGCTCTCCGAGTACATCCCGCAGCTCCAGTACGGCAAGTTCGAGGACCCGGCCGCCGCCATCGCGGACATGCGCGCGGAGCTTGAGGCCGCGGGCTACGACGACGCGAGGGAGGCCGTCCAGGGAGACCTGGACGCCTGGGCGGAGACCCAGGGCTAGTCCTCGGACTGGTCATCGGTGGTCGAGCTTGTCGGGACACGGGTCTCGACAAGCTCGACCACCGACAGCCGTACCACCGGCCACATCAAGGAGACAGGGCGATCGTGAGCAAGATCTTCCACCCGGACTCACCGCTCCTGCGGTTCCTGGACAAGGTCGCGGACGTGATGATCCTCAACCTCGTCTTCATCGCGACGGCGATCCCGGTCGTGACGATCGGTGCCGCGCTGACCGCCCTGAACTACACCGCCCTGAAGATCGTGTCCGGCGAGGGCACGTCGGTGGCGAGCGACTACCTCCGGTCGTTCCGGAAGAACTTCAAGCAGGCGACGCTCCTGGGGCTGGCCGTCGTGTTCCTCGCCCTGGTCCTGGCGGCCTGGTACGTGGTCGTCGACAACCTCGACGTCCCCGTCATCGTCCGGATCGTCCTGCTGGTGGTGTTCTACCTCGTCGCGTTCCGGTTCGTGCTGGCGACGCTGTACGTCTTCCCGTACAACGCGACGTTCGAGAACACCGTCCTGGAAGTGCTGAACAACTCGCGCCTGATGTCGCTCCGGCACCTCTTCGGGTCCCTGGCGATCGCCGCGGTCACCGCGCTCCCCGTCGTCATCACCGTCTTCTACCCCAGGGTGGCGGTGTACGGGCTGCTCTGGTTCCTCATCGGGTTCGCGGGGATCGCCGTCGTGAACGCCGTCCTGTTCACGAGGATCTTCCGCACGTACATCACCGAACCCACCAACGAACCCGCCGAGAGCGAAGGTACGAGATGACGACGCAGACGGACGCCACCGTGGGCCTGCGCCCCTCCGGGCTCGTGCTCGACGGCACCGAGCAGGTGCACCTGTGCGCCTCGCTGTTCTACTTCAGGGTGCCGCGCGAGGCCTGGGCGGACCGCCTGGCCCAGGTGGCGGCGTCCGGCTACACGCTCGTGGACGTCTACGTCCCGTGGAACTTCCACGAGACCGCGCCGGGCCGGTGGGACTTCACCGGGCGCCGCGACGTCGGCGAGTTCCTCGACCTGGCCCGCGACGCCGGGCTCGGTGTCATCGCGCGGCCCGGCCCGTATATCTGCTCCGAGTGGGACGGCGGCGCGCTGCCCGCGTGGTTGACCCTCGAGGACGGACTGGCGCTGCGGCAGGCCGAGCCGCGCTACCTGCGGCACGTCGAGGCCTGGTTCGACCAGGTGCTGCCGCTGCTCGCGGCCCGGCAGCGCGACCGGGGCGGCGCCGTCGTCGCGGTCCAGGTGGAGAACGAGCTCGACTTCTTCGACACCGCTGACCGGCCCGCGTACCTGACCCGGCTGCACGACCTGACGGTCAGTCACGGCATCACCGTGCCCGTCGTGGCCTGCGCCGGGCAGGGCGACCTCGCGGGGGCCACCGGGGGAGTCGACGGCATCACTCCCGCGTTCAACTTCTACCCCGACGACCTGTCGCCGTTCGTCGAGGCCGAGGTGCGGCAGTACGCCGACCTCGTCGCCGGCCGCGGCGAGCCGCTGCTGGTCATGGAGACCAACCGTCGGCACGCGACGCTGCGCAGGCTGCTGGTCAGCGGCGCGAAGGTCATCGCGCCCTACCTCCAGGCCTCCGGATTCGACTTCGGCTACACGCCCTCGGTGGGCAACTGGGGCGACCCGGGTGGCTTCATGTCCCACGACTACGACTTCGGCGGGTACCTCGACCCCGTCGGCGCGCCCCGCCCCGAGATGGCCGAGGCCCGCGTTCTCGCGCGCGTGCTGCGCACCCTCGGGCCCGCGCTCGCCCGGTCCACCACCGCGTCCGCCGACGGCGCCTTCCGGGTCGACGTCGCCACCAGCGCCTCGCCGTCCAGGCTGGTGCTCGACGGCGGGGGCGAGCTGATCGGCATCCCGAACCTGACCGACGACGCCGGGACCGCCGCCTTCCCTGCGTGGTTCGGCGGACCCGAGGTGGCGGTGCCGCTGCCCGCCGCGTCGTGCCTGCTGGTGCTGCGGGACCTGCCGCTGGACCGGTTCGGGCTGCCGGGGACCCTGCGCCTGGCGAGCGCCGACCTCGTCGGCGCCGGACCGGACGGGATAGTGCTGGCGACGACCGGCGCGAGCGTCGTCGTGCTGGAGGCCCCGGGCGGGCGGCCGGTGCTGGTCGAGCTGGACGCACCCGCACCCGGCGCCCCGGTCCGGACGCGAATCGAGGCAGGGGTCGACGGCGTTGCGTGGGCGGTCGTCGTCCGCCATCCCGCGGACGTGGACGCGGACGTGGACGTGGACGTGGACGCACCGTCCGACGGCGGAGCCGCCGCGGACGAGGCGACAACCGAGCATCCGCCGTTTACGGCCCTGACCGAGCTGAGCCTTCCGGCCCGCACCGGGCACACCACGCGGCACGACGTGCCGCCGTCGTCGGAGGCGATGGGTGTGTACCGCGGTCGCACGCACTACTCGACAGACCTCGACGGGGCGGACGAGCTACTGGTCGAGGGTGCGTCCGACATCGTCGACCTCGCCCTCGACGGGGCGGCGCTCCCCACGATCGCGGGCTTCGGTGCCACGTTCCTGCTGCCGGTGGCCGGGGCCGCGCGCCTCGACGCGACTGTCGAGACCTGGGGGCATGCGAACTTCGACGACGTCCGCCTCCCGGCGCTGCGCCTGGGGTCGCTGCGCGGGCTCGGCAGGGTGTGGACTGTCGTCGGCCGGTCCGACGTGTCCGCACTGTGGCGCGTGAGCGCGGCGGGCGGCTGGCCGGGCGAGCCGGCGCCGCTGCGCACGCTCGCCGGCTGGAGCAGCACCCGCGTCGGGGAGCCGACCACCTACTCGCGCGGCCTCGCCATAGATGACGACGCAGGCGATGCGCACCACCACGCGCTCCGCCTGGCCGGGGTGGCGGGGTCGGTCCAGGTGAGCGTGGACGGCGTGGCGCACACCGTGACCGAGGACGACCCCTGGCTGCACCTGGCCCCGGGTGCGGGGCGCGCGGTCGCGATCACCGTGCCGCACCAGCCGGGAGCCGGACTGGCCGCCGAGCTGTTGCGCCTGGAACCGGTCAGCGGCTGGGACGTGGAGGCTCAGCCCGACGAGGTGATCCTCGACCTGTCGCAGGCGGTCGCCGCGGGGGAGTCCGCCGCCCTGCCGCTGGAGCTGGCGCCCGGCGAGGAGCGATGGTTCGAGGCGACGGTGCCGTCCGGCGGGCTGTCGCTCGGGTTCGAGGGCGCACAGGTGCGGGTCAGCGCGTTCGCCGGCGGGGAGCTGCTGGGCCGGGTATGGCTCGACGACCCGGCACGGCCGCGCTTCACGGGCGGCGACCCCGGTCGGCTGTGGCTGCCGGCCGCGTGGAACGACAGGACGGTCCGACTCCTGGTCCGCGCCACGCGCGGGGCCGAGGCGTCGGTCCTCGCAGGTGTGCGCCTCACCGCGACCCAGGGCTGAGCCCGGCCGCGGAGACAAGGCCGCGGAAATAACCTCGATGCGGGGTTGACCCTGACGCAGGGTCAACCCCGCATCCTCATCGCATGAACACACGAACGGACATCGGAACGAGTCCCGGAGCCGGCGCGGGAGCACCCGCGATCCACGTGCACGGGCTGGAGAAGTCGTACAAGGACCTGCTCGTCCTGAAGGGCGTGGACTTCCAGGTCGAGCGCGGCAGCATCTTCGCCCTGCTCGGCTCCAACGGCGCGGGCAAGACCACGGTTATCAAGATCCTGTCGACCCTGCTCAAGGCCGACGGCGGCAGCGCGAGCGTGAACGGGTACGACGTCGCGACCCACGCCGCCGAGGTGCGCGAGTCGATCAGCCTGACCGGCCAGTTCGCCGCCGTCGACGAGATCCTCACCGGCCGGGAGAACCTGGTCCTGGTCGCCAAGCTGCGGCACCTGAACAACCCCGGCAAGATCGCCGACGACCTGCTCGCCCGCTTCTCCCTGACCGAGGCCGGTAGCCGCAGGGCCGCCACGTACTCCGGCGGCATGCGCCGCCGTCTCGACATCGCGATGAGCTTGATCGGTGACCCCTCGGTCATCTTCCTCGACGAGCCGACGACGGGCCTCGACCCCGAGGCGCGCGTCGAGGTCTGGCGCACCGTCAAGAAGCTGGCCGACGGCGGAACGACGGTCCTGCTCACCACCCAGCACCTCGACGAGGCGGAGCAGCTCGCCGACCGGATAGCGATCCTGCACCAGGGCCGCATCATCGTCGACGGAACGCTCGCCGAGCTCAAGGCGCTGCTGCCTCCGGCCGAGGTCGAGTACGTGGAGAAGCAGCCCACCCTGGAGGACGTCTTCTTCGCCATAGTCGGCGGCGACGGTGCCGCCGCAGGCAACGGCACGAGCAGCGAGGACAAGCGATGACCAGCCACTTCTTCAGCGACACCGGCGTCCTGACCGGGCGTTCCCTGACCCACATCCTGCGCAGCATGGACACTATCCTCACCACCGCGGTCACCCCGATCGCGATGATGCTGATGTTCGTCTACGTCTTCGGGGGTGCGATCGAGACCGGCACGGACAGCTACGTCAACTACCTGCTGCCCGGCATCCTGATCATCACCGTCGCCTCAGGCATCGCCTACACCGCGTTCCGGCTCTTCATGGACATGCAGGGCGGGATCTTCGAGCGGTTCCAGTCGATGCCCATCGCCCGGTCGTCGGTCCTGTGGGCGCACGTGCTGACCTCGATGGTCGCCAACCTCGTCTCGATCGCCGTCGTGATCCTGGTCGCGCTCCTGATGGGCTTCCGATCCGGCGCGGGCCTCCCGGCCTGGCTCGCCGTCGCGGGCATCCTTGTCCTGTTCACGCTCGCGCTGACCTGGCTCGCCGTCATCCCCGGGCTCACCGCGAAGTCCGTCGACGGCGCGAGCTTCTTCTCCTACCCGCTCATCTTCCTGCCCTTCCTCAGCTCGGCCTTCGTGCCGACCGAGACCATGCCCGGCCCTGTGGGGTGGTTCGCCGAGAACCAGCCCGTCACCTCCATCGTCGACACGATCCGCGCCCTCCTGGCCCAGCAGCCGGTCGGTACCGACATCTGGGTCGCCCTGGGCTGGTGCGTCGGCATCCTCGTGGTCACGTACTACTTCGCCATGGCCGCCTACCGCCGCAACATCTCGTAGGGCACGCTGAACAGCATGCTGACGATCGGCCAGGTGGCGTCGTACGCCGGGGTGACGGTGCGCGCGGTGCGGCACTATCACCAGATCGGGCTGCTTCCGGAGCCGGAGCGGGACCACTCCGGCTACCGGTCGTACGACGCCGCCACGCTGGTCCGGCTGATCCGGATCCGTACCCTCGCCGAGGCCGGAGTACCCCTGGCCAGGGTGCAGGAGCTGCTCGACGCCTCCCTGGAGGAGTTCGCCCGCGCCGTCGAGGAGATCGACACGGAGCTGCGCGCCGAGATGCGGCGGCTGCGGGAGCACCGCAAGCGGATCGCCAGGCTGGCGGCCGGCGAGAGCCTCGCGCTCCCGCAGAGCGTCCTGGACTATCTCGACCGGCTGCGTGGCCTCGGGGTCGAGGAGCAGTACATCGTGCTCGAGCGGGACGCCTGGATCATGATGGCCGCCCGCATACCGGACGAGATCGATGCCGTGATGGCGATGAAGCACAGGCAGCTTGACGACCCCGACATGGTGCAGCTCTACAAGCTGATCACCGAGGCCCTCCACTGGCCGGCCGACGACTCGCGGATCGTCGAGCTCGTCGACGTCATGGAGCGGCTCGCGCGTCGGGCCATCGAGGCCGGCGAGGTGGTCGGGGCCGACGACGACGGCCTCGACCAGCCGTTCGTGGACCTGCTGGACGCGCTGCCGGCCGAGTCGCCGGGCGGCAGGCGGGTCATCGAGCTGCTGGAGGAGCGCGGCTGGACGGGCTGGACCCGGATCGAGCAGGTGCCGCAGAGGTAGCCCGTGGCAGAATTGCCCGGTGCAGATCGGGATGATCGGGACGCTCGAGGTGCGCTTGGACGACGGCGTCCTCGCCGAGGTGCCTGGCTCGCGGCTGCGGGCGCTCCTGATCGCCCTTGCGCTCGACGCCGGCCGCACGGTCCAGAAGGCGACGCTCGTCGACTGGATCTGGGGCGAGCAGCCGCCGTCCGACGCGACGAATGCCCTGCAGCGCCTGGTCTCCCGCCTGCGGAAGGTGCTGCCGGACGGCTCGATCGAGGGACAGCCGAGCGGCTACCGGCTGCTGCTGGCTCCCGACGCCGTCGACGCGCTGCGGTTCGAGCGTCTCGTGGACCGGGCGCGCGCCGCCGACGGTCCACGGCGGGTGCAGCTGTTGCGCGAGGCGCTGCTGCTGTGGCGCGGGAAGGCCATGCAGGACGTCGACCTGGAGGGCAGCGCGGCGTTCGACGCAGCGGTCACCCGGCTCGAAGGGCTGCACCTGACCGCCCTGGAGGACCGCTTCGACGCGGAGATCAGCCTGGGCCACGGTGCCGACCTGGTCCCGGACCTGACGGATCTGGTAGCAGCCCACCCGCTGCGCGAACGGCTCGTCGCCGCCCTGATGCGGGGGCTCGCCGCCGCCGGCCGCGACACGGACGCGCTGCTCGTCTACCAGCGCACGGGAGCGGCCCTGGCCGACGGGCTCGGCGTCGACCCCTCGCCCGAGCTGTCCGCGCTGCACGTCGCGCTGCTGCGCGGCGAGGTCGGACGGCGGGACGAGAGCCGGAGAACCAACCTGCGTGCCGAGCTGACCAGCTACGTCGGCAAGGAGGCCGACGTCGCAGCGGTCCGCGCCATGGTCGGCGAGCACCGGCTGACCACCCTGACCGGGCCGGGTGGTGCGGGGAAGACCAGGCTGGCCACGGAGGCCGCCCGCACGCTGGTCGACGACCTCCCGGACGGCGTCTGGCTGGTCGAGCTCGCGGTCGTCGGCAGCGACGGCGACGTCCCCCAGGCGGCGCTCGCCGGCCTCGGCCTGCGGGACACGCTGCTCGGCGAGGCGACGGACCTGGAACCGGTCGAACGGCTCGTCGCCGCGCTCCGTGAGCGGGAGATGGTCCTGGTCCTGGACAACTGCGAGCACGTCATTGAGCAGGCAGCGGCGTTCGCCCACCGCCTCCTCGGGGAGTGCCGGCGGCTGCGGATCCTGGCGACGAGCAGGGAGCCGCTCGGCATCACCGGCGAGGCGCTGTGGCCGGTGCTCCCGCTGGACCTGCCGGCGCCGGACGCCGATCTCGGTGAGATCGAGTCCGCACCGGCCGTCCGGCTGCTGCGCGAGCGGGCGAGGGCGGCCCGCCAGGACCTCGCGGTCGATGCCGCGACGCTGGCGACCATGGCCCGCATCTGCCGGTTGCTGGACGGGATGCCCCTGGCGATCGAGCTGGCCGCGACCCGGCTGCGCACGATGTCCGTCGACCAGCTCGCCGACCGGCTCGACGACAGGTTCCGGGTGCTGACCGGCGGCAGCCGCACCGCGCTGCCCCGGCATCGCACGCTGCGCGCGATGGTCGACTGGAGCTGGGAGCTGCTGACCGACGCCGAACGAACGGTCCTGCGCAGGCTGTCGGTGTTCGTCGGCGGGGCGAGCCTGGACGCGGCCGAGCGGGTCTGTGCCGGCGAGGCTGCCGGGGAGGAACAGGTGCTCGACCTGCTCACGGCCCTGACCGAGAAGTCGCTGCTGATCGCCGACACCGACGCTGACGGCAGCCCGCGCTACCGGATGCTCGGCACGATCAAGGAGTACGCGGCACAACGCCTCGCGGAGGCGGGCGAGTCGGACCTGGCCCGCCGGGCGCACCTGGACTGGTTCGTCGAGCTGACCGAGAGCACCGAGCCGCAGCTGCGCCGGCCCGAGCAGCTGCAAGGGCTCACCACGCTCGCGGGCGAGCACGACAACATCGGCGCCGCGATGCGCGGTGCGGTCGCAGCGGGCGAGGCGCGCGCCGCGATGCGGCTCGCGGCCGGGGCCGGCTGGTACTGGTGGCTCAGCGGGCACAAGACCGAGGGCCTTGAGCTCATCACCGCGGCCGCCGAGCTGCCCGGCGAGGTCGACGACCGGACCCGGGCCGCCGTCTACTCGCTCGTCGTGATGTTCGCGAGCTCCGGGCGCGCCGCCGACGAGCGGCAGGCAGCGGACTGGATCCACAAGGCCTACGAGATCAGCCTGCGCGACGGACCCCACAGCCCGCTGCTGGGGCTGGTCGTACCCCTGGAGCGCATGCTGCAGGGGTACGATCCCCTGAGCGCGTGGGAGTCGGTGCTGGACAACGACGACCCCTGGGCGCGGGCGCTGGGCCGGCTGCAGCTCGGCAAGATGCGGGTGGTGCTCGGCCGTCCCGGACAGGACGCCGACGCCTACCTCGAGCAGGCGCTCGCCGAGTTCCGGGCGCTGGGTGAGCGGTTCGGGATCTCCTTCGCCCTGACCGAGCTGGCGGACCGGGTAGCGACGCGCGGCGACTTCGCCGCGGCATCCGGGTACTACGAGCAGGCGGTGGCGGTAGTGGCCGAGGTCGGCGCCGTCGAGGACGTCATCCGGATGCGGTCGGGGCAGGCGCGGCTGTACCGGCTGCTGGGCGACGAGGACGCGAGCGCTGCGGCGATAGCCGAGGCCGCGCGGCTCGCGGAGCGGGTCACGTGGCCGGAGGCGCTGGTGGAGGTGGCCCTTGCCAAGGCGGAGCTCGCACGGTGGGCCGGCGACGTCGAGGAGGCTCGACGGCAGCTCGATCTCGTGCTGACGCGGCTGGGCGACGGGGCGGCGAATCTCAGCGCGGTGACGCACCACCAGCTCGGCTACCTCGCCGAAGACCTCGGCGAGGCCCGCGCGCATCGAGCCGCGGCCTGCCGGGCCGCCGCCGAGGCGGGGTACGCGCCGATGCTCGCGCAGAGCCTCGTCGGGCTCGCGGACCTCGCGCTGCGGTTCGGGCGCCCCGAGGAGGCCGCACGGCTGCTCGGGGCCGGAACCGAGGTGCGCGGGCTGCCGGACCGAGCCGACCCGGACCTGGCCCGGATCGAGAAGGTGGCGCGGAGTCGCCTCGGCTCCGACGGGTTCGCCGAGGCGGCACGGGTGGGTGCGCAGACGGGCTGGGAGCGGCTGGTCGCGGTACTGCTAGATGAGGCCAAGGATCAGGGCCAGGGTGCCGAACGTCGACAGCAGGAGGGTCGTGCCGACGTGCATCCCGATCGACAGGCGGAGGTCCCGCTTCTTCCAGACGAACCAGGGCCCGGGGAAGAAGAAGATGACGCGGGACAGGAACACCCACGGTGACCAGAGGTGGTACAGCGAGAAGAGGACGGTGCTGAGCACCGGGGCCCATGCGCCCAGGTGCTCCAGCCGGGGCATCAGGAACCCACGGAAGTAGTACTCCTCGATGAGCGGGAGCGAGAACCCGGTGAAGGGGATGGACGCTGCCAGGACGATGATCATGACCGTGCGGCTGTTCCCGTCGAGGTAGGTGGTGGCGCTCGCGCCGACGTCGTCGAACGGGAGCCACGTGAAGAACGCCTCGAAGACGACGGCGTCCAGGGCGGTGAGCGCGCTCGAGACCGCGACGAACCACACGATGAGCCCCGCGACCATCGCCACGAGCCTGCCGCGCGGCACGGGCTTGTCCAGGTAGCCCAGCACGCCACGCAGCGAGTACCGCCCGGTCCGGCGTCGGCCCAGCCAGAGCAGGCCGAGCTGGAGCGGGAAGAGCACGACGGTCAGCGCGATCGCCCAGCCCAGGAACGACGGGAGGTCGAGGGCCCGGACCAGAGGCTGGGCGAGGGCGAGGTAGACGGCGACGATCAGGACGCCGGGTACGAGGTGGAGCGCTATGGACAGCGGCAGCGAATGGCGGTCGGCGAGCAGCAGATCGACCATCCGGTTCGATCGGGTCTCTGGTGCGGAGGCTGCGAGGCCTTGTGTGTTCTCCATGCCGGAGATGTTCGCCCGGTCCGCGGACACCGTCCTGACACGGCGCTGACACGGCCGCCGGCACCGCCTCCGAGGCAAAGTTGAGATCGATAATGGTTATCACTACTGTCACGGCGTGACCGCACGCGCACCCGCCTCTGTGGCGCCGACGGAAGACGTGCAGCGCGCCGCCGGCGCGGCGGGGCTCGACGACCCCGGCGTCGGCCTGCCGCTCGGGCTGGACACACCCGTCGGTGAGCACGGCACGGGCCTGTCCGGCGGGCAGCGCGCCCGCGTCGCGATCGCCAGGGCGCTCCTGCGCGAGCCGCGGGTCCTCGTGCTCGACGAGGCGACCGCCTCGCTCGACCACGAGGCGGACACCGCGATCATGGACCTGCTGAACCGCTCGCGCGACCGTGCGGTCCTGCTCATCGCGCACCGGCCTGCCACCATCGCCCGGGCCGATCGCCAGGTCGCGCTGCGCCAGTGGTCGTCCGCTCCGCGGGCCTGAACCCGCGGCCGAGGTCGGGTCAGGACTCAGGCGCTCACGAAGCGGGCACGTCGAACCTCGCCGTGGCCCTCAGCAGACCGCTGACGTCACCGCGCACCTCCCGGGGAGCCGCCCCACGCGTGAACACGACGGCTGGACCCGGCGCCGTCCGGCCCACGGCGGTCCCGCCGACGTGCGCGGCGCCGTCCTCGACAAGGAGCCAGGTTCCTTCGCGGAGGCCGAGCACGGTCACGTCGTTGACCTCGAGAAACTCGGCCAGGCGCTGCTCGCGGGTCTCGCCGGCATGGGTGCTGGCGGGGTCCGCGTCGACGAAGTGCGCGTTGAGCTGGAACGGCACCAGGCCCAGCGCGTCGAACGACGCCGGCTGCGTGATCGGCATGTCGTTCGTCGTGCGGATGGTCGGGCTCGCGATGGCCGTGCCGGCGCTCGCGCCCATGTAGGGCAGCCCGTCGCGGACGCGCGTCGCGAGCGTGCCGAGCAGGCCGAGGCGTTGCAACGTGTCCAGCAGGCGGAAGGTGTTCCCGCCGCCGACGAACACGGCCTCGGCCTGCTCGACGGCGGCCCGGGGGTCGGCGGCGTCGTGCAGCCCGCTCACCCGGACGCCGCGGGGCGCGAGGACCGCTGCGACCTTCGCGATGTAGGCGTCGTGGTCGGCCAGCGCGTAGGGGACGAACGTGACGGTCGCGCCGTCGAGGAAGCCGAGCGCGGCGTCCAAGGCATGTTCCAGGTAGCCGCCGGCGTGGTTGGTGGAGTTGGACAGGAGCAGCAGCCGCATCGTGCCTACTTTCTGACGAGGGGAGCCGGGACCGTCTCAGAGGTGAGAGTAGTTTTTACCGACGTCTTGCCGGCATCCTGTGCACCGGCCCCACAGCTCGATGCGCGGCTCGATGTCGCTGAAGCCCTGCTGCGTCGCGACGGCGCGGAACCAGGGCGCGAGCTCGGCCGCCGGAACGGTGGCCGCTGTGCGGCATCCCGTGCAGACGAGGTACGGTCCGGCCGCCTCCGGGGGCCGCAGGCGGTAGGCCTGCCCGGTCGCGGGCAGATGGACGACCTCGACCGACCCGGAGTCCGCCAGCATCGTGAGCGTCCGGTACACCGTCGACAGGCTCGCTCGCTGCTTCCGGTCCGCCAGGGCGAGATAGATCTCGTTCGCCGTGCGAAACCGATCGCTCGTCGCCAGCTCTCGCTGGACCAGTGAGCGTGGTGATGACCGGCGGGTGTGCGCCGGCTCGCTCATCGCACCGTGGCGCTCGGTGGGCCGAGGAGTGCGCGGCGCCCCGCTCTGAAAGTGATCCTCATCAGGCGTAGTGAACCAGATCTGAGAATCATTCTCAATAGCGGGATGGTGATCGACTGTGCCGAGCTGCTCGTGTCGAGACGCATCCGGTGCGGGTGAACTTGTAGGGCTCGCTCTTGATAATGGTTCTCACTACTGCTTCACTCCTCGCGTGCATGAGAATCGTTCTCATTTGTCCGCGTTCGGGCGTGCACCGAGATGGAGGAATCAGATGATGATCGAGCGAAAGAGCGGGCGTCGGATCGCCACGGTGCTGGTCACGATGGGTGCGACCGCTGCCATGGCAGGGGCCCTCGCGGCACCGGCGGCCGCTGCCGACCGCACCTCTGGTCATTTCGACGTCGCCGCTGAGGTCGAGTGCGATGCGTTCGGCGGGGTGACCGACGTCGCGGTGCACGTGCACGAGCACGTCGGTGGCACCGAGGTGGAGCTGCCCGCGGGTGACTGGCTGACCTTCACCGGCACCACCGGACCCGAGGTCGGCTTCACGGTCGAGCCGGGTGCGTCGTGCGGCAGCCTCGACGTCGAGTTCGAGCCGAACGTGCTCGCCGCGTCGAGCACGGGCGGACGGGTTACGGGCTCGGGCGGCGCGGGCAGCTTCACGGCCACCAGGACGGCCGCCTCCGGCGGTCTTGTGCTGGACGGTTCCGGGCACGAGGACCTCGCGTGGTCCTTCAGCCGCACCGGGACCTACCGGCTGACGTTCGACGTGAGCGTCAACGGCGGTGCGTCCGTGCTGTCCGAGACGCTTCCGCTCAAGCGCTCCTGACCTGGGCGGGGAGGGCGGCCGTACCGCCCTCCCCGCACTACCCGGGCCTTGTTGGACAGGTCCGCACCGAGATACCCGCACCGAGATACCCGCACCGAGAGGAACGCCCTTCGTGGTCAGAACGTCCGTACCGGGTCGCCGCGCCGCGGCTGCCGCGCTTGCCGTAGGGCTCGTCGCGGCAGGTATGCCTGTCGCAGCATCCGCCACGGCCTGGTCGGCGATGGCCGGCACCGAGAGCGAACCCTCCGCCCGCACGGTCCTCGACGAGGGCAACGCGTTCGTGAACGCCCTGCTCGTGGACGGCGAGCCGGTGATCGACGTCGGCTGGTCCGCCGAGGTCGGTCCCGCCACGATCTCCGACCGGTACGCCCCGGACGACGTGGTCGTCTCGGTGCCGCGGCCCATCGCCCTCACGACTCCGGACGACGCGGGGCTGGCGCCGCTCGGTCCGCCCGGCACGCCGCTGTGGGCCACGAGCCAGGACTTCCCGACGCTCGGTTACGCGGGGACCGACGTCGTGCCGCGCCTGAACAACTACGGCCTGCCGCGCGACCAGGTCGCCCGGAACGGCGTCGCATGGGAGATCACCGGGGTGCGCGGGGGCGGGCTGGTCGCGATCGGCGGCCCCGTCCCGATGCCCGACGTGCCCATGAGCCGCGTCTGGTACGCCGGGCACGGGCTGCGCTCCGACGTCACCTGGACGCCGAGCACGACGAGCATCTCGCCGCCGCAGGCTCAGGGCTGGCTGTTCTCGGAGCTGGGCCTGCACTGCCTGGACCTGCGGGTCTCGGTGACGGGTACCGACGGACAGGTCCGGACCTCGCCGACGGTGACGGTGCGCGTGGCCGTCGGGAACGTGCCCGACGCTGCGACCGCCGAGTGCGGCGCTCCCGTCGACCCCGACGTCCCGGTGCTCCCGCCCGACGGCCCTGACCCCGACCCCGACCCCGACCCCGGCACCCCGGACCCGGACGACCTGACCGACCCGCGGAACAACGTGCTGCTGCCCGCCGCGCACTCCGACCTGTCCCTGCGGCCCGGCTCCGACGAGCTGCGCCTGCTGGTGCGTGAGTCCCACGGCAACACGCTCAGCTGGTACGACCCGGCGACGCTCGTGGTCCATGTACCCGACGCGGCACGCGTCACCGTGCCGGAGCCGACGGCGTCCGCCGACTCGACGTTCCTCGCGCCGGCGGGTTCGGTGATCCACCGGCTGCCCAAGGTGCCGAAGGCCGGCCTGCCGTGGCTCGGCGTCTCCTCCGAGACGTTCAGCGCGCAGGACTACGAGAGCCTGCCGATGCTGCGGCTGGAGAGCGTGACCGACGCGGACGGCGGCCCGCCGCCCGGCGAGTTCTTCCTGGGCGCCGACGAGGACCACGTCCGCTCCGGAGCGGCCCCCTGGTTCTCCACCCGGCAGGGTCTGCCCCAGGCCCACCCGGCGCTCGCGCCCGCGCTCGCGCACCAGCACCTGAGCTGGGACTTCACCGCCCCGGGCACGTACTGCGTGCGGCTCACCTCCACCGCCGCGGCCGCCCAGGGCGGCGTGCGGGACGACGACGCCGTGCTCACCTTCGTGGTCGGCGGCACTACCTACGATCCGACGTCGGCGCCCACCTGCATGCAGCGCGATGTCGACCGGGCGCGCAGCCATGACGACACCCCGGAGGATGCGGTTCCGGGCGAGGTGACGCGCGTCCCCGCCCCGGAGGAGCAGGGGAGGGCGTCCTTCGCCGCGCTCGCACCGCGCCTGGCGGACGGCGACCTGCGTGCCGACCTGGTGACCGGGGACCTGCGCGGACACGGCGTCCGCCACGACCCGGCGGACGTGGTGCTCGCGACGGGCACCACCTCGCGCGGCCTGCACGTCGAACGCCTGCTCGAGAACTGGCGCGACGCCGAGCAGGAGTACGTGGACGGGTACCAGCTGGGGCCGGGTTCGGGCCTGCTCAACGCGGTGGACCTCGACCTGGCGCACCTCGACCGGGACGCGTGGCGCGGGGACCTGACCTGGACGCTCGACCGGGCGACGGGCCCCGGCGGGTTCCTCGTGGTCGACGACCAGCAGGCCCTCGTGGCTGGGCACAAGGGGGCGCTGCTCAGCACCGTTCCGGGTTACGAGGCGGCGGGCTCGACGGTCAGCCCCGGCGGGGTGCACCTGCTGCGCTGGGTCTTCACGGAGCCCGGCCGGTACTGCGTGACGACGACGCTCGCGGGTACCACGGCTGCCGGGACCGCGACGGCGGCGACCACCACGCTGACGATCGCGGCCGGCGTCGACCCGGCAGGGGTGGAGCCGTGCCCGCCCGGCGGCGACCCCGGCGATCCGGGCCCGGGCGACCCCGGCGATCCAGGTGACCCTGGTGATCCGGACGGCTGGCCCGTCACGGACCGTACGGTCCTGCGCAGCGGCCACGTCGACCTCCTGGCCCGCATCACCGACGCCGGCCTCACCACGGTGGTGCGCGACGACGCCGCTGTCCCGTCCGAGGAGCACGACCCGTCCGACGTCGCGTTCGCGGTGCCGGACGGCGCGGGCGTCGTCGTACCCGACGACGAGCGGTACGCCTTCCTGGGCGAACCCGGCGACCGGATCTGGGTGCTGCCCGAGACCCCGACCCCGGACCTCGTCTGGCCGGGCTGGAACCTCGACGTGGCGGACGGCGTCGCCGCGGACGCCGTCCGCTGGGCGCTGCTCTCCGTTGACGGGCCCGGCGAGTTCGTGCTCTTCGACTCCGGCGGTGACGGCTTCGGCGCGCCCCGCGTGCTGCTCGGCTCCGGCACGGACCGGCTCGACTACGCACAGCACGCGCATGGCTCCTGGGCGTTCGACGTCGCCGGGGTGTACTGCCTGGACGTCTCGCAGACGGCGCTCGACGGCGACGGCCCGACTGCCGCGACCGACACGATGACCGACACGTTGACCGACACGTTGACCGACAGAGCGACCCTGCTCTTCGCCGTCGGCGTGGACGCTCGCCGCGTGACGGAGGAGCACTGCGGCCTCACCGCCGAGGAGTTCGACGCGGGCCCGAACGGGCCCGGCCCGAGTCCCAGTCCCAGTCCGAGCCCCGGACCGGACGGTCCGGGCGGTGACGACGACCCGGCGCCCCCACCCGGCGCCTCGCCGACCGGGAACGAAGGGACACCCCCGACCGCCGCTGCGCCGGACGGCGGGCACCTCGCGGCGACCGGATTCAGCGCCGGCACGGTCGTGCTGCTCGCGATCGCGCTCGTCGGAGCGGGCCTCGTGCTGGTCGGATTCCGGCGCTGGTCACGAGCGCGGCACCGCCCGCTGGCCGGGTGAAATGCCACATTCGTGCTTGATAACGATTCTCAGTACTGGTTCACTGCGATCCGTGACTGAGAATCGTTCTCATAAATTCGGAGCCCTGGCGGCCGCCGTCGCGCTGCTCAGCGCGTTGATCGTCCCCGCGCTCGGCCCGACGGCGCTCGCCGCTGGGCCGGCGTCCGCCGCGGTGCCCGACCGCCAGTTCGTCCTCGACCGCGGCCACGTCGACGGCTTCGAGACCACGTACGACGCCGGCACGGGCAAGCTGGTCCTGTCCGTCCGGGACGACACCCGGATCTACGACGGCGGGCCCGTCTTCCGGACCCCCGGGTCGACGACGTTCGCCTACGAGGACGCGCAGAGCCAGGTCACGCTCCCCGCGGCCGAGGGCGGCTGGGCCTTCCTCGGCGAGTACGGCGGAGCCACCGTATGGCTCGGCTCGCAGACCGGCGACGACCAGGCGTACAGCCCCTGGGTCGGCTGGAGCACCGAGCGGCTCCTGGACTCGCTGGCCGGGACCGGGATCACTCCCGCCTCGGGCCAGCCGGTGTCGCTCGACGTCGCCGTCGACGGACCGGGTGACGTGTTCACCTTCCAGAACGACTCGTTCGGCCAGCCGGTCAACCGGTACGTGGACACGACGACGTCGGACGGCGGGACCATCCCCGTGGCGGCGAACGCGCACGTGCACAGCAACTGGGTGTTCACCGCAGAGGGTGACTACACGCTCACGGTGACGCCGTCGCTCGCGACGTCGGACGGCGCAACGGTGACCGGGGACGCCGCGACCTACCACGTGCGGGTCGGCGAGCGGCCGGAGCCGACTCCGTCTCCGACGCCCACCCCGACGCCGACGCCCACACCCACGCCCAGCGCGACCCCCACACCCACGCCGACTCCCAGCCCGACGCCGACCCCCACACCGACGCCGAAGCCCACGCCCAGCCCGACGCCGACCGGCCCGGGCACCGCCCCGGACCAGGACCGCCGGTTCGTGCTGGACCACGGGCACGTCGACGCGTTCGAGACCAGGTACGACGCCGCGTCCGGGCGCCTTGCCCTGTCGGTCAAGGACGACAGCCGCATCCACGCCGACCGCACCGTCTACCGCTCGCCGTCGAACGTGACGCTGGCCTACGAGGACCCACGCGGCCAGGTGGAGCTGCCCGAGGCGACGGGTGCCTGGGCGTTCCTCGGTGAGCACGGCGGCAGGACCGCCTGGCTCGGTTCCCAGACGGGCAGCGACCAGGAGTACCTGCCGTGGGCCGGCTGGAGCACCGAACGGCTGCTTCCGTCGCTCGCGGGAACGGGGATCACACCCGCCGCGGGCAGCCCGGTATCCCTGGTCGTGAAGGTCACCGGCCCTGGCGACGTCTTCACGTTCCAGAACAACTCGTTCGGACAGCCGGTCAACCGGTACATCGACACCAGGGCGTCCGACGGCGGGAAGATCCCCGTGGCCGCGAACGCGCACGTGCACACCAACTGGGTGTTCACGGCGGCGGGCGACTACCGCCTGAAGGTGACCCCGCGCCTGCGGACGTCCGACGGCCGCACGATCACCGGGCCCGCCGTCGACTACCACTTCCGTGCTGGAGCTGAGCAGACCGACGACCCCGACGGCGACGGCCCCGGCAAGGGCCCGGGCACCGATCCAGGCACCGGTCCGGACAATGATCCGGACAACAACCCGGACAACAACCCGGGCGACGACCCGAGCGACGGCGGCGATCCCGGCAACGGCCCCGGAGCCGGCGGGACCGGTCAGGGCGACCCCCAGTGCGTCGCCCAGCCGGTCACCAGCGAGGTGAGCACCCCCTCCGTTGGCGGTATCGAGTCCGGTCACTTCGACTTCGGCTCGATGGTGGAGGACGGCAAGCTCGTCGCCCAGGTCAAGGACGACCGCGAGCAGCCGTCGTCCTGGGTCGACCCGGCGTCGCTCACCTTCAAGCTGAGCAAGGCCGCCGAGGACAAGGTTCCGGCGGGCAGCGAGTTCGCGTTCCTCGGCACGGCCGGCTCGACCATCTGGTCGGTCGGTCAGGTCCAGGAGTCCGGCGTGCCGTGGATCGGCTGGAACACCCAGCACCCCAGCCTGATCGAGGCAGCGGACGGCCCGGTCACCTTCATGCTCGACGGCGTCGACGGGCCCGGCGAGCTCGGGGTGTACGCGACGGGCACGTTCGGGGGAGTGGGGGCCAAGAACTTCGGCACCCTGGAGGGTTTCCCGAGGTCCATGTCCGTGCCGCTCAACCAGCACGTGCACGCCAACTGGGCGTTCACGAAGCCCGGCGTCTACTCGGTGACCATGACGCAGTCGGTCCCGCTCAAGAGCGGTGGCACGGCCTCGGACGCGGCGACGCTGAAGTTCTCCGTCGGTGACACCGCGGGGACCACCACGAGGACGACCTACGTGGGGCGGACGTCGTCGGGCGAGGAGTGCGAGCTCAGCGCCGCGCAGCAGGCAGCCCTGGCGAGCACCGGTGCGAGCGTGTTCCAGCCGCTGGCGCTGGCGGGTCTCCTGATGCTGGTCGGTGGGACGCTCGTCGTCGTCGCGCAGCGGCGTCGCCGGGCATGACCACGACCTCACGAAGGCGGGCCGCCGCGGTCGGCATGATCGCGGCGGGCTCGCTGGTTCTCGCCGGCTGCGCCGGCAGTGCCGGCGCAGCCGACGACGGCCGGCTCCACGTGGTGACCACCACCGCGATCCTTGCCGACCTGGTGCGGAACGTCGCCGGCGACTCGGTGGACGTCACCTCGATAGTGCCGCCCACCGGCGACCCGCACTCCTACGACCCGACGCTGCGGGACGTGCGCGACGTCGTCTACGCCGACGTGGCCTTCAGCAACTACCTGCTGCTGGAGGACCACTCGGTGGTCACGACCCTGGACGCGAACCTGCCGGACGGCGCCCCGAACATCTCCCTGGCGGAGTCGGCAACGAAGTACGCCGCCGAGGTGATCCCGCTGGTCGAGAACGTCAACCTGGACACCATCTGGCTGGGCCTGCGGGTCAGCGGAACGGGCGAGGAGCTCGGGGCGACGCGGGCCTCCGAGGTGCGCCTGCGCGCGACGGACGTCGAGGGGCCGGGCCGCCTGGCCGGGTACCTGACGGAGACGTTCGGCCAGCCGCGGGTGTACTTCGACTCGGGCGACGGGTTCGACGCCGCCGACGGGTACGCCCGGGACACAGCGACCCTGCCCACCGACGCGCACACGCACATGAGCTGGGCGTTCACCGAACCGGGCATCTACCGGGTAGCGATGGGGTCCGACCTGGTGGTCGAGCCCGGCGGGGACCCGGTGCCGCTGGCGGAGACGACAGTGACCTTCGCCGTCGGGGTGGACCCGCACTCGGTACCCGGGATGACGGGCGCTCGGGTGCTCGACGGCGGCCATGCGGACGTCGCGGTGGACCTCGACGACGGGGCGATCGTGCTGCAGGCCGACACGCCGGTAGGCGAGGAACCCACGGACGGCCGGGACGAGCACGACCCGCAGCACGCCCACGTCGAGGTGCTCGACCCTGCCGACACGGTGGTCTCGGTGCCGAGCAAGGCGCTCGCCCCGGTGCCCGCCCAGCCCGGCTTCGGGTTCCTGGGTAGGCCGGGGGAGCAGATCTACCTGCTGCCGCAGGCGGTCCTCGGCAAGCACGTGCACGGCGAGATCGACCCGCACCTGTGGCAGGACGTGCGCAACGCGCAGGCGTACGTCGAGGTCATCCGCGA
The DNA here is from genome assembly GCF_040639635.1 of Promicromonospora sp. NPDC023805. Taxonomy (NCBI): domain Bacteria; kingdom Bacillati; phylum Actinomycetota; class Actinomycetes; order Micrococcales; family Promicromonosporaceae; genus Promicromonospora; species Promicromonospora sp. NPDC023805. The sequence continues at coordinate 97,430 of NZ_JBFAAH010000008.1, read as the reverse complement.
CACCCTGGCCGCTGCCGCACCCGACCAGGCGGCCGAGTTCCGGGCGAACGCCGAGGCCTACCTGGCCGAGCTGCGCGAGACGGACGCCTACGTGGAGCGCACCATCGCGGAGATCCCCCGCTCGCGCAGGCACCTGGTGACCACGCACGACGCGTTCGCCTACCTCGGCAGGGCCTACGACGTCGACATCGCGGGCTTCGTCACGCCGAACCCAACCGCCGAGCCCAGCGTGGCCGACCGGATCAAGCTCACCCGGACGGTCCAGGCGCTGGACGTTCCGGCGGTGTTCCTGGAGCCGAACCTCGCGGCCCGGTCCACCGTGCTCACCGAGGTGGCGCACGAGAACGACCTGCAGGTCTGCGAGATCTACTCCGACGCGTTCGACGACCGCGTCACGACCTACGTCGAGCTGATGCGCGCCAACGCGGACAGCCTCCGGCGGTGCCTGACATGAAGGAGTACCCATGACATCCCGGACCACGCGGATGACCTCCCGAACCACGCGGCGCCGCAGGGCGGTCGCGTACACGGCGGTGCTGATTGCCGGACTGACCCTCGCCGTCGCGCCGGTCGCCCTGGCCGACGCCTCGTCCGCCGGCTCGGACGACGCCGGGCTCCAGCAGACGGTCGAGCCGGACGAGGAGGTAGTCACCGAGGACGCGGTGGTGACCGACGGGCACGTCGACGTCGGACCGCGGTTCCTGGATGGTGAGTGGACCATGCTCGCGCGCGACGACCGCGAGGTCCCGTCCGTCTGGCGCGACCCCGAACGCACAGTGCTGCACCTCGGCGACCCCGCGGTACTGCCCGCACCCGAGGGACCGGACTACGAGTTCCTCGGCGTCGAGCCGGGCACGCCGCTGTACGTCGTGCCGCAGACGCAGGCGCCCGACGTGGTCTGGCTGGGCTGGAACACGCAGGACCCCGAGGTCGTGGACGAGATCGAGCAGGGGGCGACGCTGCGGCTCGACGGCCTGGACGGCCCCGGCGAGCTGTTCGTGTTCCTGCAGGAGGGTGTGTCCGGACCGCCGAACGTGCTGTGGAACTCCGCCGAATCCCTCCCGCAGGAGCTGTGGATGGAGGTCAACACCCACGTCCACGCCAACTGGGTCTTCACCGAGCCGGGTATCTACCGGCTGGACGTGACCATGCTGGCCGACCTGGCCGACGGGACCCAGGCCGAGGACCAGAGCACCCTCGTGTTCGCCGTCGGGGAGGACACTGATCCGGCCGAGGCGCTGGACGTGGTGGCCGATGCGGCGTCCGACGAGCCGACGGCGGACGCCAGCGCGTCGCCCGACGACTCGCCGTCCGAGGCCACGGCCCCGGCGGCGACGGACGCGCCCGAGGCGAGTGCACCGTCGTCCGACAGTGGCTCCGCCGCGCTGATCTGGGGAGCGGCGGCAGCCGGTGTGGTGCTGCTCCTGGTGGTCGTCGCCCGGGTCGTCGGTGCCCGCAGGGCGCGTGCCGCGGTCGAGCGCGACGCCGGGGACGAGTCGTGACCGCGACGGTCGCGGGCGACACGAGCACCTCGGCTCGGCCCACGGCTCCAGCGGTGCTGGAGGTGCACGATCTCGCCGTCGTCCTCGGTGGCAGGCCCGTGCTGAAGGATGTCCGGCTCGCGGTCGCCGAGGGCGAGCTGCTCGGTCTGGTCGGTCCGAACGGGGCGGGCAAGACGACCCTGCTGCGGGCCGTGCTGGGGCTCGTGCCGTCGTCCGGCCGGATCAGCATCGCGGGCCAGGACGTGCATCGTGGGCGCAAGCGCACCCGGTCTGCCTCGGTGACGCGCTCGATCGGCTACGTGCCCCAGCGGCACGAGTTCGCCTGGGACTTCCCGGTCACCGTCGAGGAGGCCGTGCTGACCGGGCGGGTCACCCGTATCGGGTGGCTGCGCGGAGCCCGGACGGAGGACTACCGGGAGGTGCGGAGGGCCTTGGACCGCGTCGAGATGACGCACCTGCGCAAGCGGCCCGTCGGCGAGCTGTCGGGGGGTCAGCGCCAACGGGTCCTGGTTGCCCGCGCACTCGCCCTCGATCCTCGGATCCTGCTGCTCGACGAGCCGTTCACGGGCCTGGACGTACCCACCCAGGAGCACCTGACCGAGCTGTTCCGCGAGCTGGCGGACGAGGAGCGAGCGGTGATCATGACGAACCACGACCTGGTCGGCGCTGTCCATGCCTGCGACCGGCTCTGCCTGCTGAACCGGACCGTCGTCGCGTCCGGCACCCCGGCGGAGCTGGCGGGTCCGGAGCCGTGGATGAGGGCGTTCGGGGTCTCGGCGGGCTCACCGCTGCTCACGGCGATCGCGCAGGTGGCCCAGGGCCGGACCACCGACTCGTCGGCAGGGGGTGAGCGCTCATGATCTCGCCCGTCGACTTCGTCAACGACCTGCTCAACCCCGACCTCGCGTTCCTGCCCAAGGCGCTGCTCATGGCGGTGCTCTCCAGCGTGGTGTGCGGCGTCGTCGGCACCCACGTGGTGCTGCGCGGCATGGCCTTCATCGGCGACGCCGTGGCGCACGCGGTGTTCCCCGGCCTCGCGATCGCCTTCGTGCTGCAGGGTTCGCTCGTGCTCGGCGGTGCCATCGCGGGCATCACGACGGCGCTCCTGGTCGCGCTGTTCTCCCAGAACCGCCGGCTGCGCGAGGACTCCGTGATCGGCGTCTTCTTCGTCGCCGCGTTCGCGCTCGGGATAGTGATCATCTCGGCCGCCCCTGGCTACGCGGGGTCCTTGCAGGACTTCCTGTTCGGGTCGATCGTCGGCATCCCCGACGAGAACGTGCTGATCGCCGTCATCGTCGGGCTCGTCCTGATGGCCGTGCTGTTCGCGTTCCACAAGGAGCTCGTCGCGGTCAGCCTCGACCGGGAGACCTCGCGTGCGCTCGGACTGCCGGTGATGCGGCTCGACCTGCTGCTCTACGTGGTGGTCGCGGCCGCCATCGTGATCTCGGTGCAGACCATCGGCAACGTGCTGGTCCTGGCGCTGCTGGTCACGCCCGCCGCCGCGGCCCGGTTCCTGACCGACCGGCTCGGCCCGATGATGCTGCTCGGCCCGACCATCGGCGGCGGCTCGGCCCTGGTCGGCCTGTACCTGTCGTGGAGCCTGGACCTGCCCGTCGGCGGCACGATCGTGCTCGTCGCCACCGCGGTGTTCCTGCTCGCGTGGCTGCTCGCGCCCCGGCACGGGGTGCTGACCCGCGCCCTGGTGCGGCGCGACGACGAGCCGGAGCGCGCGGCGTCTCCCGTGACGGCACCTCAGCCTCGTTGAGTGCTGGGTTTTTGCGCCTTCCGGCCACCCTGGAGCGCAGAAACCCAGCACTCAACGGGTGAGCCTGACCGGCGTCGCGCTCCGGCCGTTCTACTCTGCCCTGCATGCCCCACGCCGCTCTCCCTGGCCTGTCGTTCACCGCGATCGACTTCGAGACCGCCAACCCGAAGCGGGCCTCGGTCTGTGCCGTCGGGGTCGTCAAGGTGCGGGACGGCGTCGTCGTCGACACGCTGGAGACCCTGGTCCAGCCGCCGCCCGGCCACGAGTCGTTCGGCAACTTCAACGTGGCGGTCCACGGGATCACCGCATGGGACGTGATGGGCGCGCCCACCTGGGACGTCGTCTACCCGAAGGTCGCGGAGTTCGCCGGCGGGGACGCACTCGTCGCGCACAACGCGTCCTTCGACCGCTCGGTGCTGACACAGGCGAGCGCTGTGCACGGGATCGCCGTGCCGCGCTCGCAGTGGCTGTGCACACGCGACACGGCGCGGTCGGTGCTGGACCTCCCGTCCTACAAGCTGCCCGACGTCTCGCGGGCGCTGAACATCGCCGCGCACTCGCACCACGACGCCGGAGCGGACGCGCGGCAGTGTGCACTGGTGCTCATCGAGCTGTGCCGACGGCTCGGCCCGAGCTGGGCGGGTCAGCTCGGGCAGCACCTTCGGACGTGGTGAGCCGGCGCGTCGGGTAGCCGGGCGCCGCCCAGGGCAACCTTTCGCCCAGACTCTCCGTAGTGGATGGCATGAGGCAGGAGAGCGGGGCGACCGTGAGCGAGTTGGGGACGAGCATGCCGCCGGACGACGACGGGGCGCACGACGTGCGGGTCGAGGTGTCGCGCGACCGGGACGCGGAGTTCACCGCCTTCGTCCGGGACTCCGGCGCGTACCTCCAGCGCACCGCGTACCTGCTGTGCGGGGACCGACACCGCGCCGAGGAACTGGTCCAGTCGACGTTCGAGCGGGTCTACCGCACCTGGGCCAAGGTGCGCCCGGGGACGGAGCGGGCCTACGCCCGCCAGATCCTGGTCAACCTGCGGATCGACGGCTGGCGGCACGGCCGGCGGGAGTTCTTCCCGGGCGACGACAAGCTTCCCGTCGGCGCGACGCCGGACCATGCGGGTCGCCTGGTGCTGCGGGACGAGCTGGTCCGAGGGCTGGCCCAGCTACCGGTCAACCAGCGCAAGGTCGTCGTCCTGCGGCATCTGCTGGACCTGCCCGAGGCGGACGTCGCCCGCGAGCTCGGCATCGCCGTCGGCACGGTGAAGGCGGCGAACTCCCGTGGACTGGCCCGGCTGCGCGACACGCTCAGGGCGAGCGCGGAGGCCGTCGAGCCGCCCGAGCTCGACGAGAGCGTCGTGCTCGACCGGAGCCGCGCCGCACTGCGGCGGCGCCGGACCGGGCAGGCGGTGGGCGCTGCATGCGTGACCCTCCTGCTGGCACTCGGGGTGCTGACCCGCGGCCCGGTAGAGCTGCCCTGGGTCGGGCCCGTGGTGCTGCCCGGCGGCCAGCTCATCACGTCGCTGTTCGACGTGGGACCCACCGACGCGCTGGGACCCGACCGCGGGCCGGGAAACACGCCACTGGAGTGCCCAGGGCAGCTGCCCGGCCCGCCGCCGACCCGTGCCGCCGAGCCCGGTGACGACGTCGGCCCGCTCGATGACCCCGTCATCGTCGACGCCGCCGATACCCGCCCTCTGACCTGCCACGACGTCAACATCGAGGCGGTAACGGGCGGATCCATCGACGGTTTGGGCCTGGCGGTCACCGATCGCGATGAACCGCTGCCCGAGCCCCACGGGATCTCGGAGACGGGCAAGATCTGGCACTTCAGCACCGCGGAGCTCCTCGACGACGACGACGAGACCGATGCCGCCCACATCCAGACGAGGACCTGGGCAGGCGACGGGTCGAGCTCCGCGAGCAGCCTGACGCACTACCAGGGCAGGAGGACGTTCCCGACCGACCTGGCGGTGACCGGGGATCGTGTGGTCTGGAGCGAGCGCGCGGCGGAGGAAACGTCGCCCCGCAGGAGCTTCCTCCGCACGCTGAACGCCTCCGGCGACGGCGTCACCACCCTGATCGATCCTCTGGTCAGCACCGAGGAGCGGCTGTGGCTCCTCGCCACCACCCAGGACCGCGCCCTATGGACCGCCGGGGTCACCGACGACGAAACCCGCTTGTTCGCCATCTCGCACGACGGCGGAAACACGCCGACGCAGCTCGCGGTGGGAGTCACGGCGCTCGCGGCGGACGGCGACGAGGGAGTCGCCGCCGTCCTGGTCCCTGGTAGCGGCCCGATCCGCGTGACGGTGATCCGGCTGTTCGACGATCTGGTGGGCGGGGGCGACTTTGGCACCGATCTCTTCGAGATCGAGCACGACTCGTCGGCCGAGGTCACCCAGATCGCCATCTCGGACGACGTCATCGCGTGGACGGTCGTGCCCGTCGGCGGTGGATCCGGTGCCCTGTACGTCCACGACCGGCTTGGTGACGGCGACAGCGTCGTGCAGCTCCCCGACGGCATCGTCACGGACCTCCGCGCGTCGGGCAGCCTGGTCTCGTGGACCAGCAGCACCGACACCGCGGACGAGAGCCCGGCGGACGTGTCGTACCTGTACCGCGCGACGGCGTCAGCCTCCGGCTACGACGGCCCCGACCTCGCGCGCTTCCCGGGCGGATCGGTGACGGCGAGCTTGGCCGGCGACCGCACCGCCTGGCTCGAGAGTGCCGTGCCGCGCCAGTGGCTCGTGGAGGGCGCGATCGTCCCGGTCCTGGAGCGTGGTTGAGCCGGCTTCGCCCATGGAACCGGAGCCCGAGCCCCAGCCCGGCTCCGGTTCCAACCCGAGTCCGGGCCCAGCCCCGGATCGGGTCCCGACCCGAGTCGGAACCCAGGCCTCTACCCTGAGCGGAGCCTACGACGGAAGCCCGGTTTTGGGCCCGCTTGAAGCAGGTGAAGTCCGGATCGGGCTCAGGAGACGCGCAGCGTGGGGCCTTCGACGTCCACCGGCCCGTGCGCGGCCGGATGCTCGATCTGCAGGTTCACGGTGCTGCGCGACGTCGGGATCACAGCGAGCTGGGCCTCGTCGCCGCTGGTGTTGATGGCGCGCACGTGCAGATGCCCGTCCTTGAGCTTGAGCGCGAACTGGTGGGCCCCGGAGACGAAGCGCACCTCGCTGTCGTCGCTGATCACGGTGGGGCTCGAGGGCAAGGTCTTCGGCATGTGTACAGCATGCCTCGCGTGGCAAGGAACGCTCGCTGACGCCCACCGTGTGACACGTGCGGGAGCTCTTGCGGTCAGGGGTTTGGCCTACGTGCTCGCGGGCGGGAGCGTGTCGAGGGTCTCCGTCCACGGGAAGTCGTCCGCTGCGTCGTCGCCCGACTCGTGCGGCTCGCTCGGGCCGATCACGACGTGCACACCCCACTCCTTGAGGGTGGCCAGGCTTCCCTGGTAGGTCGGGTGGTTGGCGAACCGGACGCTGAGGTAGGGCGCGACGGTGATGGGGACGCCGCGGCCGACCTGTTCGGCCAGACGCGTCAGGACATAGGTGTCGGCGATGCCCAGGGCCCACTTCGTGACCGTGTTGTAGGTGGCCGGGGCCACGATCACGGCGTCGGGGTCCGGGAGCGAGTACCCGACGGCGGTGTGGAAGTCGGTCCGCACCGGACGGCCCAGGACCGCAGCGATCTGTGCCACCGCCTCGGGGAAGCTGCGCGCCGCCTGATCGGTGGCGAGGACGTGCACGTCCCAGCCCCGTTCGAGAGCCAGTGGCAGAAGCCGTGTCGGCACGTGCCGGATCGCGCCGGCACCGGCCACGACGACGTACAGCACAGGTGAGCTCACGATCCCGAGGTTACTGGTGGCGGTGGATATCGATGTGGACGGCAACCCGTGCGCCCGCCACACTGCACAGTGAACGCTCCCGTCCCGGTCAAGATCCAGGGACCACTCCAGTGCCCTCGAGGAGAGGTTCACGGCCGCGCGTCTCGCACGCGTCGAGGCGGCCAAGGATGAGCCTTGACCTGACGATCCTCGCTACGGCAATCGACGCGTCCGACGACGAGATTCGTGTACAGGCCTTGCGGTGCTCCGCGTGGCTGGGCCATCCGGACGGCGACCTCGACGCGCGCATCGTCGCGTTCTACGAGGAACTCCGGGAGGTGTACCCGGATAGCGGCCCGGCACCGCGCCGGGAGGAAAGCCCATGGGCGGACTCACCGCTGGGTACCGGAATCGACCACGTGACCGTCAGTCTGCGACACGGCGAGACGAGCAATGCCATCGCCACGATCCTTGACTTGGCAGCCCGCCACGATCTTGTGGCTTTCGATCCGCAGGACGAAACGGTGATCGGTCCGCCTGCCAGGCATCACGACTCGCCACGGACTTAGTCGAACGTGGGCGTCAGGTGGTCCCGCGGATCACCAGCTCGGCAGGCAGTAGCGACCGTTCCACCGGTGTGCCGAGCAGCAGTCCGTCGACCTGGTCGATGGCGAGCTGGCCCATCCGGCGTTTGTCGATGTGCAGGGTGGTGAGCGGCGGGTCGAGCAGTTCCCCAAAACTGAGGCCGTCGAAGCCGAGCAGAGCGCAGTCCTGCGGCATCGTGAGACCCAGACGCCGGGCTGCACGGTGGGCGCCGATGGCGACGATGTCGTTGTATGCGAACACCGCGGTGAGCTCAGGGTGCGTCGAGCGCAGCTCCGCGAAGGCTTCCTCTCCGCTGGCCACTGATTCCGTGCTCGTGGTGATCCACGTCTGATCGACCGGCAGGCCGAGTTCCTCCATCGCCGCCAGGAAACAGTCCCGCCGGCTCAGCCCGTACTCCCACGGGCAATCGATCATGCCGATCCTCTGGTGGCCACGATCGACGAGATGTTGGATGCCTTGCCGCACGCCGGTCTCGATGTCGACGTCGACCACGCCGTGACTCGTCTGCTGATGGCGGTCCATGAAGACGAGGGGCACGCCCTCGAGATAGGGAGCCAGCTCGGCGTCGGAGTAGCTCAAGAAGCCGATCAGGGCGTCGACCTGACGACCCAACGAGCGCACCAGTGCCAGCTCACCGTCACGATCGTTCTGGGTGCTACCGACGACGACCTGCCACCCCCTCTTCTCCGCCGCTTCGATCACACCGGCCATGACCTCGGGGTAGAACGGGTTGACCACGTCCTGGACGATCAGGCCCACCGTGGTGGTGTCCGGCCGGACCAGCCCGCGCGCGAACCGGCTGGGCCGATACCGCAGCTCACGAGCCGCGTCGAGCACGCGCCGTCTGGTCTCGGGATCGATCTCGCCCTTGTCGTTGATGGCCCGCGACACGGTCTGATGCGAGACGCCTGCCGCCTGGGCGACGTCCTTGAGAGTGACTCGCCGAGGAGGCCCTGACCCGGCCGGATCGGCTGCACCGTGCTGCTGCTTCGTCATGATGACTCGAATCGTAGTCGCCGGGTGACTGTGCATCACCCGGGCACCGTTGACGCCGTCCGGGTCTTCTGAGAGGCTTCGTTAGCGCTCACGTTAACGTTAACGTGATCGCTAACGGAGTCATAGTCCTTGATTCGGAGGTTTCAGCCATGGACCTGTTCGCCGGATGGTTCGCCGTCCACGTGTCGAGCGATGACGCCAGATCAGCGCTGCCGCACGCCCCTGTCCAGCCGGACCGCCGCGGTCGGCGGCTCGACACCGTTCGGAGCAGGTCGGCCACCGCACTGCGGTCTCTGGCCGAGCGCCTCGATCCGTACCAGGAGTGCCCTGTCCCGCATGCGACGACCTAGGGCCAGCGAGACCCGGTGATCACCGCCTCGACGGTCCCCAGAACGCACGGAAGCCCAGGTCAGAGACCACCTCTGACCTGGGCTTCCCCACAGCTCGCGCGTAATCTCTCGAACGCCCGACCTTCGGCTACGAGTTCGGGGTCACGACGAGTGTCCAGCGCAGGTAGGGGTCGGGCAGCGCGGGTGCGAGGAGCTTGGCGGCCGCACCGTCGCCGTCGTCCTCCCCGGGCATTCCCAGGGTGAGCATGTTGAACCGGTTGGTGACCACATAGCCGCCCGACTCGGTGCGGGTGAGGGCCCAGTGCTGCTGGAAGGCACGTTCCTCGGCGGCCGTGCCGACGTCCGCCCCCGACGCGCGCTCGGTCCCGACGAGAGTGAGCAGGTCCCGCGTCTCGAGGTTCACGACGCACCAGTAGTTGTCCTCCGCCTTGCGCAGGATCCAGTGCTGCGCCGGCGAGGCCTCGGTGGCGGCCTGGACGACGCCGTCGGGCGTGGCCGTGAGCGACAGCCCCGACCCGACGTTGTCGAACCGGACTCGGCGTCCGACCAGGGGATGGCGCCGACGGACCGGCTTGCGCCTGCGCCCGCCGATCTTGACGCCGTTGACGTTCGAGTAGCCGCCGGCACCGGCCAGCGCCTCGAACTTCACGTAGGCGACGTCGCGCGGCGTCCACTCCAGGGTCTTGGGTCGCGGGTTCGCGCCCCATGCGGCGACGGCGACCTCCTCGTAGTGGACGCCGTCCGTGGACACCGACACGCGCGCCTGGGTGATGTCGCCGTCGGTGCTGTTGGTGCGACGCCACTGCTTGGGGAGGTATTGAAAGGTGCTGATGTTGCTCCACGTGCCGCCCAGATCCAGGATCAGCGAGGCAGGCAGGGCGAGGCCTTCCGTGCCGGGCCAGGTGGACCAGCAGGTCTCGAAGTCCCGGTCCCCTCGCCCGTCGATCGCGTGGTACGGCGGTTCGGGAGCCCGGTAGGCCGTCGCGTGAGCGGCGACCGGGACGACGGGCCACTCCACCTTGGCGGGCTGTTCCGGTAGTGGCGGCCGGCTCGCGTCGGGCGCCCAGGCGCTGCCGACCTCGGCCAGCCGGTTCACGATGTTGTCGTCGAGCCGCCCGTCACGGTTCGGCGGGCAGTTGAGCAGGAACGAGGTGTACTTCGGTTCGAGGTCGGCGAGATGCCCGGTGATGTCCGCGACCGACATGACCGGCGACGTCGGCGTGCTGGGGTGCCAGAACCAGCCGTTGCTGATGGTCTGGCCCTGGAGGCCGGCGTCGGTGTTGCCGGCAGGCGCCCGGATCCCCAGCGGCTCCTCCCAGAAGATCATGTCGCCGAGCCACGGCTGGGTCACTGCGCAGATGTCGGTGAGCAGGCAGTCGGGCTGGAGCTCCTTGACCAGCTCGTGGATCCGCCGGTAGTCCACCTGCTGCATGCCCATCTGCCAGGTGTAGCCGTCGGTCATCAGGACGTCGATCGGGCCGTATCCGGTGAGCAGCTCCGTGATCTGGCCGAGGATCACGTCCATGTCGGCAGGCTCGACGGACTTGGTCTGGTCCGAGACGTGTCCGCCGAAGGACTGGATCGGCTCGGTGCGGTCCCAGATCGAGAAGTAGAACCCGACGCGCAGTCCCTCGGCACGGAACGCGTCCACGTACTGCTGCACGACGTCGTTCCGGTAGCCGCTGTGCATGACGTTCTGGGTGCCGTAGGCGGTCGGCCACAGGGAGAACCCGTCGTGATGCTTCGTGGTCAGCACCGCGTACTCCATGCCGGCGGCCTTCGCCGCACCGGCCCACTGGGCGCAGTCCACGCTCGGCGGCGCGAACACGGTGGGGGACTGGTTGGGCGCCGCCCACTCCTCGTCCGTGTAGGTGCCCAGGCTGTAGTGGATGAACATGCCGAAGCGCATGTCGACGAAGCGGGAGAGGAGATCCTGCATGTCGTCGCTCGGTTGGTGGGCGGCCATGGCCGATGGCGCGCCGGACGCGGGCGCCGGGCTCAGGTGCGGCAGCGCCGCCGCACCGGTAGCGGCGGCGCTGGCCGTGGCGATGAACTGGCGGCGAGACAGCGGGGCGGCGGACGACGACATTGTGACCCTCCCGAGGGATACGACCGTGGTGTGAGCCACATCGTGATGATCCGCCGGGGGCTATGTCAAGTAATACGTCCTACCTTTAATCAGATCTTCGGCCGTCGGGACCCAAAGCGCCCGTCAGTACAGGCCGTCCAGCAGCAGATTGATCCGATGTTCGCGAACTCGCGACGCCGCAGGCTACGCGGTCCGAGGGTGCGGGTAGTCCGCCTTGCGATCCTGGAAGCTCAGGATGCTCGGGTTCTGGATCACGCCGTCGTGGATCTCGATCGCACGGGAGATGGTGAGGTCCTCCGCCCATGCGGCAGGTCCTTCCATGACCGTGCGCAGGAACGGCAGGGTCGCCTCGCTGATCTCCCAGGTGGCGGAGTTCCAGAGGTACGAAGGGCTGTGGTCGACGGCGTAGTAGTCCACGTCTCGGCCTACCTTGAACATCGGCTCGTCGAACGTGGTGGGCCTCGCCCAGTCGAAGCCCATGCCTTCGTCGCACGAGACGTCGATGATCAGCCCTCCTGCGGTGAACCGCTCCAGGTCCTCGGTCCGCAGGTAGGTCAGCGGCGCGGCGACGTCCTGGAGTGTGCAGTTGACGACGATGTCGTGCGAGGCCAGGAACTCCGGGAGCAGGACGTTGCCGGTCTTCGTGAGGACCTCGCTGAGGTGGGTGGGGCCCTCGTCGGTGTTGAGCTGGGTGATGTGTGCGGTGTGGATCGGGGACCCGACCGCCGCGACACCACGCTGTGTGAGGACCTGGATGTCGTGGATCCCGTGCGCCTTGAGCGCGGTGACGGCACCGCGTGCCGTGGCGCCGAAACCGATGACGACCGCGCTGAGCCGCGGCCCGTAGTCGCCGGTCGAACCGACCAGGCTCAGTGCGTGCAGCACGGAGCAGTAGCCGGCGAGCTCGTTGTTCTTGTGGAACACGTGCAGGCTGAAGTCGCCCCCGCGGGTCCAGTGGTTCATCGCCTCGAAGGCGATCAGCGTGAGCCGGCTGTCGATCGCCGTCTGCGTCATTCCGGCGTCCTGCACGCAGTGCGGCCACCCCCACAGGACGCGGCCCTCGGGGATCGCTTCGACGTCGGCCGCCTGGGGCTTCGGCAGCAGCAGGACGTCAGCGGACCGGAGTACCTCGGAGCGTTCCGCGACCCGGCCCACGCGCGACTCGAGGTAACCGGGTTCCAGCCGGAAGTCGGCGCCGTAGCCACGCTCGACGACCATCCGGGCGCGCAGGTCCGGGTCGATCAGGTCGAGGTGATGGGGGTGTATCGGCAGTCGCCGCTCGTTCTCCATCGAGGAGTTCGCGAGCAGCCCGAGGGTGAGCAGATCGCCGCTCGGTGATGAGCTGCTCGACGACGTGGTCGGGACAGCAGGGGAAGGCTGAGTGGCGTCGGAAATCGTGATTCCCATCATTGGGGAACTGAGGCCAGTTCCTTCCTCGACTGTACGCCGATCTCTCGCGAGCCATGACCAATGGGGTTGCTGGGGTCACGTTATGGTCTTCTTGCAGGCGGAATGTGGGATTGCCCACGGAAAAGCTGTACAGCCCGCGGGGCAGTGTGCTGGGGTGGCCGGTTTACGGCCTCCCACCTGGACTGCCGGCACGGCCTCTTCCCAGGAACGACCAGTCTGAGAGACTGCGCTCATGGAGACGCCGGCATCGTGAGAGACCCTGACGAGGGCGTAACTTCAGCTGGCGTCATTCGCACCGGAGCGCGACGCGACCGTGTGCCGTCGGTCTTCGAGCCGATCCTGTCTGCCGCAGTAGCTGCCGTGGGCGATGCCGCCGCGACGCTCTACGTCTACGGGTCGGTCGCTAACGGGACCGCCCGCCCGGGAGCCTCGGACGTCGACCTGCTGTCCGTGAACTACCCGCACTCGGCCGAGCTGAGCGCCAACCTCACCCGCCGATTTCCGATGGCCTGCCGGTATGTCGAGGTCGCTGCGATGACGTCGGCCGACCTCCAGGGCGATACCGATGAGGCCCACGGAATCCGTGTCTTTCTGCGGCACTACTGCGTCCATCTGACGGGAACGGACGTGTCTGCCGGTCTGCCCGTTTTTCGCGCCGACGCTCGCGCGGCGCGGGGCTTCAACGGCGACCTCGGCCGGCACTGGCGCACGTGGCAGGAGCAGCTGGTGACTGCCGGAACGGACATCGGCGTTCTCGGTAGGCGAGTAGCGCGCAAAACCCTTCTCGCCGTCGCCGGGATGGTCAGCGTGCACGACAAGACCTGGACTACCGATCGCCTGCATGCTGCCGATCGTTGGAGCGAGATCGAGCCCGCACTGGGCGCCCATCTCGCGCAGCTGTGGTCCTGGGCGGACGGTGCGCAGCTACCCGCTCTTGGCACTCTGGCAAGCATGGTGGCCGACGGCGGCCCTGTCGCCACCGTCGTCCAGCAGTTCGACGCAGTCGCCGGGCTCTGGACCAGTTCTCACAGGTAGCCGCCGTCACAACCCCGGCCGGTCGCGGCACCGCGGGCTCACTGAGCAGGCGGTGCCGCGGGCTATTGCGCCGCCATGGGGAGCTGTCAGTCGTAGTCCCAGGGAAAATCAGCGTGCCACCAGCGGTGGTAGTGGTCGAGCTGCGCTGGGAACTTCGTCAGGATACGTCGGTCGAGCTCGTGAACGAGGTCTCTCAGCTCTCGTGCGGGGCCGCGTGGCAGGCGGTGCATCATTCGCTCAAGGAGGTCGCGATCGTCGAACGGGCTGCCACAACACCCCGGTTCTCCGCAGCCATAGCCCGGCTTGCCCCATGGCCGATGGTCGCGGGCTTTGCGGTCCCATCTCCGAAGAGCGGCGAAGACTTCACCGGGTGTGGTCTCGTCGAGCCGTATTGCTGCGTGCGTCGAGCCTGAGAGCCGACCGTCTTTGACAGACCGCAATGGGACGGGGCCCGGTCGGTACTTGGGGAGTCGACGTGCGGCGTGCTGCCGCACCTGAATGGGGCGCCTACGCGGCATATCCCTTCGTGTTGGTCATGCCGCAGATCCTAGCTGGGCCGAGCTACCCAACGGACAGCTCACCAGGTTCGCCGATGCGAACGAAGCCTGCTCACATTCTTCGTTCTGTGGACGTCAAGGAGAATCGGGCCCGCGACCGTCGAACGTTCCGAGTGGTCCGAGGTCGGCGCCATCGATCTGGCTTGCGGTCGATCGAGCAAGACCGACCAGCTCGGCCATAGGCACGACGGCGCGGCTGGTGGCCTCGAGGTCCTTGTGAGCTTCTCTGGTCCAGAGCGGCGGGAAGAAGTTCAGGCCGCGGTCACCACTCAGACCGCGGGTCTCGGCGTCCCACCCGTTCCACCGAAGCCCGTCCGTGAAGTCGGTCAGGCCGCCGTCGAGTACCCAAGCGAGCCAAGCGGAGTGCCCGCCCTCGAGCCGCTCCCATTGGATTGTGTCGGGAGCAAGGTAGATCATCTCGCCAGGCCTTCCCGGTCGGGCGACGGCCTCAGGATCGTGCCCGTTGAGTACATAGGTACCGCCGAGGACATCATGGGCGACAACGAGTCCGTGTGCGGGGAACCAAGAGTCCTCGGGTGCCGGCGGGAAGTCGTTCACCGCGGCCAGGCTGGGCATCCGGCCGGGCTCGTCCAACGACGGGCTTCCGTAGATGCGCAACCAACCGTTGTCGATCAGGAGTCCGCCGGTGTGGACGACGATGGCGCCGAGATAGGACCTGGTAGTGACCTGGAGCTGTTCGAGCGTGCGACGGCCGATCGCTTCGTCAGGGGCGATAACCTCGACGGTGACCGACGCCCCCCTGACCAGGCGTTGTAGCTCTGGCCAGGCTGGTTCCGGCGTCGCGGTCAGGTTCTCGAACAGTCGCACAGGCTGGATCGTAGCCCCGTTGAGGTGATCGAGGGCCGGCTCAGGCGGCGTGGGCGTCGAGCCGCACCGGCATGAGGAGTACGACGGCGTCAGGTCCGTGCACAGCGGCGAGCCGGATGGCGTCGCGCTCACTGACTGTCAGCCGCAGATCGGCGTCGCCGAACGAGCGGACGGCGTCAGTGAGGTATTTGCGGTCGAAGGCGACGGTGCGGGGCGCGTCGCCGATGCGGACCTCGGAGGGGTCGAGGTCGATCGTGACCAGGTCGTCGCGGGGCCCAGCGTTCAACCCACTCCCGGCCTCGGCCCGTATGACCTGTTCCAGCAGGTCAGATGCCGTCACGGCAACGCCGGCGGCGACCGGCGACTGCCCGCGCGTGCCCTCGGGATGGGATTCGTGCGCAACGAGGAGCGCCCGGTAGTCGGGGTAGATCGCGTCGATCGGCGTGCCGTCCAGGCCGCCGAGCGTGACGCGACCAGGGGCTAGTGACACGCTGACTCGTGGCGTCTCTGAGCGATCAAGGAAGGCGTCCACGACGGTGACCGGCGCGATGACGCGCACCGGCGGGCCCTCCACGCCTGTCACTGGCAAGGCACTGACGGCCAGTCGGTGGCGATCGGTGGCGACGAGTCGGAGGGTGGCGTCGTCGACGTCGAACAGCACGCCACGCAGTGCGCGCCATGAGGAGTGATCTCCGACAGCGCGCCGGACGGAGCGGAGCGCGGCACGCAGCTCGGCGGCGTCGACCGTGAGGCTGGTGGTTGCCGCGAGGAGCTCACGCACGTCGGCGAGACGAGCGGTCGCCGTGGCGAGCTCGGCCTCCAGGCGACGGTGGTGGGCATCGACGACCCGTCGGGCGGTGATGGGATCGGTAGTCGTGACGCGGCAGATGTCGGCTACCGGCATGCCGGTCTGGCGCATCTGGGCGACGAGGCTGGCCCGTCCTACCTGGTCCGGCGTGTACCAGCGGTAGCCGGTGACCGGGTCTACATGCGCGGGCCGGAGCACGCCTGCGGCGTCGTAGTAACGCAGGGCGCTGACAGGCAGACCCGAGGCGCGTGAGAACGCGCCGACGGTCAGCATCGTTGCGTGGTGCACGGCTACAGCATGGACCCTCGACCAGGTCGAGGGTCCAGACGAGGTCACAGCGACGCCTGTTCGCGGGCCGCCGCACGGAGCCGGGTGGCGGCCACGGCACACGCCCCGAGCGCTGCGGCGCAGCAGTACAAGGCGGCCCCTGGGGAAGCCTGTTCGGCGAGGGCGCCGAGCAGGTTGTTCGAGACCACAACAGGCGCGAGCTGCGCGAGTGTGGTCCATGCCTGGACCCGTGCCAGGTGCGTGCGTGGCGCGCTGCCCAGCACGAAAGGCCCAAGGTGCGCGACGGCGACACCCGTGCCGGCCCCGACGACGACGGCCGCGCCAGCGGCCAAGGCCATCGTGCTCCCGGCTCCGAACGGGACAAGTGCCACGCCTCCCGCCGCTGCGGCCAGCCCCAGCGCCACGGCCCGCCCGGTCCGCCGCGCTGTCCCGGCCCGGGCAACGACGAGCGCGGCGCCGATCGACCCTGCCGCCTGAGCGCCGACAACGATCCCTGTCGTTCCTGCGTCCCATCCGGCCGCCCGCCCGAGAAGCGGCACGAGCAGCGACGACACGGGCAGCACGACGGCGGCCACGGCGCCGGTCAGTACGAGCGCCCCCGCCAGGCCGCGCGTACGGGCGACGACGCGGGCGCCATCGGACAGGGAACGCCAGAGCGGTCCCGTAGACGGGTCGACGTGGCGCCTGGGCCGGAGCACTGCCAGGACGACGAGCACCACGGCAAAGCAGACCGCGTTGGCGACCGCGACAACGGGCAGGCCGACCGTGACGACCAGGATTCCGCCGAGCGGCGCGCCGGCAAGCAGCACCGCCTGGCCCAGGCCTTGCCGCAGGGCCATCGCGTGCGGGAGTGCGGCGTCGTCCACCAGGAGGCGGGGCATCGAGCCCAGTGCGGGCAGGGAGAATGCCGAGACCACACCGGATGCCAGGCCTGCGGCGGCAAGGAGCCACGGCGTCGGACCGGTGGCTTGCAGGCTGGCAGCGAGGGCGAGACAGACCATGACCATGGCTGACTCGGTACACAGGAGCAGCCGCCGGGCGCCGACGCGGTCGGCGACGGAGCCGCCTACTAGCACCAGGAGAAGCCGAGGCAGGCCGGACGCGGTAAGCACGAGCGCCGCGACCTGGCCGCCATGTGCTGCTGCGGCCCAGCCCAGGGCGAACCAGAGGACTGAGTTGCCCAGCTGGCTGAGCGTGCTCGCGGCGAGGAAGACGAGCCAGGCGCGGGGGAGCGGAGTAGACATGCCCGTGACCCTGAGGGGTCGACCGGGTCGAGGGTCAACGGCAGCGCGGCGACGGGCGAGGCTGTGGCCTCGCCCGCCGCGTACGGCGTCAGGCAGGGATCACGAGGTCGTGATCGCCCAGACCTGGTTGGTGCTGCCGGTGTTGCAGGTGATCTGCTTCAGGCGGGCGCTGTTGGCAGTGGATGCGCCCAGGACCTCGATGCACTTGCCCGAGTTCCGGTTCTTGAACTGGTGGTCGCTGCCCACGCTGATGCGCTCCCACTGCTGGTTGGCGCCCGCGTTGCAGGTGTACTGCGTGATGCTCGCGCCGTCGGCCGTGGACGCGCCGGGGACCTCGATGCACTTGCCGGAGTGCTGGGCGACGAGGTTGTAGTAGCCGTTGCCGAGGTCGTTCAGCGCGATGCGCTGGTTCGTCCCGGTGCCGCAGGTGTACTGGGCGACCTCGGCCGAGTTCGACATCGAGGCGGTGACGACGTCCATGCACTTGCCGGAGTGCTTGGCGGCGATCGTGCCGACGCGGGACCCGGAGCCGGTGCCCCCGCTGGGGTTCACGTTGTCGCCCATGGCATACCGGTACTGGTTGCCGCCCGAGTAGTTGCGGATCGTCAGGTCGAGCGCCGTGCCGCTCCCGCTCTTGACGTACATGGAGTACCAGTCGTAGCCGATGCTGCCGAGCTTGCCGCCGGCGGCCGGCCAGTACACGCCACCCATGGAGTTGTCGCGCATGACCTGCGCGACCGCCCGCAGGTACCGGACCATGTTGTTGGTGCTGCCGCTGTCGTTGTAGTTCAGGCCGCTGTTCATCGCGGAGCCGAACTCGGTCACGATGGCGCGCGACGCACAGTTCCCCAGGCGGGTCGTGATGTGCGACCGCCAGGCGTCGTAGGTCATGGCGCCGTACATGAACGTGTACGTGTGGAACGACAGCAGGGTGCCGTTGAAGCGCGAGTCGTTGCAGACGTCGCGCAGGTCCTGGCTGTAGCCGGTGCCGCCGATCAGGACCCGGCCGTCGGGGGCGTTGCTGTGCGAGCTGAGCCAGGCAGCGGCCGTGTCACGCCATGCGGTCGAGGTGTAGCCGTGCGGCTCGTTCATCGGCTCGAAGTAGACGAGGCTGTTCGAGGCGTACTGGGACAGGACCGTGTCCCACATGGAGTTCCAGGCGGCGGTGTTCGTGACCCTGCCGCCGGAGGCGGCGCCGTCCTCCCAGTAAGCGACGATGACCTTCCACCCGCGGGCAGTGGCCGCGTCGATCGTGCCGCGGTAGGCACCCCACCAGGCTGTGCCGACCGTGTGGGTGTTGACGGGCAGGCGGACCGTGTTGACGCCGAGCGTCGACCCCATGTCGCCGTAGAGCGCGTTGGCCTTGGCCCGCACGGTGTCGTAGCTGTCCGACGACGAGAGCCCGTCGAGCACCAGCGGGCTCGTCGAGAAGTTGTCACCGGCGACCCCCCAGTTCATGCCGCGGAACTGGGAGGTGGCCGCGGCTGCGGGAGCGCTGCTCGCGACGGCGGTGAACGGCAGGAGAGTCAGGGTCAACAGGGCGGCAGCCAGGCGAGCCCGGGGCCGCCTGGCGCGTGGAGAGGTTCTGCGGAGTGTCGTCACGGTTCAACCCATCTCGCGCTTCATTGCGCGTGTTCGTCGATGAACTGGCAGAGGGCTTCGATGCTGATCGTTTCCGAGGTCAGCATCGCCGTAAGAGTCCCACCCGAACAGTAGGTGGTCAAGAGTGGGTTGTAAACGATCAGAAACGATCAGCCTGCTTGTCGCTTGGACTAGTCGAACGTTCCGAGCGGTCCGAGGTCGGTGCCATCGATCTCGTCTGCAGTCGACCGAGTAAGTCCGACCAGTTCGGCCATCGGTACGGCAGCGCGGCAGGTGCGCCGAGGTCTTCGTGAGCTTTCTGGCCCAGAGCGGCGGGAGGAAGTTCAGGCCGCGGTCAGCCCGGCGCCCCCTCATGGTTGTGTCGCCTTCGGAGGCGATGACCGAACCGTCAGAGTGCGGGACACGGTGTCGGGCGGGACAACGTCGACGGTCCGGTGCAACCACGGGTCCCGACGTTACGAAGGCCCGCCGAGCAGTCGACAGATCCCGATGTCGAGGACGGCAAGATTCGGCATCTCGCGGCCGTCCCACCACGCGATCTGCTCGACCTCGCTGTTGGCCACGAACGGTGTCGTTCCGCTCAAGCTGGCGACGTAGACAGCGGCGTACTCGAAACGGCGGTCCGGCATCAGCCGAAACGTCGCCACGCCGGAATACTCAACCTCGGGAGCAGGCTGTCCGGTTTCTTCGACGAATTCGCGGATCGCTGCCTGACGCGGGGTCTCGCCCGGGTCGATCATGCCGCCGGGCAGTTCCCAGAGCTTTCGCCACCGGTTGAACACGAGCAAGGTGCAGTCGTCGTGGCGAGCGACCACCAGCGCCAACGGGAGAGGGATCCCGGGATCCAGGCAGTCAAGTTCATCCTCTGATCCGCATTTGAATTCGACGAGTTCGTTGCGCTGAGCGTCAGTGATGAGCGGTGAGGGCACAGCCAAAGGTTCTACTGCCGTGACGGTCCTCGCAACGAGATTTCGGCCCTCCGGCGACCCTCGTCTGAATGAACGCTGTTGTCGTGGATCTTCGGACGGGGATCCCGGCCAGGACGTTGGGCGTCTGCGTCCTCACGGTCACATAGTGGGCAGCCACTCCCAGGGCGGGCACCGCCTTTCGCCGGGGACCGGTACTCAGCTGCTGCCGTCCTCGCCATGAGAGGGTGTCCGCCGCAGCCAGTACCACCCGATGACGACGCACACGAGACCGTTGAGCACCCCGACGACGACGTCGCTCGGGTAGTGCATCCCCCGGTACAGCCGGGAGTAGACGACGAGCAGGGGCAGCAGGAACAGCACGACGGTTACGCCCACGCGCAGCCACGTGCGCTCGATCCGCTGGGCCATCAGCGCCAGCGACAGGTAGAGCGCTATCGAGGCGCCGGAGTGCCCGCTCGGGAAGCTCGACGTCGGTGGCGCGTGGTCGAGCTGCTCCACCTCGGGGCGTTCGGCGCTCACGACGAGCGCCGCCAGCATGAAGACCGCGGCCTGGACGGCGACGGCGATCGCCGGGACCACTGCGTACCACCACTGCCCGGTACGCCACCAGACGACGCCGGACACGACCAGGCAGATCCCGATGATCGTCTCGGTGGTCCCCATCACGCCCCACACCTCGGTGAGGGTGTTGAAGGTCGCCGTGCGCTGCTCGACGAACCATTCGTTGACCGCGTTCTCCCGCTCCTTGAGCCCCGCGAGCGGGCCGGCGAGCAGGAGGCCGAGCCCTACTACGATCACCCACCACGCCACTGCCGGAATTCCTACACGCAGCCCCAGGGCTCGTCGCACCTCGGGACTTCCGGGTGGTGATGTGTCGTCCGCCCACCGCTCGAGGTCAAGCATCAGGAGTCCGGACCGGGCTCGGGGCGCGGCGTCGGCCAGTGCCGGTAGGCGAGGTACGAGGACAGCACAAAACCGACCCCGAAGAGGATGCCGGCCACCACGTCGGAGGGGTAGTGCACGCCGAGCATGACCCGGTCGACCGCTGTGGCGACCGTGAGCACCGCGGCCCCGACCACCGCAGCGGCCCGCAGGACCCGAGATCTGAGCGACGGCCACACGAGCACCACAAGCGCCGTCATCATTGCCGCGGTGTTCGCGGCGTGCCCCGACGGGAACGAGTAGCCGGCCGCGCTCTCCACCGGATGGTCCAGCACGGGCCGCGCGCGGTGCACGACCACCTTCAGCAGGTTGGACAGTCCCCAGGCGGTGAGGATCGTCGAGAGCGCCCACCAGGTGCGCGTGGCGTTGCCGGTGCGCCACCAGTAGCCGAGGCAGATCGCGGCGACGGGCACGAGCAGATGGATGGCAAGGAAGGCCCACTGCCAGAGGATGAGCGCGCGCAGCAGCTCGGGGTGCTGGGCGGCGAGCGCGGCACCCTCCGTCACGGCGCGCTCGTCGAGCTGGACGAGCGGCGGCCACTGCTCGCGCACGAGCAGTGCGATGACGATGAGGGCGACGCCGGTCGCGATGCCGGTCAGCGCGGCGCGTAGGAGGCGACGGGCGCGGCCTGTGGGCGGTCGCGGTGGCGTGGCGGTCTGCGGGTCGTGGCCGGGACTTCGGTGCAAAACGGGCCTCATGCCGACACGCTGCCACAGGGCGGCGCCACTAGCCCGTCGTTACCCGGACGCTCGATCAGGAAACGTGGATCGTGGCGTGCACGGAGACCTTGAAGCCGTACCCATTGGTGCCCGCGATCTCGAGCACGTGGGTACCGGCAGCCAGGGGCTGGATCATCGCCCAGACACCCACCACGTACCTGGATGCGGGCCAAAAGTTCTGCGTGACGGGATTGCCCAGTGCCCCTCGGATCCGTACCTTGCTGGTCGCTGCCCGTATGGTGTCGAGATCCTGGCCGTCAACGCGGACCGTGCCCCAAGCGTGCTCCATATGGGACAGCGCGAGCGGCGCAGGGCTCCACATGCAGAACGCTGGTCCGAAAAGCGGCCGCCCCAGCGGCACGTTGAACTCACGTTGGGCCGCGCCACCCATCGTTCCACCAAGGAACCAGACATCTGCGGGCTGTTTGCGGCCCGCGTCCTCGCCGCTCTCGTCCAGCAGAGGGCTGTTCACGACGCTTGTCCCGGCTACCCACTTCATCCACCGAGCTGCGAACTCTTCAGCACGGGCGGTCGCCTCGACATCGATCATGCGGCAGATGCTACTGCCCCGGCTCGCACCCTTTGCACCGTATGCGACGACGGCTAGGGCGTAGGTTCCCGAGGAAGCCTCCTGGTGCTGAGGCACCGCAGCAGCCAGCCTATGGACACCCGCTGGCAGAAGGGGGCGTCATGCCTCTGAGCGCCACTCCGCCCGGTAGTCCGAATGATCGGCGTACACCTCGGCGTGGGCCTTGACCGCGATCATGAGCCCGGCGAACAGGTCCCGGACGCCGGTCGCTTCAACGCCGTCCCCGCTGTCCGGCGACTGTGTCAGGAACTTCCCAAGCTCCTCGAACGCCTCCACGATTGTCCGCTTGGCTGCACACTCGGCGAGTGCCCGCACTGGGGACCAGCGGGCCATATGCCGCGAGTCAATTCGGACCTCTTCGATGTCGATTCCTCCTCGCACAGTCACCACATCACCGGTCGGGGTGCGCGCGACGATGGCTTCGAGGTCCTCGTCGAACTCCCAGAGGCCGGAGTCTGGCGCGTAGTCCAGCGCGGCCTGCGCCGCCGCCTCGTCCTCGGCGATACGGGCCAGTACGAACTCGGTGATGATCATGCCGCGGATCCTTCCATGTGGCCCGGGTCTCGTGCCGCGCGAGGAGAGGGAGCGCGTCGGCGACCATGCCACGACCACCGTTTGTGCCGCTCCCCGCGCGTACGCGCGTCTGGGGCAAGCAGAGACCGAGCCGGTCCGCCAAAGGAACCGCGAACAGCCAAACCTCGGCAACGTGGCGTAAGTCAATCGGCGTCGCCGTCGACCACCTCGGTGCGCAACCGGGTACTGACACGACGGGTAGGCAACGGATAGCTCCCCACCCAGCCGCAAGATCAATGAGGGAACGGCTACAGGCCACTCAGGGGCAGTTCGAACCCGGCCGGGCCGCCACCAGTGACGCTGCGCCACTGAGCGCGACGTCGGCCCTCGTCGCCACGCGGATAGGGCAGCCCTGCCTCTAGCGCGGCGGTCTCGATCGCGCGCATCGTGATGCCCACGCCGGACGGAATCGGTGCGTGCCTGACCCAGCGGCCGTCCTGGAGGGTCCACGCCTCACAGCGGCACAGGTCCGGTCCGACGCCGTGCCAAACCCGCAGCACGACCGGCCCGGGAGCGGTCCGCTCGGCGGTGGCGATCTGCGCGGCCAGCGGGGAGAGCGAACCGTCCACAGCAGGAACAAGAGAGGCCAGGACAGGCAGGGCACCGGCTTGGTTGATGGTGCCGGTGGTTTCGTCGGCGGCGCTGCGGACGATCGGTGGCGCGTGCCCCATCGCGACTGAGCGTTCCGCCCAGGTCAGCATGTCTAGGTCGTTGACGCCGTCGCCGACAGCCACCGTTCGATCCGCAGGGATGCCCAGGTGGGTTCGGACGACGTCGAGCGCGGCGGCCTTGTTCACGCCGGCGGCGGTGATGTCGAGCCAGTCCGCCCGTTGCGGGGCCACCGTGACCCCCGTGGCGCGTAGGGCGTCGGTACAGCGGCGGAGATCAGGGGCGGTGAGCGCGATCCGGGTCGCAGGCTCTGCCATCAGATCGGGCAGCAGAACAGCCTTCTGCTGCCCGTTGAGTTCACCTGGTTCAAATGGGCTGCTGGTGCGCCAGCCCCACCCGACCTCCTCGATCGCCACTCGCACGCTCGGCGCCACGTCCAAGGCGCGTCGGATGACTGGTGCGGGATCGAACATTCGGGCCTCGACGATGTCGTAGCCAGACGGCGCGGACGGGTCCAGGTGAACGGTCAGAGCACCGTTGGAGCACACCGCCCACCCGGTGGTGAGACCCAGCCGGGTAGCGATCGGCAGCAGCCCGGCCAACGACCTGCCCGTGGCGAGCACAACCTCGTGGCCGGCCGCACGAACCAGGTCCAGCGTCTCGACCGTCCCGGGTGGAATCCGTCGCTCGCTGTCTATCAGCGTGCCGTCAATGTCCAACGCCACCAGCAGGCTCGTGGCGGTGACGGCCGCCGTCGCTGCCTGCGTCCTGAGGGCTGTGTTTCGCATGCTCCCAGTACGCCAGGCATACGTCGGGAGCGGGAGGAGTTCGGTGTCCGGGGAGAAGGGTTCGGTGTCCGGAACTTGGTGTCAGGCGGACTGTTCGGCCAGAGCAAGGGTGCGGCGGTACTCGCTGCTCCAGCCCGCTGCCGTCCACTCGTCCGGCAGTGCGTCCAGCCCAGATCGGAGGTTGTCGACGGCGTCCAAGTCATTCCCGAGGGCGTGGTGCACCAGGCCGAGGGGTAGCTGTAGCCACGTCGGCGTCAGCCAATAGGTCGACGGTGCTGTTTCATCGCGTTCGGAGGAAGCGATCAGGTCTTCTGCAGTACTGATCATGTTGGTCGCTGCGGAGGTCTCACCCAACATGGCCATGCCGTGCGCTGCCTGGATCGCGGAGTCCGCACGGTGCAGGTCGCCGGTCCCCGGGGTTTCGTACGCAGCTTGGAAGTGGCGGGCGATGCCGCGAGGATTTCGGCGACGGCGCTCCACGTACCCGCGGTAGTTCTTCGCCTGGGACGACAACGTCGCGTCGCCGATCTCGTCAGCCATCGCCACAGCCCGTCGCAAGGTCTGGACTGCCTGAGCGTCAAGGCGTGTCTGTGCGTACAGCCACCCGAGGAACTGGGTCCACTCTGCGGCCAAGCGACGGACCTCGACAGCGTGAGGCCCTGTTGCGTGTTTTGCGAGGGCCTCGACCGCGGAGCACTGCGCCGCGGTCGAGGAGACGATCATCTGCGGGTCGACGACGTCGTCGAGATGACGTTGTGCGGCAAGGACGGCGGCCAGGGCGGCAACGGTCGCGGCGTCCACGCGAGAGGGCTGCTCGGTCACCTTCGAGAGCTCTGCGGCGTGCTCGTCGGTCACAGTCGACTGAACCACCATCGCGGCCAGGACACCGCCAGCCTCGAGGACGTCGTCGAGGTGGGCCGCCATGTCGGCGCTCGGGCGCATGCGTCCGTTCTCCAGCTCCGACACCGTGGACTTGCCGATGAACGACGCCCGGGCCAGGTCGCGCAACGACATGCCACGCTCGGTGCGAAGCCGGCGCAACGTCTGTGCGAATCTCGGGTCGACCACGCGCATGATCACTCCTGCTGTGTCTCGTTCTGCACCCACTCCAGGTACTTCTGGTGTCCGCCGATCACGGGCGTCACCAGAACCTCCGGGACATCGTAGGAGTGCTCACGCACGATGTACTCGGTGAGCCGGTCAGCGAGGGCGGCGGTGGTCTTGAACGTGACGCGCCATTCCTTGTCCTTCTGTACCGCGCCGTCCCACCGGTACACGCTCGTGACCGGGCCCTCGGCCTGCGCGCATGCCGCGAGCCGCGCCTCGACGGCAGACGAGGCGAGAGCCTCGGCCTCCTCCACAGCACCAAACGTTGTGGCCACCTGCACGAACTCGACGTCGACCGGGTTGCTCGCCATGCGATGAGCGTACCGGCGACCTCCCGCCGGGGCGCCTCGCTCTGCGCGGTGCGCCTAGACGTCGGGTTTCGCCGCGATCGCTAGTGAGGTCCTCAGCTGGATCAGTCACCCCTGGGTACTGAATTAGGCATCGGTGTCAGCGATGTTTCGCCGATACTCATGCCATGGCCCAAGCCTTCGAGCCCAGCGCAGGCGATCCGAAAGAGGGAACTGCTGCGCGGGTTGCTGGCGTCCGCTCGGAGATCCCGGAATATCGATGGTCCCAGGTGATCGAGGCTTCGTTGCGCGAAGCGGCGAGTCGGGTAGCCCCGTCGCTGTCGACCAAGCAGTACGACGACGTCGTTGACCTCCTCGACCACGGAGAGCCAGGCATCGCGCTCGAGTCGTTGTGCAGCCATCTGTACGAGGACGACATCGTGGTCGACGACGCGGTCCGCTGGCAGATCGCGAATGCCGGGAACCTGATGGGAATGAACCCACTGTTGTGGGAACGTCTCACGCCGGCCCCGTGGCCCGAGGTCGACGCCGACACCTGGTGGACTTTGACGACCGGAGAGCCAGACGACATCGAGCACCTGTCAGTCTTGCGGCACGAGTTGGAGCAAGAGATCGGCGTAGGCCATGTCCTTTATGGCGAACCGTTCGACGTGCTCGCGCGATTCGTGGGGGCCGACGAGGTTCTCCTCCGGTTGACCAGTGGTCGATTCGCGATCGTCCATCCGACGTGGAGTCGGAGGCTGGAGCCGCCGCAGTGGCCCGTTGTGGTGGTGTGTGCGGACGTTGACGCGGCGCAGATCGAGGTTGATCGCATCGGGCGGTGAGTCGGGCCGCCCCGGGAGAGGCGGGTCGCGGGCGGAGCGTTCCTGGCAGGATGCGTTCGCGTGAGGACCTCACCCCCGCCGTCGGACATCACCGCCATCCTTCCCGAACTGCACCGCCTGACGAAGAGTTCATGGTCGTATGGCGCCGCTCGGGCGACGTCGACGACGTCCTGACCGACGTGCCGCACCCCGGTGAGGACCAGATCTTCCTGGACGGCTACGTCCCGGTCCCGTGTGTACTCGCTGCGGAGCAAGTCACCGAGTTCCCTCCTGCATGGGTACTCGGACGAGCCTTCCATGACCAGGTCACGCGACGTGATGACGAGCTGGGAACCAGCTACGACTCGGTGCGGTCGTTCGCCGACGGGTCCAAGGTCGGCGGATGGCCGGCAGACAGCGACGTCGGAGGCCCGTACTTCGACGCCTTTGCGTGCGCCTGCGGTAATCCGTTGAGCACGCTTCTCAGCCTGGCTAGCACTGAAGTTGCCCATACCCATCGGACGACCGCGACGACCTACCTGGTGCCGCCGGCCGACGAACCGCGCGGCCCCGAGTGTGGCGAGCCGACTGGGCTGGTCCTCGGTAATTGGACCAACCTGCAGCTCTTCTACTGTGCCGTTTCCTGGGACCACCCGGTCCAGCGCTTCGTCATGTAGTGGTACCGGAATGCAGTGACGGCATGGTCAAGGGGACCCAGCCCCGTGGCCACGGGCCTGCTGCACAGATCGGTGACAGGGCGAGGTCGGCGCACAGTGGAGGATCAGCCGATCCCGCGGTGCGTCGTCGACCGTATACGACGCCGCCGGCGCGAAACGCCATCCCGGCCCGGAACAGTTGTGGTCCAGAATGGGTGGCGATGACATCGCGCACCCCGTCCGCCCGGCAGCGTCTCTACGAGGCTGCGACCCGCTGGTCCTTCGACCGAGGTGTCGACAATGCGTTTCTGGTCGAGGCCGCCACAGCCGCTCTCGTTTCGGGTGTCGACTCGCCCACCCTTCGTGAGCTCGCCGGCGCTCCGCGTCACGTGGACACCGAGGACATGCGTGTGTTGCTCGATTCTGCCCTTCGAGAGCTGATGCTGCCGAGCCCACGCGGGATCGCGCTCTCGGATGTTGTGGCGGACGACGGCACGGTGGTTTCGCGCATGCCTGCCGAGACGATCCGGTTCGAGGTGGTGGCAGCCGACGTGCATGACGACTTCCAGGTGCTGGTCTTCGTCGACGATGTGGAGATGACGAGCCGTGCTGCGGGTGCCGGCATGGGGCCGGGCAGCTT
The DNA here is from genome assembly GCF_040639635.1 of Promicromonospora sp. NPDC023805. Taxonomy (NCBI): domain Bacteria; kingdom Bacillati; phylum Actinomycetota; class Actinomycetes; order Micrococcales; family Promicromonosporaceae; genus Promicromonospora; species Promicromonospora sp. NPDC023805. The sequence goes on along the minus strand of NZ_JBFAAH010000008.1, from coordinate 69,868 downwards.
GTTCGTTCCGGAGAACCGGCTGGTCGCGTCCACCGAACCGCGTGTCGTGCCGATCGCTCGATGCGAGTGCGGCGAGTACGGGTGCGGAGTCACCGATGTCCGGATCCTGCGTCAGGGCAACGCGGTGCACTGGGACTGGCTGCATGAGACGCCCATGGATCACGGCGTGACGTTCCGTGCCGACCAGTACGACGCTGCGGTCGCCCGCGTCGCTGCCGACCACTCCTGGGAACGCCCGCAGGACACCGCCCGGCGCCAGATCTTGACCGCCGCCGACAAGGAACGGCTGCGCGCCGAGGGCTTGACGCTGCGATCGTGTTATCCCGTCCACGACGACCCGTCGACCTACCGGGTCGCGCTACAGACCGTCGACAACGTCTACCAGGTGTTCTTGGACTTTCCGCTGGACGGGCGGGAGCCGACGGCAATCGTCCCCGACGCGCTTCGAGCACTGGGTGAGCCACCATCGAGCTGGTCCGCGCAGTTCCGCGCGATACCGGCCGCAGTCAAGGAGCGACCTGCCATCGCCGGCCGGCGCTGGACGAGGGCGGACCTCGGCTGGTCACGGCGGAGGAAGTGATCGCCGAGCCACACGAGGTAGGGGCGGACGCCGGTCATCGTCCCGCCGTTGGACGACTGCACGGTCACGTAGCGCACGGGGGAGTCTCGCACGGCGACGTTGTCCGAGCACTACCTTTCTGCGCGGGGATACCGAGCCCTGCGGGTGACGTCGATTCGAGAGCCGTTACAGGCTGACGTAGCTGTCGGTGAAGAACCCGTCGCGACGTGCGCGGCTGGGGGAGAAGTAAATGCGGACGTCGAAGCGTTCGTCGATCACCACGACGGCTTGTCGGCCACGGTCGAGGTCGCGTAGCACCAGTCCTCCCAGGCTCAGCGCGCTGGACGGGCCACCGTCCTCCGGACGCCGTTCGGGCCACCAGAAGGTCTCGATCTGAGTGATCGTGCGCGGACCACGTCGGCGCCAGTGGCGAGTGACGTGCCAGATTCGGGCGAGCTGCAGGTGGTTGGGCATGAGCGGCTCGGCCCGGATCCCGAGGCCGGCGCTGCTTCCGCCCTGTTCCCAGATCACTGACCAGGTCGAGCCGTCGTCGAGGTCGAGCTCCAGTCCATGCCCGACGACGTCGCGGTCGCCCTCGTGCCAGTACGGCACTTCGTGCTCGTAGTCCAGGTCGGCGTAGCGCACCGCCCTGATCGCCCTGCCTGTCAGTACCTGCCGGAGGGCGTCTGTAACCATGGCGGCGTCAGCGCCGTTCGTGACCCAGGCCGTCCAACGGAGCAACGGGCGCGCCCACGCGGCCGGTGGTGGCTCCTGACCCGCGAGGCCGGCGGCCTCGTACATCCGGCGGGCACACATGCGACAGTCGGAGCGCCCACGGCCGTCGAACGGGTGCCGGTAGATTTCGATCAGGTCTGGGGACAAGCCACAAAACGTGCTGCCGTCATCGGTGATGCCGTGGTCTCCACCCAGATGTTCGGGTTCAACGATGAGCCGCGCGGCTGTCGTCCAGGGGCCGTCGGCGTCCATGATCACTTGTACGCTCCCTCAGTCCGATCGCAGGCGGTGAGCCGGAGAGTACAGGGCTTGGCCGGTGCAAGTCCGCGCCGCATGCGTCCAGCAGGTTCGATCATGATGTACAACGAAACGAGGTCATCCAGTGACAATTGAGGAACTGCGGTCGGAGTTGCGGCGCAGGAAGGTACCAGGGTTCGCGTACAGCATCGGGCGCGACGAGAACGAGACCTTCTGTCTTGTCCAGGAGCCTGACGGCTGGCACATCTTCTACAGCGAACGAGGCATCAGGAGCTCTGAGAGGGTGCTTGCGTCAGAGTCGGCGGCCTGTGAGGAACTCGTACGGAGGGTGCTCGGCGATAGTGTCGTCCAAAGCTGGATGGACGAGCACAGCACGTGAGCCATCGTGGGCCGGCCAGCGCCGCTTCCAGCCCTCCAGAATGCACGAAGCCCAGGTCAGAAACACTCTCTGACCTGGGCTTCCGTACTCTGAGCGGGCGACGGGAATCGAACCCGCGTAATTAGTTTGGAAGACTAGAGCTCTACCATTGAGCTACGCCCGCACGGCCGCGCTTGATGCGCGGTGCGGGGAACACACTAGCAAACCTCGCCGGGGGTTCCACCCCGCACCCGCCGCGCTCACCCCTTCACCGAGCCTGACGCGAGCCTCGCCAGGACGTCCTGCTGCAGCGCCGTGTATGGATGGTCGTGACCACCGTCCCGGCTGGTGGTCCGCGCCTCGACCCTCGGCGACGGCTGACCGGCCGGTTCGCCCTCGAGTGAATGTCAACGGACGACGCTGCATCTCCAGCTCGCTTCGTACGCTTCCGCGAGCGGTCCCGGTTCGGGCGGGACCGGTGTGTTGACCATCATCGTCGTCATCCCCGCCAACTGGACGAAGGCTCTCAGGTTCTTGAGCGGGACATCCTTGCTCTCAGCGCTGCTGGCCACGAGCTCCCACGAGGACTTGGCGCCCTTCACGGCCTTGCGGAAGTCGGCGACATAGGCCTGTGCCTCACGTGTCGGTGGTTCGGGAAGATCGCTGAGCAGGTCGAGCCGGGTGTCGTACAGGTCGGCCGCCGTCTGGGCGAGCTCAGCGAGGGCCGCGCGGTTGTCCGCACGGACAACAGTGGGGTCGATGATCTCCATGGGCTCGCCGGGGCTCATCGAGATGCACGCAAGCGTCATCCATTCGACAAGGTCGATGGCGTCATGCGACGAGCTGCTGTCCGGAGCAGGGGGCGCGGGGCTGTCCGACGTCGAAGACGGGTCTGACGAACTGGTCACCGCCCCTGAAGGTGCCGCGTCCGACGGGGCGGACGCCGAGCAGGCTGCTGGCAGCACGGCTAGGACGACGGCGGTAAGGGCTGCTGTGCATCGCGAGTCGAGCTTCATGGCGCCTCCGGTCATGAGTGCGCGGAAGTCCCCGCATCGATGCAGTGAACACGCAGGTCGCCGGGAGGGGTCCCGGTGGAACGAGCCGGCCGTGCGACTGCCGCACTGAGCGCCAACCGGCCCGGCCCGGAGACCTTTGCGCGGCGCCCCTGAGCGACGTACGATCTGTACATCATGTACAGGAGGCGATCGACGTGACACCCACCGAATTCCAGACCGCAACCGAGGCCCGTGCAAAGTTCAAGGATGTCCTGGATTCTGCGGAGTCGGGCGTGACCGTCACGATCCGTCGCGACTCGGCGCGCTCGTCTGTCGTGGACACGGAGCGGCTGCGCCACACGCTGGCGATGCTCGTGGTCCCGGACACCCAGGTGTTCAGCGAAGACGGGGAGTGGGGAGCGTTCGTTCCCGGAGTGCCGTCGGTGTCCGCCACCGGTGACACGCTCGACGAGCTGCTGGACGATCTCGTCGTCGCCTCGCGCGATTACGCCAAGGCCTGGAACGACCGCCTTCGGCGCGCACAGAACCATGTAGAGAACTGGGGCTTCGTGCAGGTGGTCATGTTGTCCGACGACGATCAGCTACGCACCTGGTTGGGGGCATGACGCCACCGCCACCGGGGCTGCCTCCGGTCACCCGCACTGCTCACAAGGATTTCTGCGAGGCGGAGCGCTGGAACCTGGTCACGGACGCCCGTGGCCGGGCTGTGGCGCATCACGTCACCTACGAGTTCCCGCACCCGGACGGGCGGTTGCTCCGCACCCGGATCTCACGGCCTGTCAAGCCTCAGCCCTATGGCCCCAGCATGGCCGCGCACATCCTCCGTGCCCAGCTCGAGGTGAGCCCAGAGGAGTTCTGGGCGTGCGTGAACGACGGCGTCCTGCCCCAGCGTGGAAAGCCGGAGGCGCCCAAGGAGGCGATCCCCATGGGGTTGCTGCGCGTCCTGCGAGAGGACCTGCATCTGGACGAGGACAAGCTCAAGTCGTTGACCAAGGAACGAGCCATAGCGCTCGTCAACGAGTACTGGTCGCAGGCCGGCGGCGAGTGATCCGCAGGGCCGGTGCCGAATCGGCACCGCCCCGCAGGTTCGAACTCTCAGGGCGCAGGAACCAGCACGTCCCGCACCAGCGCGTCCAGCTGCGCATCCGCGTCGAGGAACTGACGCAACGTCCGCCGCGCCGGACCAAACCCAGCAAACTCCTCAGGCGCCAGCCCATCAGGCTCATAAGCGGCCCGGAAGTCCGGCAGCGCTCGCGTGAGCAAGTCGAGGATCTCCGGATCCACAGGAACATCGATACGAGACGGCAGCGCAAGAGAGTTCCGGTTGATCGAGTCCTGCCACTCGAACGGCGGCGAGATCACGAGGTCACCGCCCACCAGCTCCGACAGGTGCAGGTGCGTCCGGAACGCCGCAGACAGCACCCGGGTGCGATAGCCCCGCTCCTGGAAGATCCGGTACGCATTCTTCAGAGCAGCCACCCCCGCCCAGTCGAGCACGCCCGGCGGCACCAGCAGACCCTCACGCGCCGCGACGATCTTGAGCCAGTCGTCGAGCCGGCCACCCATGATCGTCGCGACAGCCCCCATCTCCTCGACCGGCAGACCCTCGCGCTCACGGCGATCGAGTCCACGCTCGACGGCCTCGGCCACGGCCACCGCCTGCGCCACGGTGAACGACACCGTCGCGTTCACGCTGATGCCGCGGTAGGTCACTTCCTCGATCGCCTCGACACCCACCTGCGTCGCCGGGATCTTCACGATGATGTTCGGCGCCAGCCCTGCGAACTGCTCCGCCTGGCGCACCAGGGCACCGGCGTCCCGGTGCAGGCGCGGGTCGGTCTGGATCGAGAGCCGCCCGTTCCGGCCGCCGGACTCCTCGAAGGCCGGCAGCAGCAGGCGGGCCGCCTCGACGCTCAGCTCCTCGACCACCAGCCAGCCGAGCTCCGACTCCGTGGCGGTGGGCCGGTCCTCGGCGAGCGCGCCCAGCCGGGCCGTCCAGCGCGGCAGGTCCGCCTTGATCGCGGCGAGCGCGATCACCGGGTTGCACGTCGCGCCGACGGCGCCCCAGGCGATCGCGCGGCCGAGCTGCACCGGGTCTGCCGAGTCGTTCCACAGGGCGGTCTGCGGGTGCTCCCGCGTCATGCGCGCCAGGGGGGTCTCCCCGTCGGCGCCGTCGGGTGTGGCGGTGTCGAGCGTTTGGGTCACGAGATCCTCCGGAGGCGTAGGCCGACAGTGCGCGTCCGCACCCGAGCCCGCGTCGTCGCAGGGTTCGGCGTGACTCCATTCGACAGTGCGTCCAGGCAACCTGTCAACCGAATGTCAGGACAAATGAGCGCGAATATGAGACCGGCCGCGGAACAACCGGCCGGTCAGCTCGCGAACAGCATGGTGTCGAACATGTACCGGGACGCACGGTAGATGTGCTGCCCGAACTCGATGCCCTTGCCGTTGTCGTCGTACGCCGTGCGCTCCATCGTCAGCAGCGCCGCCCGCGGCTTCTCGCCGAGCGTGCGGGCCTCGGCCGCCGTCGCCGAGCGCGCACCGATGCGCTGCCGTGCGACCTTGGGCTTGGCACCCCGCGAACGCAGCAGGTCGTACAGCCCGCTCGCCGCGAGCTCGTCGACGGTCGGGGCGATGTCCAGCGGAACGTAGTTGGTGAGCACGGCCAGCGGCTCGCCGTCGGCCATGCGCAGACGGCGGATCATGACCACCTCGGTGCCCTCCGGCAGCTCGAGCGCCTCCGCGACCTCGGCGCTCGCCGACACGGTCCGGTGCTCGAGCACCTCGGTGCTGGGCTTGCGGCCGGTCTTCGTCAGGTCGTCGTGCAGGCTCGTCAGCTCGACGGGCCGGCGCACGCGCGCGGGGGCCACGTGTGTGCCGACCCCGCGCTGGCGTACCAGGCGTCCGCGCTCGACCAGGTCCTGCAGCGCCTGGCGTGCGGTGGGTCGCGAGATGCCGAGGCGCGCCGCCAGTGCCACCTCGTTCTCGAGGAACTCGCCGGGCTGCAGCCGCCCGTCCTCGATCGCTGCGTCGATAGCGGTGGCAACCTGGTGGTACAGGGGCACCGGGCTCGACCGGTCGAGGTCGATGCGCAGCGTCTGGGGCACGGAGGGCCTCCTCGTTGGGGTCATCTTGTCGAACGAGAGTCTAGCCGTCGGTGGTACTGAGGACGGGATGTTCAAATGTCAGGACAAAGCATTGACAGGAGAGCGCGTCGGAGGCAGGGTCAAGGTACCTGCCGCACGAGCTGGTGCGCGCGGTTCCGCGATGATGGGGACGACGATGGTGATGGGAATGGGGACGAGGCCGCATGACACGACGCGTTGACGCCTGGGCGCCGGACGTGCTGGCGATCGGCCGCATCGGGGTCGACCTGTACCCGCTGCAGAGCGGCGTCGGGCTGGAGGACGTGCAGTCCTTCGGCAAGTTCCTCGGGGGCAGCCCGACGAACGTCGCGGTCGCCTCCGCCCGGCTCGGCTATGCCACCGCCCTCGTCACCGGCGTGGGGGAGGACCCCTTCGGCCGGTACGCGCGCCGCGAGCTCCGCGGGTTCGGTGTCGACGACCAGTACGTCGTCGTCGTGCCCGAGCTGCACACCCCCGTCACGTTCTGCGAGATCTTCCCGCCCGACGACTTCCCGCTCTGGTTCTACCGGTCGCCGTCCGCCCCCGATCTGCGGATCACACCGGAGGACGTCGACATCGACGCCGTCCGCTCGGCGCGCCTGTTCTGGCTCACCAGCACCGGCCTGAGCCAGGAGCCCAGCCGCTCGGCGCACCTCGCGGCCCTCGAAGCGCGCGGCCGGTCCGGCCACACGGTGCTCGACCTGGACTACCGCTCCATGTTCTGGCCCGACGCCGAGACGGCGCGCGAGCAGATCCGCGCCGCACTGCCGCACGTGACGATCGCCGTGGGCAACCGGGAGGAGTGCTTCGTCGCCGTCGGCGAGAAGGATCCCGACCGGGCCGCCGACGCGCTGCTCGCCGCCGGCGTCGAGCTGGCGGTCGTCAAGCAGGGTCCGCGCGGGGTGCTGGCCAAGACCCGCGACGAACGGGTGGTCGTGCCGCCGGTCGCCGTCGACGTCGTTAACGGGCTCGGCGCGGGGGACGGGTTCGGCGGGTCGCTGTGCCACGGGCTGCTGCAGGGCTGGTCGCTCGAGCGGACGCTGCGGTTCGCCAACGCCGCCGGCGCGATCGTCGCCGCCCGGCTGGAGTGCGCGGCGTCGATGCCGACGGTCGCCGAGGTCGAGTACCTGCTGGCCACGGGCCGGGTGCCGGAGCAGCGGACCGATGCCCCTATCGAGATCCGCGAGCGTGCGACCGCGCCGTCGGCCGACACGGGCGACGCCGTCGCCGCTCACGAGGCATCCGCCGAGAGCGCCGCGCGGCCCGCCCTGAGCGTCGACGCCGTCGCCGAGCTGCGGCTGAGCGACCCGCGCGCGCTGCGCGAGCGGCTCTTCTCCCGGCCACGGCATCCGGGTTCGGTCCCGGGCGAGCGGTTCCTCGTCATCGCCGCCGACCATCCGGCGCGCGGCGCCGTGGCGGTGGGGGGCGACCCCATGGCGATGGCGGACCGGCGCGACCTCCTGCGCCGGACGGCGATCGCGCTGGGCCGGCCGGGCGTCGGGGGCTTCCTCGGCACCGCCGACCTCGTCGAGGAGCTCGCCGCGATGGGCGCGCTGGACGGCAAGCTGGTCTACGGGTCGATGAACCGCGGGGGCCTTGCGGGCTCGTCGTTCGAGCTGGACGACCGCTTCACCGGCTACGACGCGCGCGGCATCGCCGAGGCGGGTCTGGACGGCGGCAAGATGCTGCTGCGCATCGACCCGCAGGACCCCGCATCCGTCGTCACGCTGGAGGCGAGTGCCCGCGCCGTCGACGAGCTCGCCGACCGCGGCCTGGTCGCGATGGTCGAGCCGTTCATCTCCCGCCGGGTCGAGGGGCGCGTGCGCAACGACCTGACTCCCGACGCGGTGATGCGGTCCATCGCCATCGCGTCCGGCCTGGGCCGCACGTCGGCCTACACGTGGCTCAAGCTGCCCGTCGTGGCGGACATGGAGCGGGTCCTTGCGGCGTCCACCCTGCCAGCGCTCATCCTCGGCGGGGAGGTCAGCGGGGACCAGGATGCCGCCATGGCCGGCTGGGCCAAGGCCCTCGCCCTGCCGACGGTACGCGGCCTGGTGATCGGCAGGTCCCTGCTGTACCCGCCGGGCGGCGACGTCGCGGCGGCCGTCGACGACGCGGTGCGCCTGCTGTGACCGACGCCGTTCCGAACCTGCCTCCCGCGAACCACTCAGCCGTGAAGGAAACCTCTGTGAACGATCTGATCCTCCGAGCGAGCGTCCCCGACGCACGCACCGGCGGCGCCGTCGCCGAGGTCACGCCCGAGCGGGCCGGCTGGGGCTACAGCGGCCTTCTGGTCCACGAGATCGCCCCGGACGGGCACCTCGACCTGGAGCTCACCGCCGACGAGGCGGTCGTCGTACCGCTGCGCGGCAGCCTGCGCCTGGACGTGACCGACCCCGGCGGCGAGCGGCACGACCTGCGGCTCACCGGCCGCGCGAGCGTCTTCGCCGGCCCGGCGGACATCGCCTACCTGCCGGTCGGCTCGACGGTGACGCTGCGGCCCGACGGCGGGGACGTGCCCGACGGCGGAGGCACCCGCGTAGCCATCGGCACCGCACGCGCCGGCCGGGCGCTCCCCGTGCAGGTGCTGCGGGCGAGCGAGGTGCCGGTCGACCTGCGCGGCGCGGGCCGGGCCAGCCGCCAGGTGCACAACTACACGATCGGCACCGCCATCGACGTCGACCGCATCCTGGTGTGCGAGGTGCTGACCCCGGGCGGCAACTGGTCCAGCTACCCGCCGCACAAGCACGACGCGCACAGCGACGTCCCCGGTCACGAGGAACGTGAGCTGGAGGAGATCTACTACTTCGAGGTGGCCGACGGACCGTCCGGCCCGGGGCTCGCGCACCACCAGGTCTACGGCACGGCGGACCGGCCGATCGACGTCCTGGCCGAGGTCCGCACGGGCGACACGGTGCTGGTCCCGCACGGGTACCACGGGCCGTCCGCGGCGGCCCCCGGCTACGACCTGTACTACCTCAATGTCATGGCAGGCCCGGCAGACGACGGCACCTGGCTGTCCGTCGACGACCCGGCCCACCACTGGGTGCGCGAGACGTGGGCGTCGGAGCCCGTCGACCCGCGCCTCCCGCTCGGCGCGAGCCCCGCCCCCGCACCCACCACAACCCCGACCACGGAACTCACCGAGGAGCCCACGTGAGCAGTACGACCCCGACCCCGGCCCCGACCCCGGACGCCGAAACCGCCACCGTCCGCCTCACCGTCGGCCAGGCCCTGGTCCGCTTCCTCGCGCACCAGCACACCGAGCGCGACGGCGTGACGCAGCGGCTGTTCGCCGGCGCGTTCGGCATCTTCGGGCACGGCAACGTCGCGGGGTTCGGGCAGGGGCTGCTGCAGGCGCACGTCGAGGCCGCCGAGTCCGGCGTGCCGGTCGGCGAGACCGGACCCGACGAGCTGCCGTACCTGCTGGCCCGCAACGAGCAGGGGATGGTGCACGCCGCCGTCGGCTACGCCCGTACCAAGGAGCGGCTGCAGACCTTCGCGTGCACCGCGTCGATCGGCCCCGGCTCGACCAACATGATCACCGGCGCGGCGCTCGCGACCATCGACCGGATCCCCGTGCTGCTGCTGCCCTCCGACGTCTTCGCGAACCGGCTCCCGGACCCGGTGCTGCAGCAGCTCGAGCACCCCGGCGGCCCCGACGTCACGGTCAACGACGCCTTCCGCCCGGTGTCGCGGTACTTCGACCGGATCTGGCGGCCCGAGCAGCTCCTGTCGAGCGCGCCCGCCGCGATGCGCGTGCTGACCGACCCGGCCGAGACCGGCGCCGTCACCATCTGCCTCCCGCAGGACGTCCAGGCAGAGGCCTACGACTGGCCCGTCGAGTTCTTCCGCGACCGCGTGTGGCACGTCGCGCGCCCGGTCCCGGAGCCCGCCGCGCTGGCACGCGCCGTCGAGATCATCCGCTCCGCGAAGCGGCCGCTCGTGGTCGCGGGCGGCGGCGTCGTCTACTCCGAGGCGAGCGAGGCGCTGCGCGCCTTCGCCACCGCGACCGGCATCCCCGTCGCCGACACGCAGGCCGGCAAGGGCGCCATCAACTGGGACCACCCGCTCGCCGTCGGGGGAGTGGGCGCCACGGGCAACGACGCCGCCAACGCGCTCGCGGCCACCGCCGACGTCGTCATCGGCGTGGGCACCCGCTACACGGACTTCACGACGGCGAGCCACACCGCCTTCCGCGACCCGGGCGTGCGGTTCGTCAACGTCAACGTCGCCGCCTTCGACGCCGCCAAGCACTCGGCGGAGATGCTGGTCGCCGACGCCCGCGAGGGGCTCACCGCGCTCACCGACCTGCTCGCCGGGCACCGTACGGACGCCGAGTACCGCGCCGAGGTCACGCGGCGCGTGGCCGACTGGCAGGAAATCACCGAACGCTGCTACCACCTGGGCCACGGCCCGCTGCCCGCGCAGACCGAGATCTTCGGGGCGCTCAACGAGCTGATGAGCGACGAGGACATCCTCATCAACGCCGCCGGCTCGATGCCGGGGGACCTGCAGGCGCTGTGGCGGGCGCGGACGCCGTCGCAGTACCACCTGGAGTACGGCTACTCCTGTATGGGCTACGAGATCCCCGCGGCCATGGGCGCGAAGCTGGCGGCGCCCGACCGTGAGGTGGTGGCGATCGTCGGGGACGGCACGTACCAGATGCTCCCGCAGGAGCTCGCGACCATCGTCTCCGAACGCATCAAGGTGATAGTGGTGCTGCTGCAGAACCACGGGTTCGCCTCGATCGGGGCGCTCTCGGAGTCGCGTGGCTCGCAGCGCTTCGGCACCAGGTACCAGATGCGCAACCCCGAGACCGGTCTGCTCGACGGCGACGACGTACCCCTCGACCTGGTGCGCAACGCCGAGAGCTTCGGCGTCGACGTGCTGGTCGCCAAGAGCGTCGAGGACTTCCGCGCGGCCTTCCGCACCGCCGTCGCCTCCGACGCCGCGACCCTCATCCACGTCGAGACCGACCTGTACGGGCCCAACCCGCCGGGTTCGAGCTGGTGGGACGTGCCGGTGAGCGAGGTCTCCACCCTGTCCAGCACCCGTACCGCGCTCGCCGAGTACGAGGCGGGCGGCGCGGCGCAGCGGCACTACCTGTGACGCCCCGACCCGCCGGCACGGCCCGCCCCATCGATCCGGCCGCCCCGACAGACCCCACCCAGCACGAGCGAGGTATCTGATGTCCCTGATCACCCACTGGATCCACGGCAAGCCGGTCGACCCGTCCGGCGAGCGCACCCAGCCCGTCTTCAACCCCGCGACGGGCGCCGAGATCGCGCGCCTCGGGCTGGGCACGGCCGCCGACGTCGACCGCGCGGTCGCCTCGGCTGCCGAGGCCTTCGAGACCTGGTCGCGGTACCCGCTCGGCAAGCGTGCCGCGGTGCTGTTCCGGTTCCGCGAGCTGCTCGCCGCGAACACCGACGAGCTGGCGCGCCTGGTCAGCCGGGAGCACGGCAAGGTCGTCTCGGACGCCGCGGGCGAGGTGGGCCGCGGCCTCGAGGTCGTGGAGTTCGCCTGCGGCCTGCCGCACCTGCTCAAGGGCGAGTACTCGGACCAGGCCGCCACGGGCGTCGACGTCTTCTCGTTCCGGGAGCCGCTCGGGGTGGTCGCGGGTATCACGCCGTTCAACTTCCCCGTCATGGTGCCGCTGTGGATGAGCCCCATGGCGATCGCCACCGGCAACACGTTCGTGCTCAAGCCCTCCGAGCGCGACCCGTCGGCCTCGCTGTTCCTGGCCGACCTGTGGCAGAAGGCCGGTCTGCCCGACGGCGTGTTCAACGTGGTCCAGGGCGACAAGGAGGTAGTGGACGCGATCCTGCACCACGACGACGTCGCGGCCGTCTCGTTCGTCGGCTCGACCCCCATCGCCAAGTACATCCACGCCACGGCGTCGGCGCAGGGCAAGCGCGTCCAGGCGCTCGGCGGCGCCAAGAACCACGGAGTGGTGCTGGCCGACGCCGACCTCGACGACGCGGTGAACCACCTGACCGCCGCTGCCTTCGGCGCGGCGGGCGAACGCTGCATGGCGATCTCCGTAGCGGTCGTCGAGGACTCGGTGGCCGACGCGCTCGTCGAGAAGCTCGCCGCCAAGGCCCGCGCGGTCAAGGTGACGGCAGGCGACCAGCCGGGCGCCGACATGGGCCCTGTCATCACCGCGGCCGCGAAGGAGCGCATCGAGGGCCTCATCGGCTCGGCCGAGCGCGACGGCGCAGAACTCGTGGTCGACGGCCGCGGCCACACCGTGCCGGGCTACGAGAACGGCTTCTTCGTCGGCCCGACCGTCATCGACCGCGTCGCACCGGAGCATGAGGTCTACCGCGAGGAGGTCTTCGGGCCGGTCATCGACGTCGTGCGCGTGTCCGGCCTGGCCGAGGCGATCGACGTGATCAACGCGAACCCCTACGGCAACGGCACTGCCGTCTTCACGAGCTCGGGCGAGTCCGCCCGCACGTTCCAGCGCGGCGTGAAGGTGGGCATGATCGGCGTCAACGTGCCGATCCCCGTCCCGGTCGCCTGGCACTCGTTCGGCGGGTGGAAGGACTCCCTGTTCGGCGAGAGCCACGTCTACGGCCCCGAGGGCATCAAGTTCTACACGCGCGGCAAGGTCGTCACGCAGCGGTGGCCGCACCGCGAGCAGCGCGCCGACGCCTCGTTCCACTTCTCCGGCGACTCCCAGAAGTAAGGTTTGACCGGTAGTAAGTATGTCTTGACATGGGCTCTCGCAGCGGTAGCGTGGGTCACTCAGATCCTTCACAACGACGTGACCCAAGGAGCCCAGACGTGAACAGAACACCCCTCGCCCGTGCGCTCGCCCTCGGTGGCGCACTGGCGCTGTTCCTCACCGCATGTTCGGAGGGCGGCAGGCAGCAGGAGGACGACGCCGCTCCCGCTGCCGCCGCCGAGAAGACCATGACCGCGGTGATGGTCACCCACGCCGCACCGGGTGACACGTTCTGGGACATCGCCCGCCGCGGTGCGGAGGCAGCGGCCGAACGGTACGGCGTCGACCTGCAGTACTCGGGCGACCCCGACGCCGCCCGCCAGAGCCAGCTCGCCCAGCAGGCGGTGGACCAGGGGACGGACGGGCTGGCGCTGACCTTCTCCAAGGGCGAGGCGCTCCAGGGCGTCACGCAGAACGCCGTCGACGCGGACATCCCCGTCGTCGGCTTCAACGGCGGCATGGAGGACGCGCTCGACTACGGCGCGTTCACGTTCATCGGCCAGGACGACGGGCTCGCCGGCGAGGCGCTCGGCGACCTGCTCACCGAGCAGGACTTCACGCACCCGATCTGCGTGATCCACGAGCAGGGCAACGTGGGCCTGGAGGCGCGCTGTGCCGGCGTCAAGGAGAAGCTGCCCGACACCGAGACGCTCTACGTGCAGGGCACCGACATGACGCAGGTGAGCTCGACGGTCACCGCCAAGCTCCAGTCCACCGCGGACGCCGACGTCGTCATCGGCCTCGGCGCACCCTTCACGCTCACCATCGTCGACGCGGTGGCGGAGACCGGGTCGGAGGCGAAGGTCGCCTCGTTCGACCTGAACGCCGACCTCGCGCAGGCGGTGGCCGACGGCGAGGTGCTCGCCACGGTCGACCAGCAGCCCTACCTGCAGGGCTACCTGGCCATCGAGTCGCTCTGGCTGCAGCACAACGGCGGCTTTGTGCTCGGCGGCGGCCAGCCCGTCTTCACCGGCCCGGCGATCATCGACAAGGACAACGCCGCCGACGTCCTCGCGGGTGCCAAGGACGGCATCCGCTGATGGTCGCGGAAGCCACGCCCGCGCAGGAGGCGGCAGCACCACCGCCTCCGGCCGACGAGCGCGTAGTGCGCCGCTCGCCGGTCGCGCGGCTGCTCGTGCGGCCCGAGATGGGCGCCGTCGTCGGCGCGGTCGCGGTGTTCGCGTTCTTCGCGACCGTCGCCCCGGTGTTCACGCAGCTCTCGTCCGTCGCGACGGTGCTGTACGGGGCGTCGACGATCGGCATCATGGCGGTCGGCGTCTCGCTGCTCATGATCGGTGGCGAGTTCGACCTGTCCACGGGCGTCGCCGTCGTGTTCTCGGCGCTGACCGCCGCCCAGTTCTCGTGGTTCCTCGGCACGAACGTGTGGGTCGGCGTCGGCGTGGCCCTCGTCGTGTCGCTCGGGCTCGGGTTCCTCAACGGCTACCTGCTGATCGTGACCAGGCTGCCCTCGTTCATCGTCACGCTCGCGACCTTCCTGATGATCACCGGCGTCAACCTCGGCGTGACGCGGCTCGTGGCGGGCGGGGTCTCCAGCCCGTCGATCGCGGCGATGGACGGGTTCGAGTCGGCACGCGCGATCTTCGCCGCCAAGATCAGCTTCCTCGGCGTGCGCTGGGACGTGACTGTGGTGTTCTGGCTGGCCCTCGTCGTGATCGCGACCCATCTGCTGGTCCGCACCCGCGTCGGCAACTGGATCTTCGCCGCGGGCGGGGACGAGCTGGCGGCGTCCGCGGTGGGCGTCCCCGTCGTCCGCACCAAGATCGGCCTGTTCATGGGCGTCGGACTGTGTGCCTGGCTGCTCGGCATGCACAACCTGTTCGCGTTCGGCACCGTGCAGTCCGGCGAGGGCGTGGGCAACGAGTTCCTCTACATCATCGCCGCGGTGATCGGCGGCTGCCTGCTGACCGGCGGCTACGGCTCGGCGGTCGGCGGCGCCCTCGGCGCGCTCATCTTCGGCATGGTCAACAAGGGCATCGTCTACGCGCAGTGGAACCCCGACTGGTTCAAGTTCTTCCTCGGCCTCATGCTGCTCGTAGCCACTATCGTCAACCTCGTCGTCAAGAAGCGGGCGGAGCAGCGATGAGCACCACCAGCGGCGGCTCCCTCGTCCGGATGCGCGGGGTAGGCAAGCGGTACGGCAACATCCTCGCGCTGCAGGACGTCGACCTCGACGTCGAGGCCGGCAGCGTCACCTGCGTGCTCGGCGACAACGGGGCGGGCAAGTCCACGCTCATCAAGATCATCGCCGGCCGCCACCAGCACTCCGACGGCGTCCTGGAGATCCACGGCGAGGAGCGCACGCTCGGCTCACCGCGCGAGGCCCTCGACCTCGGCATCGCCGCCGTCTACCAGGACCTCGCGGTCGTCCCGCTCATGCCCGTGTGGCGCAACTTCTTCCTCGGCTCCGAGCTGACCAAGGGGCGAGGCCCGGCCCGCATCCTCGACGTCAAGCAGATGCAGCGCATCACCAAGCAGGAGCTGCTCGACATGGGCATCGACCTGCGGGACGTGAACCAGCCGATCCACCAGCTCTCTGGCGGGGAGCGGCAGTGCGTGGCGATCGCGCGCGCCGTCCACTTCGGCGCCCGGGTGCTCATCCTCGACGAACCCACCGCGGCCCTCGGCGTCAAGCAGTCGGGTGTGGTGCTGCGCTACGTGGTGCGGGCGCGCGACCGGGGGCTCGGCGTCGTCTTCATCACCCACAACCCCCACCACGCGTACCCCGTCGGCGACCGGTTCCTGCTGCTCAAGCGCGGCCGCCCGCTCGGGTACTACGCGAAGAAGGACGTGACGCTCGACGAGCTGACGTCGCAGATGGCAGGCGGCGCCGAGCTCGCGGAGCTGGCACACGAGCTGGAGCAGACAGGCGGCGACAGCTCGCTCATCGCCGACGTCCGGGCCGCGGAGGCGTGACCCAAACCTTGACCCGAGGCCTGACCCAAGAAATGAACCAAGGAGAAACCATGCGCATCGCGCTCATCGGCGCCGGACGGATCGGCGCCGTCCACGCCCGCTCGATCGCCGCGTCACCCGACGCCGAGCTCGTGCTCGTCGCGGACCCGGTCGACGGCGCCGCGGCGCGCCTCGCCTCTGCCCACGGCGCGGCGGCCACCACCGAGGTCGGCGACGTGTTCGCCGACGACACGGTGGACGCCGTGGTGGTCGCATCCCCGACCGCCCACCACGTCGAGCAGATCCTCGCGAGCGTCGAGGCGGGCAAGGCGGTACTCGCCGAGAAGCCCGTGGACCTCGACCTGGCCCGCGCCGACCGGTGCCTGGCTGAGGTCGGCGACCGCGCGCACCGCGTCATGCTCGGCTTCAACCGGCGGTACGACGCGGGCTTCGCGGAGATCCGCCGCCGTGTGGCCGCCGGCGAGATCGGCGACCTCGAACAGCTCACGATCATCAGCCGCGACCCCGCCGCGCCGCCCGTCGGCTACCTCGCGGGGTCGGGCGGCATCTTCCGCGACATGACCATCCACGACCTCGACATGGCGCGGTTCTTCCTCGGCGACATCGTCGCCGTCCAGGCGGTCCCGCAGCGCCTGGACCCCGCCTTCGCGGAGATCGACGACTACGACGCCGCGATCGTCACCCTCACCGCCGCCTCCGGCGCCGTGGCGACGATCATCAACAGCCGGCACTGTGCGGCCGGGTACGACCAGCGGCTCGAGGCGTTCGGCCCGCGCGGCGCGCTGCGCGCGGAGAACCACACGGCGACGTCGGTGGTGCTGGACGCCGCGGGATCCTCTGGCGCCCGCGGCCCGTACCTCGACTTCTTCCTCGAGCGGTACGCCGCGGCGTACACGAGCGAGCTCGCGGCCTTCGTGGCCGCCATCCGCGAGGGCTCCGCACCGACGCCGTCGCTGCTCGACGGACGCCAGGCGCTGGCGCTCGCCGACGCAGCGACCGAGTCCGCCCGCACGGGCCGCAGCGTCGCCCCCGCCCCGGTGCCGTCGCCGGCGTCGTCGGCCGCCGTCTGACCCCTGCCGGACCCCATACCCCACCCCGGACGAGAGAGAACGAGATGACCAGCGAGACGACGTCCTCCGGCGCTCCCACCAGCAAGGCGCGCAACACCGACCCGCGGTTCAGCAAGCTCACCGTCGGCGTCTGCCCCGATCAGTGGGGCGTGTGGTTCCCCGACGACGAGAAGCAGATCCCCTGGGAGAAGGCGCTGGCCGAGATGGCCGAGGCCGGCTTCGAGTACATGGAGACAGGCCCGTACGGCTACTTCCCGACCGACCCGAAGCGCCTGCAGAAGGTGATGGACGACAACGGCTTCACGGTCGTCGCAGGAACCGGCTGGGGCGTGCTGCACAAGGCCGAGGCCTGGGCCGAGACCGAGAAGACCTTCCGAGCCATCGCGGAGACCCACGCGGCCGTCGGCGCGGAGTACATAGTCCACCTGCCCCCGCTGTTCCGCGACGACAAGACCTGGGAGTGGACCGACGACCGCGTGCTGACGCCGGACGCCTGGAAGCTCTACACCGAGAACGCCAACCGGCTCGGCCAGATCCTCAAGGACGAGTACGGGCTGAAGATGGTGCTCCACCCGCACGGGGACAGCCACATCGAGACGCCGGAGGACATCGCGCGCGTGTTCGACGCGACCGACCCCGACTACGTCAACCTGTGCCTCGACACCGGCCACATCGTCTACGGCGGAGGAGACCCGCTGGAGATGATTCGTACCTACCCCGACCGCATCTCCTACGTGCACATCAAGGCCTTCGACGTCGAGCTCACCGAGCAGGCGCACAAGGAGGACTGGCCCTTCGGCGAGGCCGTCGCGCGCGGCGCGTCGGTCCGGCCCCCGGCGGGCGCCCCCGACATGAAGTCGCTCGTCGCCGCGCTGGCCGGCCTGGACAAGGACCTGTACGTCGTCACCGAGCAGGACCTGTACCCGTGCGACCCGCGGCTGCCGCTGCCGAACGCCGTCATGACCCGCCAGTACCTGGCGTCGTGCGGCCTGGGCCTGCTCTGACAGGGCTGGAGATACCGACGTGACGGGACGACGGCGGATCGGCGTCGGGCTCATCTCCGCAGGCTGGATGGGCGCCGTCCACTCGCACGCCTACCGGGCGCTGGGGGAGCGGTACCCGGAGCTCGACGTCGACGTCGTCCCCGTCATCGTCGCCGACACCTCCGCGCCGAACGCCGAGGCGGCGCGACGCCGCTTCGGCTACCGGGAGACGACCGCCGACTACCACGACGTGCTCGCCCACCCCGAGGTCGACGTCGTGTCGATCTGCAGCCCCAACTACCTGCACCGCGAGCATGCGCTCGCGGCCGCGGCGGCCGGCAAGCCGTTCTGGGTGGAGAAGCCCATGGGCACCTCCGTCGGGCAGTCCCAGGACATCGCCGACGCCGCGCGGGACGCCGGGCTGGTCACCGCTGTCGGGTTCAACTACCGGCATGCGCCGGCGGTGGAGCACCTGCGGTCGCTGGTCCGTTCGGGCCGGCTCGGCCGGGTCAGGAACGTCCGCGTGGTGCTCGACGCCGATTACTCTTCGTCGCCGTCCGGGCCGCGGACCTGGCGGTTCGTGCGCAAGACGGCGGGGTCGGGGGTGCTCGGCGACCTGCTCAGCCACGGGTTCGACCTGGCGCGGTACGTGGTGGCTCCGGTGAGCGAGGTGACGGCGCTGACCGAGACGTTCATCGGCTCGCGTCCGGCGCCGGCGGGTGGCGGCGGTGTTGGGCATCAGGCGCGCGGTGATCTCGACGGGGAGCTGCTGCCCGTGGAGAACGAGGACTACGCGGCGGTGCTCGCGCGGCTCGACGGCGGTGCCGTGGCGACCTTCGAGTCGTCCCGCGTGGCCGTGGGGCCGCGGTGCGGATACGGGATCGAGGTGTTCGGGAGTCTTGGCACCGCGCGGTGGGACTTCGAGCGGATGAACGAGCTCGAGGTCTGCCTCGGGCCGGGGGACGCCGGGTACGGGTTCACGCGGGTGCTGACCGATGGGGCGCACGGGGAGTTCGGCCGGTTCAATCCTGGCGGGGGCATGGGGTTGAGCTTCGAGGACCTCAAGGTCATCGAGGGGGCGGAGTTCGTGACCTCGGTGCTCACTGGGGAACAGCTGGCGCCGTCGGTGGCTGATGGGCTCCAGGCGGCGCGTGTGGCGGCGGCTGCGGAGGCTTCTGCTGTTGACGGGCGGTGGCATGCGGTGGAGGTCGGGTAACGACTGGCGTCTCTGCCGCACCTACCGGATAAGATGAGGCACGTCGGACACGGAGCCTGTCTGGAGAACCCCAGGGTGACCCATGATTCCGTGCCGTTCCGCGGGCTGTGGCGCAGCTTGGTAGCGCATCTGCTTTGGGAGCAGAGGGTCGCTGGTTCGAATCCAGTCAGCCCGACCCCCGCCCACCAGCACTGATACACCTTGGTGCTGGTGGGCATCGTCGTTTCCAAAGGCTGTGGCCGATGCTCGGGGCGGGAGCCCTAGGCGCTACTGCTCGCCGGCCCCGTCGAGTCCCGCCAGATGATCGTGTTCAGCGGGCCCTCCGACGGCGCAGCCCCCAGCTCGGGGCGAAGGGTGGCAACGAGCCGGGACATGGCCGCCCGGCCGAGTCTGTGGTGGTCGACCTGCACAGTGGTGAGTGTCGGCGCGAGATAGGCACCGAGCAGGTGGTTGTTCCAACCCGTCACGCTGAGGTCGCCGGGGATCGACCAGCCGCGCTCCCGAGCGCCCTGCACCACCCCCGCTGCGCTGGCGTCGTTGCCCGCGATGATGGCGGTGGGTCGGCCCTCGTCCGGGAGCGCGAGCACCGCCTCGCGCCCGGCGTCCGCCGACCAGTCGCCCTCGTGGACGAGCGCCGGACCGAGCCCCAGGCGTTCGACGGTCGCCACGAACACGTCGCGGCGTCCGCGGGCGGACGCGTAGTCCAGGGCTCCGGTCACGTGGAGGAACCGCCGATGGCCCAGCTGGGCGAGTCGTTCGACGAGCTCGGCGACAGGTGAGCCGTCGGCGAGCTCGCCCACGGCGCGGAACTTGTCGTCGTAGTCGGCCGAGACGACGATCGCCGCCCGGTCGGGGAACCGGTGCTCGGACTCGGGCGGCAACGGCGCGAGGGCGAGGACGCCCTCGACCTGGCCCGAGTCGGAGAGCTCCAGGACCCGCTCGAAGCGGTCCACGGGCGTGCCCTCGACGCTGAACGCCTCGATCGTGTAGCCGTGCTCGTGGGCGACCTCCATGACGCCGCCGAGGATCTGCGGTGGACCGTACGACCCGACCCCGGGCAGCAGGACGGCGATGCGTCCGCTGCGGCGGGTGCGCATCGACCGTGCCGCCAGGTTGGGGCGGTAGTCGAGCTCCGCCACGGCGCGGCTGATGCGTTCGATCGTCTCGGGTCGCATCTTCGTGTCGCTGCGCAGGTACCGCGAGACCGTCTGGTGCGAGACGCCCGCAGCCTTGGCGACCTCCCAGATCGTCGAGCGCCGAGGCGCGGCCGCGCCCTGGTCGTGCGTCGAGCCCTGGTTCGTCATGCCCCATCCTCACCGGTCAAGGACCGTACTGCTGTGGTCCGCGGTCATTCTGGCACTCATCGGTAGATCTCATCAGCGAAAGAGCCTCTTGCGGAGTGATCGATCACCTCCTACGGTAGCCCAGACAGTGATCGATCACTCTGCAACGGAGCAGCACGTGGGACAACGGCTTACACGAAGACAGCTGAGCTGGTGGCAACGGCTGGTGCGGGACCGGGCGATCCTGCTGCTGGCCCTGCCCGGCATCGCCGTCATCATCGTGTTCCAGTACCTGGCGCTCGGCGGTAACGTCATCGCCTTCCAGGACTATCAGCCCTACCTCGGTATGGGCCGCAGCCTCTGGGTGGGGCTGGAGAACTTCGCCATCCTGTTCTCCGGCGATCCCGCATTCCTTGGCGCGCTGCGCAACACCCTCGTGATCACGCTGCTGCAGACGGTCCTGGTCTTCCCGGCGCCGATCGTGCTCGCACTGATCCTGCACAGCCTGGTCTCCAACCGCGTGCGACAGCTCGTGCAGTCGGTGCTCTACCTACCGCACTTCCTGTCCTGGGTGATCGTCGTGGCGGTCTTCCAGCAGGTGCTCGGCGGCGCGGGCCTGCTCAACAACTTCCTGCGGGCGCGCGGGTGGGAAGCCGTCGGCATCATCGGCAACTCCGACGTCTTCTACGCGCTGATCACGTCGCAGGTCATGTGGAAGGACACCGGCTGGGCGACCATCCTCTTCCTCGCGGTACTCGCCGGGATCGACAAGTCGCTCTACGAGGCCTCCGCCGTCGACGGCGCATCGCGGTGGCGTCAGACCTGGCACATCACGCTGCCCGGGATGCGGCCGATCATCATCATGCTGCTCATCCTCAAGCTCGGCGACTCCCTGAGCGTCGGGTTCGAGCAGCTCATCCTCCAGCAGCAGGCAGTCGGCCTCGGCGTCTCAGAGGTGCTGGACACCTATGTCTACAACCAGGGCGTCATCGGCGGGTACTGGGGCGTCGCGGCAGCCGTCGGGCTGGTCAAGGGAGTGCTTGGGCTCGTGCTGGTGCTCGTCGCGAACAGGGTCGCCCACGCGTTCGGCGAGGAAGGCGTCTACCGAGCATGATCGACACCCGACGACGAGCACAGCCGCGGGGAAAGCCCCAGGTGATCGACGGCGTGGCGCTGCCAGGACCCGTCGAGCGCGTGGTCAAGGGCATCATCCTCACCGTCGCGTGCGCACTGGTGATCCTGCCGTTCGTCGGCATCATCTCCACCAGCCTCGCCACCCCGGAACAGGTCACGCAGGCCGGCGGCTTCGTCTTCCTGCCGACAGGTATCGACCTGGGCGCCTACCGCATGATCTTCGCCGGCGGCGTCGTGACGCAGGCCCTGTGGATCAGCGTGCTGGTGACCAGTGTCGGCACCGCCATCAGCCTGGCCCTGACGACCACCCTCGGCTGGGCGCTGAGCAGGCGCGGAGCCTTCGGCGTGCGCGCGATGCTGCTGCTTGTCCTGGTCAGTCTGCTCTTCAACCCCGGCATCATCCCGAGCTACCTCGTGGTGCAACAGCTCGGGCTGCTGGACAGCCTGTGGGCGCTGATCATCCCGACGTCCGTCTCCGCGTTCAACGTCGTCGTCGTGCGGGCGTTCTTCGTCCGGCTCCCGCACGAGATCATCGACAGCGCCCGCATCGACGGCGCCTCCGAGTGGCAGCTCTTCACCAGGATCGGGCTGCCGCTGTCGAAGCCCGTGCTCGCAGTGGTCGGGCTCTTCTACGGCGTCGGCTACTGGAACGCCTTCTTCAACGCCCTGCTCTACATGTCGGACGCGAGCAAGTGGCCCCTGCAGCTGGTGCTGCGCACGTTCGTGGTCGACGGCACCCAGCTCGGCGGCCAGGACCTGGGCATCGACGCCGGAGCCCTCCCGCCGCAGACCTCCCTGCAGATGGCGATCCTCGTGGTCTCCGTCGTGCCGGTCCTGCTGGTCTACCCGTTCCTGCAGCGGCACTTCGCCCAGGGCATGCTCACCGGCGCCGTCAAGGGCTGACCCTGCCTGTTCGACCTGTCACTGGACCTACCCGCTCAACGAGGAGCCGTCATGAACATGCTGCCCATCGACCCCCGCATCACCCGGCGCAACCTGCTGAGAGGAGGCCTCGGCCTCGGCGCGTTCGCCGTGCTCGGCCTGGCCGGCTGCAGCAACGAGGGCCGCGGCGGGGGAGCCCTGGCTACCAGCGCCAGCGTTGCCCTGCCCACCTATATCCCGTTCGAGGGCATCGCTGTTGACCTCAAGGGCGCCGACGGCGTCAGCGACACGATGCTCGCCTACCCGGCGAACCCCAAGACCTTGACCGACGGTCCGCCCGGCGACGGGCAGGACATCCGCGCGCTCGCCATGACGAACACGTCGATCCCGCCCTCCGCGGACCGCAACGAGTTCTGGCAGGCGCTGAACGAGCGCCTGGGCTGCTCCTATGCCGTCTCGCAGGTGCTGGCGGGCGACTTCACCGACCGGTTCCAGACCGCCGTCGCCGGAGATCAGCTCCCCGACCTGTTCACCATCCTCCCGGGCCAGGTACCCGGCCTGCCCGGGCTGCTCGCAGAGCGCGCGACGGACCTCACCGACCTGCTCTCCGGCGACGCCGTGGCGAAGTACCCGTTCCTGGCGAACATCCCGACCGAGAGCTGGAAGTCCACCGTCCACGGCGGAAAGATCTACGGCATACCCATCCCGCGCGGGCCGGTGAGCAGCCGGGTGACGTACGCCAGGCAGGACCTCCTCGACGCACAGGGCATCCCGGCGGAGGTGAGCTCGCTGGACGACTTCCACGCACTCTGCAAGGAGCTGACCAGCTCGTCCGGCCGCTGGGCGCTCGGCCAGGTTCCCCGGGAATACCTCCGCCAGATGTACGAGGTCCCGAACGGCTGGACGGAAGCGGGCGGCAAGCTCGTCAGCGCGAACGAGCACGAGGGCCAGGAGGCGGCTCTCGAGGAGGGCCGCCGGCTGGTCGCCGACGGCCTCGTCCACCCCGATGCGTTCTCCGTCGAGCAGCCACAGCGCAAGACCTGGCTCGTGAACGGGACCATCACCCTGCTCGACGACACGTTCAGCGCCTGGTCCGACTTCTCGAACTTCCCGATCAGCGACGAGTTCCGCCTCGCCGTCGTGCCGCCGCCGGGACGGCGAACATCTGGCTCGCCGGCGCGACGCACAACCTCACGTCGATCAGCACGAAGTCCGCCGACCGGGCCGAGGCCCTGCTCGGGGTCCTCAACTACCTCGCAGCCCCCTTCGGCAGCGCCGAGCACCTCTTCAAGAACTACGGCATCGAGGGCGTCCACCACGAGCTGAAGGGCACCGACCCGGTCCTGACCGACAAGGGCCGCAGCGAGCTGCAGCTCTCGCTGAAGTACCTCGCCGAAGGCCCATGGGTCAACTTCCTGGCTGGTAGCCCCGACGTCGCGCAGGCGCAGTACGACGCGCAGACCGCCACGGTGCCCACCGCCGTCCGCAACCCGACGGAAGGGCTGTTCAGCGAGACCGGCAGCCGGCGCGGCCCGCAGATCGGCGAGTCGCTCGCGTCGGTCGAGACCGACATCATCGCGGGCCGTAAGCCCGTATCCGCATGGGGCCCGGCCGTCGAGGCCTGGAAGCGTGGCGGCGGCGACAAGATCCGCGACGAGCTCCAGCAGGCGCTCGCCGAGCGCGAGAGCTGACTGTCCTGGTGATCGTCACCTGGTTGGCCCTGGGGGAGCGAGGCAAGTGCGGGTCGGCCCAGGGCGCACAGGGCCGACCCGCACAGCAGCGCTCACACTCGTCACGAACTCTTCGACGCGTGCCGCTCACGTCCTGGCGCGGGCCCGGTCGTGGCCGGGCGACGGTCCTGGGTGCCCGACGTGGGGAACAACAGGGCAAAGGTCGCGCCGGACCCGGGAGCGCCGTCGATCGTCAGCGTGCCGCCGTGGGCGCTGACGATCTCGTTGACGAGTGCGAGGCCGAGTCCGAGGCGTACCCTGCCCGCTTCTTTCTTCGACCCGCGGCGGAACCGTTTGATCAGTTCGCGCGCGCGTGCTGGGTCGAGGCCTTCGCCGTCGTCGATCACGGCGAGGCCTACCTCGGTGCTGCGTGACTGCAGGGCGATCACGACCCGGCCGCCCGGGCGCACGTGTACCAACGCGTTGTCGACGAGGGAGGACACCGCGCGTCGCAGGGCGCTGGTGGTGCCCTTGACGACGTAGCTGGTGCTGGATCGCGCGTCGACGACGAGGTCGACGCCCGCGATCTCGGCCCGGGTGGCGAACGAGGCTCGCACCTCCTGCGCGAGAGCGTTCAGGTCGACGGGCACCTGGGGGATGGGCCGGTGCTGGATCTCGGCGGTGAGGAGGAGGTCGTTGACCACCTCTGCGGCGATCTTGGCGTCCTGGGCCAGCTGCTCCAGCTCCAGTCGCTGTGCTTGGTCGACCGTCGATCCGCGGAGCAGGAGCTGGGCGCGGGTCAGCACGATGGCCAGTGGAGTCCGAAGCTCGTGGCTGACATCGGCGACGAAGTGTCGTTGCGACGCCAGGGCTTCGCCCAGCGAGCGGACGGCACGGCGCCCGAACGCCCAGCCGAGCACCGCGGACGCCAGGACGCCGAGGGCACCGGCTGCCAGGGAGAGCCGGGCGAGGCGTTCGGTCTCCTCCTGCTGTTCGACGAAGTTCATGATCGCGGTGACGCGGGTGCCGTCGGCCGCTTCTCCGACATAGGCGAGGAACGGGGTGCCACAGATATCGACGCGTGACTGGCCGTCGGGCAGACGTGCTGCGGTCTCGCGCACATGGCGCTCCGGGCAGTTCGTGGGCATGCCGTCCAGGACCACGGTGTCCGTGCCGTCCAGGGTCACATGGTGGTCTCCGGCCTCAGCGACCTTGGCGTGCAGCTTGGTCTCGGACGCATCCCGTCGTGCCTCGAGACCGACCGCGTACACCAGGGCGATCACCGCGGACACCACTATCGCGACCGCTGCGCCGGTCTGGAGCGCAACGGCGAGTGACGCCCTGCGCAGCAGCCGACGGTCGCTGACCGCAGCGGTCACGACGGCCCGAGCCGGTAGCCGAGGCCGCGTACCGTGCGGATCATGCCGTGGCCGAGCTTGCGTCTCAGGTAGTAGACGTAGGTGTCGACGGCGTTCGGGCTGTCCGCGTTCTGGAAGACCCGTCGATGGAGCTCCTCACGGGTGCGGACGCGGCCCGGGTTGGCGGCGATGACGCGCAGCAGCGCGCACTCCTGGGCGGACAGCTCGACGGGTTCGGCGTCGGGTGACAGCACCCGACGTGTCGCGACGTCGAGGCGGCGCCCGCCGAGATCGATCATGGTCGACGTGTCGGCATGCCGGCGCAGGAGGGCACGCAGGCGCGCCAGGAGCTCGTCGCTGTCGAAGGGTTTGACGACGTAGTCCTCTGCGCCGGCGTCGAGGCCCTCTACCCGGTCCTCGGTGGTGCCTCGTGCGGTGAGCAGCATGATCGGCGTCGTGATGCCACGGCTGCGGAGGCGGCGGACCAGGTCGACCCCCTCCATCGCGGGAAGCGTGCGATCGATGACCAGCGCGTCCCACCGGCCGGTCAGCCCGTGGTGCAGCCCGGCCTGGCCGTCGAAGACGGGCAGCACGTCGTAGCTCTCCACGGTGAGCAGGCGGACGAGCAGCTCCGACAGGCGCCTGTCGTCCTCGACCAGCAGCACACGGCGAGCGTCGAGGTCCATGCGCCGATTATTTCACCCGCTCTCTGAGGTTGCTCTGAGATTCGGTCCAGAGACTTGATCTCAGCCGGGACTTGTCGGTTCCCGGTCGCGATCCGCTGTGGGTCGCCGTGCACCTCACCTACCCAGCGTTCTGCACCACCGTTGACGACCGATGCGCCAAGGGGGCGCACAGGGGGTATCTGATGCAGCATCTTCTCGACCACGCCCGTTCCTTTCCCAACCGGGTCGCCCGGCAGCGCGACCATTTCGACGAGCTCGCGCACGGGCAGTCTCCGCAGGTCCTGTTCCTGACTTGTTCCGACTCCCGGGTGATCCCGTCGCTGATCACCGGGGCCCGTCCCGGCGAGCTCTTCGAGCTCCGGACGGCGGGCAACATCGTGCCCCGTCACGACCGGCCTGCGGCGGCCGGCGAGACGGCGACCATCGAGTACGCCGTCGAGGTGCTCGGGGTCTCCGACATCGTGGTGTGCGGGCACTCGCACTGCGGCGCCGTGGGCGCCATGTCCCGTGGGGACGACCTCTCCGCCGTACCGGCCGTCCGCTCGTGGCTCGAACACGCGACGCCGCTTCCCGGAGCGACGGCGGGTGACGGACCGAGGCTGACGAGCGCGGTCCAGGCCCATGTCATGGACCAGGTCGAGCGCCTGCTGAACTACCCGTGCGTCGCCCCGCGTGTGAGCGACGGCAGGCTGAACCTGCACGGATGGTTCTACGAGGTCGACACCGGGACCGTGCTCGCGCACCGCGCGCACGCCGACGAGTTCCTGCCGCTGTGAGCGCCCTCCAGAGTGCGGCGGTGCACGCGCCGTCGTCGAGACGCGAGACGTTCCTGGCCGACCTGACCGCGTCGTTCGTGGTCTTCCTGGTCGCGGTGCCGCTGTGCGTCGGGGTGGCCGTCGCCTCCGGCGTACCGGCCGAGCTGGGCCTGGTCACCGGCATCGTCGGTGGCCTGGTCACCGGGTTCCTCCCGGGGAGCAGCCTGCAGGTCAGCGGCCCGGCCGCCGGCCTGACGGTGCTGGTCTACCAGGCGGTGCAGCAGTTCGGCATCTCGGTGCTGGGGGTCCTGGTGCTCGCCACCGGGCTGCTCCAGCTCTTGATGGGTGCGCTCCGTCTGGGCCGCTGGTTCCGGGCCATCTCGGTCGCGGTCGTCGAGGGGATGCTCGCGGGGATCGGGCTCGTGCTGATCGCCGGTCAGCTCTACTCCATGGCGGGGCTCAGCGCGCCCAGCCAAAGCCTCGCCAAGATCGCCGGACTACCCGGCATGCTCGTCGACACCTGGGGCTCCAGGGCCGCGCTGACGTCGTTCGCGCTCGGCCTGGGCACGATCGTCGTGCTCGTCCTGTGGAAGAAGATGCCGCAGCGGCTGCGGGTCGTACCCGCGCCCCTGGCCGCGGTCGGGCTGGCGATCGTCGCCGGCGCGCTGCTCGGGCCGTCGGTAGCCAAGGTGGAGGTGCACGGCCTGCTGGACTCGATCCAACCGCCCGGGCTCAGCGACTTCAGCCGGCTCGCCGAGTTTGGGGTGATCGGCACGATCCTCGCCTTCACCCTGATCGCCTCGGCCGAGAGCCTGTTCAGCGCCGCCGCCGTGGACCGCCTGCACGACGGGCCACGCACGCGGTACAACCAGGAGCTCATGGCGCAAGGAGCGGGCAACGCGGTGTGCGGTGTGCTCGGTGCCCTGCCGCTCACGGCGGTGATCGTCCGCAGCGCGGCCAACGTCCACGCCGGTGCGAGGACCAAAACGTCCCGGGTGCTGCACGGAGCCTGGCTGCTCCTCTTCGCCGCCCTGGTGCCTGCGGCTCTCGGCCTCATCCCTGTCGCGGCTCTGGCTGGGGTGCTGGTGCATGCCGGCTTCAAGCTGATCCCGCTGGCAGAGATCCGCCGGTTGTGGCGGACGCACCGCGGCGAGGCGCTCGTCCTCATGGCGACCGCGCTCGCGATCGTCTCGGTGGGCATGTTCGAAGGGGTGCTGGTCGGACTGGCCCTTTCGATCATCAAGACCGCCTGGGACACCTCCCGTGTGCACCTGGAGGTGAGCGACGACGGCCACGGCCCGATCGTCGCGCGTCTGATCGGCAGCGCGACGTTCCTGCGCCTCCCCAAGCTGCTCGACCAGCTAGAGGCTCTGCCGCAAGACCGGCCCGTCGAGGTCGATCTGTCCGGCCTGCATCATCTCGATCATGCCTGCCGCACCTCGCTGGAGAACTGGGCCGCGCGACACAGCGCCGAGAGCGTCCAACCGGTGCAGCTCGCCCGGAAGCCGTGAGCGAGTCCTCGGACTGCTGCTGCGAGTCGTCGACAAAGAGGCTCTCGTGACATACGCCGCGAGGCGTTCGTCCGGACACACTCCCAGTGGCCGAAGAAACCCCTGTCGCGTCTGTGCGGTCGGGGCCTTTCGGCGCCGGACCGGTCGTCCCCGCTTCTTGAGGGCGCCCGGAGGCTCGTGAGAACGCTACAAGCGACGCGGGTCGTTTCGCTTCCCGGAGAGGGGGTGAGGAGAGGGTGAAGTCCGGGCGAGAGGACCAGGTCGTGTTCACCGAGCACGAGCCGTAGCTTGGTCGCCACATTCAGCCCGGCCCTACGACGTGCCTGTCCAGGGGTGCGATGAATGCGGAGTGCCGCCCGCTGCGTAGGCTCGCGTCATGGCCCGCATCCTCATTACCGGCATGTCGGGGGCCGGGAAGTCGACGCTGCTCGGCGAGCTCGCGCTGCGGGGGCACCGCACGGTCGACACGGACTACGACGGCTGGGAGCTGCCGGGCGCCCTGTGGGACGAGGATCGGATGAGCGAGCTGCTGACGCGTCACGACGACGTGGTGGTCTCGGGGACCGCCGAGAACCAGGGCCGTTTCTACGACCGGTTCGAGCAGGTCGTGCTGCTGAGCGCTCCGGTCGAGGTACTGATCGAGCGCGCGTCGACCCGCACGAACAACCCGTACGGGCGCTCGGCGGACCAGCAGGCCGAGATCCGCGAGTACGTCGTCGAGGTCGAGCCCCTGCTGCGCCGCGGCGCGGACATCCAGCTCGACGGTCGCCGCCCGGTCGCCGATCTGGCCGACGTGGTCGAGGGACTTATGTGAGCGACCCCTACACACTGCATGCGACACGCCGGTGACGCCATGCAGTGTGTAGGGGTCGCGGACCGAGTCGGTCAGCCTTCCTTATCGCCTGCGCTGTGGGTGTCAGCCATGGCTGGCCCCCATCCCGATATCAACCTATGTTGCCGCCCCCACGCCAACGCCGGTGCGCCTGGGTCACAGGGTCGGCTCGATCGGGACGATCGTGCCGTCGGTGCGGAAGGTCATCCGGTCGATGGCGACCTCGCGGTTGGTGCCGTTGCCAGCGGGGACGGCGAACCGGTGATAGGCGACGTGCCAGGTGTCGGTGCCGGGTGCCTGCACCACCGAGTGGTGGCCGGTGCCCTTGATCCCGAGGTCGAGGCGTTTGCTGAGCACGACCCCGCGCTTGGTCCACGGGCCGAGCGGGGACGTGCCGGTGGCGTAGGCGACCTGGTAGTTCTCGTCCCGCGTGTCGTTCTCGGACCACATGAAGTAGTAGGTGCCCTGGCGCTCGAACACGAACGACGCCTCCCGGTAGCCGCTCGGGGTGATGTTCTTGACCTTGGCCGGGTCGAACGACGTCATGTCGGCGTTGAGCGGCACGACCCACGCCGTGCCGTTGCCCCAGTAGAGGTAGGACTGGCCGTCCTTGTCGGTGAACACCATCGGGTCGATGGCCTGCCCGGAGTAGGCGCCGGCGCGCACCAGCGGCTTGCCGAGGGCGTCGCGGAACGGGCCGGCAGGAGAGTCGGCCACGGCTACGCCGAGGTGCTTGGCCGTGTCGCCGGACGCTGCGCCGCCGCTGAAGTACATGTAGTACTTCCCGTTCTTCGCGACGACGGCGGGCGCCCAAGCCGAGTTGTCGGCCCAGGACACGTCCGGCCCGAGGTCGAGAACGACGCCATGGCTGGTCCAGGTCACGCGGTCGGTCGAGGACCAGGCGGTGTACGACGGCGACGACCAGCTCGCGTAGCCGTCCGTCGTCGGGTAGAGGTAGTACCGGCCGCCCAGGTAAGTGATGTGCGGGTCGGCGAAGAGACCGGGAATGACCGGGTTCTTGTTCGTCTTCGGCGCCCATGGGGACCGGAGCTGGAATGAGCTGTCGGCCCGGAAGAGTGCCGTGTCCTGGTACGTGTCCATCCAGAGCTCGGAGTCGCGGTGTCGAAGGCGCCGCTGCGGGAAGTTGTACGACGTGAACGACACCGAGCCCGAGATGGAGCCCGACTCGGCGCAGAACGTGGCGTCGCCGCGGAACGTGGCTGAGCCGTCGTTCGTCTCGAGGCGCACCCGGAAGTCACGGTGCCGCAGGAACTGGCCGTTCACTGCCTGGAACGAGTAGCACGACGGAGACGCGAGACCCGGCACGATCGTGAGCGACGCGTCCTGCTTGAGCTGTGCGGAGCTGGAGGACGTCACGGGATCGACCCGGCCCAGCCAGTCCTGGTGCCGGACGAAACGCCCCGGCTGGTTGACCGACTCGATCGAAGCGCGGCCGAGTGCGATCGTGACCGGGGCGGCCTGAGCCGAGGGCACGAGCGTGGCAGACATGAAGATGAGTGCGAGCAGGGCGGCGAGACGGATCTTTCGGGGTGGCGTATTTCTCATGGTTCTCTCCTTTGAGGACCTGTGAAAGCTCGGGCGGCAGCACCCGACCCGCAACAAACTTTCGCCATGTTAGCGCTCACACCGTGTGACGGGAAGGTGACCACGGGACGAGGGGCTGCCGGTGGTCCGCCGTGTCGGGTCGCGCTAACGGCGGAGAACAAGGGTGGCGCGGCGGTCGGCGTACTGCCTGACGAGGCTGGGTAGACGCCCGGTGCGTAGACCGGCTGGTGGGTCGTCCGCAACTGTCGCAGACCCTGGTGAGCGGCAGGATGACGAAGCAGGCCGCGCGGGTTAATTGCGCGCCGGCCCAGGATCAGAGGGTCGCTGGTTCGAATCCAGGCAGGCCGACCCGCGCCACCAGCACTGATACACATTGGTGCTGGTGAGCTTCGTCGTCCCTGAGGACGTTGCGTATCCGCAATCCACCGGAGGGATAGGTCATGACAGGACAGTTCGGGCTCTACGTGCGACACACGCTGAAGGAAGGAGCCGTCGAGGCGTTCGATCGACTCGTGGCGGTAGCCGCCGAGGGGATTCGGGAGGAGCCGGGAACCCTCGTCTACGTGAGCCACATCGTCGAGGGACAGCCCAACGTGCGGGTGTTCTACGAGCTCTACCGCGACCGCGCAGCGTTCGACGAGCACGAGCGCCAAGAGCACACCCGGCACTTCCTGACCGAACGCGAAGCGCTCGTCGACAGCATCGAGGTGGACTGGCTCACGTCGATCACCGGGAAGGCGCCACGGTGACACAGGCGCCCGCCCTCGTGGCGTTCCGTGCTCGCGTGGCGCGCCTGCCCAAGCTGTGCAGCCTGTCGCAGACCGAACTTGCCTGAGCGATCAACCGCTCAGAGTCGTAGGTCTCTCAGGTCGAGCGGGCGGAGATCAAGGTCGATCGAATGTCCGTGCTCCAATCCGTCTGCACGCGACACACGTAGGGCCCGGGAGAATCTTCCTGGAGCCCTACGTGTGTCGCCCTGGCGTGGCTCGGTCGCCGAAACACCACGTAAGCGACACTCTCCATGTATGGCGAAAAACGACGATGACGCGAGGCGGTTCTTCGATCCCACCCCGGAGTACGACTTCGACCCCACGGACGACTACGCGGACAGACTCGGAATCACCTTCGTTCCCGTTAACTACTTCGATGAAGTACAGGGAGACGAATGGGTCGCGATCCAAGCTCCAGGAGCAGCGTGGAAGCGGGGCTGGCTCGACCACGCGATTGAGCGCGCATCTGATCCCGAATCCAAAGGCCCAGCCCTCCTCCTTCGTGAGAGCCGAACACGTACCTCATGGGGTGCCGACGGGTCGGGGGTTGAGTACCTCGCACACGTAGGTAGCACCCTGTATGAAGCAGCGGTTGCGTATGGCGTGGGGAAGTTACTTGAGGAGATGGGCAGGCGACTTGCCGAGCGGTGGCGAGGCTCTGACGTTGAAGACCTCACGATCAGTGAGGAGGAAGCGGAGGACGCCGCTCGTTGGCGTCTCGCCACTCGCTACGAGGTTCGAAGTGACGACTTCAGCCTCGAATCGATCGAGACGGAAGGGTCTACTGCGACTATGCGCCTATTGCACCGCGAGACTGGCGCAGAGTACGAAGTCACCGTTCAGAAGGGGCGCGGGGGTACGCACCTAGTCCGGTGCAAGCGGAGCGGGCCACCGACTCCCTGAGGCCCCCGACGGCCTACCGGCCTCAAGCATGAAGAAGATGGTCCTGACACGAGTCGCCCGCCTGTTTCGCGATGCCACGAGGCCCCCGACGCCAGTCGGGAGGTTAGCGTCGACGAGAGCGGTGATCCAGGTCCGGAAACGTGGGTCTTTGTCTATCCGAGGAGGGAGAACAGCACGGTCGCTGCTCCGTTGTCGTCGAGGGTTCCAGTGACGTGGTCCGCACCGGCGATCACGAACGGCGGCGCGTGACCCATAGCCCAGCCGTGTGCGGCCCAACCCAGCATCTCCACGTCGTTCTCCGAGTCGCCGACGGCGACCGTGTCGCCCGGCTCGACGCCGAGCTCGGTGCGCACCTTCTCCAGTGCCGTCGCCTTGGAGATTCCGGCCGCCGTGACGTCGACCCAGTCGCGTCGGGTGGCGATTGCCGTCAGACCGAGCGCACGCAGGGCCCACACCAAGCGGTAACCAGACGGGCCTTGCAGGGCAATGCGGGGAGTCGGGTGTGTCCACAGCTCCTCAAGCCCGCGCACGCTGTGCTGGGCGCCGTTGAGCTCGTAGTCAGCGAACGGGATGTTGACCCGATAGCCGGTGCCCACCCTCTCGGCCGCGATGCGCACACCAGGAGCCGCCGCGACGGCGACGCGGATCGCGGCTTCGGCGTCGAGGTTGTGCTGCTGGGTGACCTGGTAGTGGTCACCCACCAGGTGTGCGGTGACCGCGCCGTTGCTTGCCACGATCCACGCGTCGTCCAGCCCGAGCTGCAGTGCGACGGGCAGCGCGCCCACGAGGGAGCGTCCCGTCGCGAGCACGATGTGATGGCCGGCCGCCCGAACCTGAGCAGCCGCGGCGCGCACGGCGGCCGTGGCCGGACTGCCGGTACGGACCAGGGTCCCGTCGATGTCGCATGCGACGAGGAGCGGCGCGGAAGTTCTCATACCTGGAAGCATTTGTCAGCCCGGTGCTCGCGGGATAGGTGAGAGGTGGGGAGACGTTCACCTCCCCTCTGGTTGCCTGTCTGTGGCGTGGGGCACCATGGGGGCCATGAGTACACGGCCTGCCTGGGCGGATCGGCTGCGGCGCGAGCGTGAAGCGCGCGCCTGGTCGCAGGCGCGCGCCGTGGCGAACCTGCAAGCGGTGTACGCCCGTTCCTCCGGGAAGGAACCGCCATCGGCGGAGTCGCTCGTGCGGCAGTGGAAAGAGTGGGAATCCGGCCGTGTCACCCCACGCAGCTGGGCGCCACACATCGCGACCGTCTTCGGCACGGTCACCGCCGACCTCTTCCCACCGGCTGCCCCTGCCGGAGAGACCTCCTTGCTCCTGGAAGCGGGGATGGACACAGCCGAGCTGATCGCCCGGCTGCAACGCTCGTCGATCACCGACGCCACCGTGACCGCCGTCGAGGTCACCGTCGAACGACTCTGCACGGAGTACCGCTATCGCGAGACCCGCGAACTGCGCGCCGAGGGGCTGGCCTGGCTGGGCCGCATCACCCGGCTGTTCGACGAGCGCCTCTCCTTCGCCCAGCACCGCGACCTGCTGTCCCTAGCCGGACGCCTGGCGCTCCTGGTCGGCTGCGTCGAGTACGACGCCGGACAGCACGTCGCCGCGGAGGCAACCCGCCGCTACGCGCTCAACCTCGCCAACGAAGTCGACGACCACCACGTCGGCGGCTGGGCCCACGAGATGAGCGCATGGTTCGCATTGA
The DNA here is from genome assembly GCF_040639635.1 of Promicromonospora sp. NPDC023805. Classification (NCBI taxonomy): domain Bacteria; kingdom Bacillati; phylum Actinomycetota; class Actinomycetes; order Micrococcales; family Promicromonosporaceae; genus Promicromonospora; species Promicromonospora sp. NPDC023805. The sequence continues at coordinate 35,826 of NZ_JBFAAH010000008.1, read as the reverse complement.
CCTCCGGCGACCTGCACCGCGTCGTCGCAGCAGCCGAGCACGGCATCGAAGTCGCCGGCGCTCGCAGCGTCAGCGCCCAGCTGGCCGCCCAGGCTGCCAAGGCCTGGGCGCGGCTCGGAAATGCTCACCAGGTCGAGCTGAGCCTCGAGCGCGGTCGCACGGTTCTTGAGGCCCTGCCGATGCCGTCGAACCCGGACGACCATTTTGTGGTCGACCCTGCGAAGCAGACCTATTACGAGATGGACGTGCATCGGAACGTCGGCAACGACGACCGGGCGGTGCTGTACGCCGAGGAGGTGCTGCGCGCCGGTATCCGGCCCGACGGCGTTGAACGCAGCCCGATGCGTAATGCTGAGGCCCGTATCACGTTGGCCGTCGCTGCGGCTCGTGCGGGGGACGCCGACGCCGCGCTCGACTACGGCATCGAGGCGCTGACCGGCGATCGCCGATCGGTACCGAGCCTGGCCCTCGTCGCCCACGAACTGACTCGCGAGTTCGACCGCGCCAATCTCTCTGACGACCCGCGCGCCCGCGCCTATGCGGACGCTCTGATCGACATCGGCAACTGAGACAGCGAAGCGCGCTGACCAAACGGGGACGGCGGCACCCGCTGGGAGTGTCAGGCATGGCGGAGGCAAAGACCCGCAGGGGAGTAGGTGGCACCGCGTGGCTCCCCACCAAAGGGACCCCCGCCGAGCGTGTGAGCCGTACGCCCGGCAGGAGTCCCGGTCACCGCCTCAGAAGCGCCGTCCCGCCCGCGCCAGGATGTCGGCCGCCGCCGGGTCGGCCTTGATCGCCTCGTCGAAGGTCTCCTTGGGCAGCACGGTGTTCCCGGCCACGGTCACCGTCTTGGGCGGGTCGTCGTAGCCGTCGGGCAGGACGTCCCAGAAGTTGCCGATGAAGGCGACGTTCTCCAGCGGCGGGCCCACCTGCAGCACGATCGGCGTGTCGGCCCGGCACACGATGTTCCCGATGACGGTGATCCACGCGGCGCCGTAGTCGGTGTAGAGCCCGAAGTTGTACGACGTCAGGACATCGCGGATCACGTTGCCCCGGACCACCGCCCCGCCGGCGAATGACGAGCCCTGTGGCGCGGACAGGTAGATCCCGCCGCCGTCCATCAATACGCCCATGCTCCGTTCGACGAGGTTCCCGATCACCTGGGTGCCCTTGGCCGGCTCGCCGCCGACGATCACTATGCCGTTGTGCGGTACGTCGTGGATCTCGTTGTGCGCCAGGGTGGTCTCCTCGGAGACGAAGACCAGGATGGCGGGCGAACCGCGGTACTCGGTGCCGATGTGGTGGACGAGGTTGTCCTCGACAGCCACGCGGGTGGAGCCCTGGACGGCGATCCCGCTGCCCGAGATCTCGTCGAAGACGTTCCCCCGGACCTCGACGGCGGTACTGACGTCGATCGCCAGTCCGCCGGCGCCGAGGCGAGTGAAGTGGTTGCCCTCCAGCACTATCCGGCTGACCGAGTCCAAGATGACGTTGGCCGGTAGCTGGGTCGATGACGCTGGAACGTGGACATAGCCGACGTCGGCACCCATGTCGATCTTCTGGAACCCGCCCTGCTCGTGGCGTCCGTTGCCGTGATAGTGCAGGTAACCACCAGAACGGGTGGGACCCGACCACTGCGCGTCGGCGAAGGTGAAGCCGCGCAGCACGATGTCGTGCACGCCTTGCCCGCTGACGAGCGTCTCGAGAACGGGCACGATTGCAGCGGTCCTGCCGATCTCCTCGCCGGGGCGCGGGCGGTAGTGCAGGACGTGTCCGCCCGGTTCGGAGCGGTCGACGGCGAAGGTGCCCGGCTCGCCGAGGAAGGCCACGTTGTTCTCGAGCACGGACGGTGCGGCGAGGCCGTCCCAGGTCCCGTCACCTCCTGCGCCGTACCACTTCGAGTCGTAGAGGGACTTGGCGTTGTCGAAGGCGGGCTGGGCCATGGTGATGGTGGTCGAGGAACCGTCTCCGGAGATCGCGGCGACCGCCAGGCGAGCTTCGGCCCACGGATAGACGCCCGGGTAGACGAGCTCCAGTCCTGAGGGATCCGGCCACGACTGAGGTTCCACGCTGTCCGTGACGTAACCGGTAGCGGTTTTCGTCACGTTTCCGGGAAGCCCGGTGGTGCGGGCCGCCCGGGTGGCTGGGCGGTCGTCGACGGAGAGCCTGCGTGGTTCCAGGTCGCCGATCGGGGCGGTCCAGACGCCGTCGGCGCCCGCGGACCAGGCGGTGACCTCGCGGCCGCCGCTGAGCACTACCTTCTCCTGGTCGGCCGTTCCGTAGCCGTGTGCCTGGTAGGCCACCCGGAAGCCGTTCGTTCCGGAGTCGGCCTGCGTGTCGTCGAACGTGAGCGGTTCTTCGAGGCGGTAGACACCGGCTCGGAAGGTGACGACGATGTCGCCGGTCATCTCGGCGGCGAGAGCGCGGACGGCTCGCTGCGCCGCGTGCGGGCTGGCGAGCGGCCGGTCGAGGGTGCCCGGCCAGTCGTCCTGGCCGTCAGGGGACACGTAGAACCTGTTTCCGGGCATGATGAAGCGGCTCCTACGAGTTGATTTATGGAATATACTGAGGTTTATCAGTTAAACAGGATAGTGTGACGAGCGTCAAGGGAGTTGTGGTGGCTGAAGACGGCGTGCAGCCGGATCCGGAACGTGCGATCGAGCTGCTGTGGGGCGCGCACGAACCGGCTCGCCCCGGGCTGAGCCTCGGCCGGATCGTCGCAGCGGCGATCGAGGTCGCGGACGCCGACGGGCTCGGAGCGCTGTCCATGCGCAAGGTCGCCGAACGGTTCGGCACGACGACGATGTCGCTCTACCGCTACGTTCCCGGCAAGGCCGAGCTGGTGGAGCTCATGCGCGACGCCGTCTACGGGGAGGTGTCCCTGGAACCCGCGGACGGGCTGGACTGGCGCGCCGGCCTCGAACGCTGGGCGCGCCGGGCATGGTCGATCTACCAGCGGCATCCTTGGCTGGTCCACAGCGCGGGAAGCCGCCGCCTGCCCGGCCCGAACATCATGGCCGGGTACGACCACGCGCTCGACGTCGCCTCACGCGGCGCTCTGGCGCCGGCTCAGGTGATCGCGGTAGTGAATCTCGTGGGTGGGTTCGTCGAGTCGGTCGCGCGTCAGGCGGGGGAGACCGCCGAACTTCAGCGGCGCACAGGGATCTCCCATGAGCGCTGGTGGAGCGAACGCGAGTCCCTGTTCGAGCGACTGGACGCCTATCCGGCCCTGGGGAGACTGTGGGAGAGCGGCGGGATGGATGAGCCGCTCGACCCGTTCGAGTTCGGGCTGCAGCGCACGCTCGATGGCGTCCAGGCGCTCGTCGAAAGCCAGGGTGGTGAGGTAATGCGTGACGAAAATAGTGGGACGAAGTGCATGATGTGCGGGAAGCCGCTGGACGGGGGAGGTCGGGGGCGGCCACGGGACTACTGCTCGAGAGCCTGCCAGCAGCGTGCCTATCGCCGGCGCCGGTCGACTCCGTCTGATCCTGGCCACCTTGGGTGAACGAGGCGCCGTCCCGAGGACACCACCTACCCGTGAGGAAATCCGTATGTTCACCGGACTCAGTGCTTTCCCTCTGACCCCGCTCGCACACGACGCCGTCGACGAACGGTCCTTCATCGGCCTCGTCGAGCGGCTCGCGGCCTCGGGCGTGGACTCGATCACAGCACTCGGCTCAACCGGCTCCTACGCCTACCTCTCAGCCGAAGAACGCGCCCGCGTCGCTCGTCTCGCCGTCGCGCACGCCGGACCCACACCCGTGTTCGTCGGGGTAGGAGCGCTCCGCACCTCAGCGGTCCTCGCGCACATCCGCTCCGCGGAGGACGCCGGCGCGGCAGGCATCCTGCTGGCCCCGCTGACGTACCAGCGACTCACCGCGGCCGACGTCTTCGAGCTGTTTCGCACGGTCAGCGAGCAGACCGATCTGCCGGTCATCGTCTACGACAATCCCGGCACCACGCACTTCACGTTCACGACCGAGCTGTACGGGCGGATCACCCAGCTGCCGGGCATCGCATCGATCAAGATCCCGGGGGTCCCCGCCGATCCGGACGAGGCACGGAAGCGGGTGGACGAGATCCGTGCGGTGATCCCCGACCACGTCACGATCGGGGTCTCCGGCGACGCCTTGGCAGCGACAGCCCTGAACGCCGGGTGCGACACCTGGTACTCCGTCGTCGGCGGCACGATCCCGGAGCCCGCGCTGCGGATCGTCCGTGCCGCCCGAGAGGGGCGAGCAGCCGATGCGGTCGCGGAGTCCGAACGGCTCGACCCGCTCTGGGCGCTGTTCGCCGAGCACGGCGGCAGCATTCGTGTGATCGCGGCGATCGCCGAACACCTCGGCCTCGTCGGGGACCGGTGCCTGCCGCTCCCGATCCAGGGCCTGGACGAGAACCAGCGAGCACGCGTCGAAGAGATGGTTGGCGACCTGCGCCTCGATGGGTAGGCGGGTCCGGATGAACAGAGACGTACGCCGGGCAGGGCCGCCGGCCGTCAGGCGAGCGGATTCCGCTGCGCGTGCACCACCAGGACAGGGCACGGCGCGGCCCGCAGCACCGCGTCGGGGATGCTGTGCTGCCTCCGGCCCGGGGCCGGCGAGTGCTGTCGCCCGCCGACGATGACGACGTCGTCCGCGGTCAGGTCGTGGAGCAGAGCGGAGGCAGGGGCTCCGTGCCGGATCACCATGGTGCAGGTGACCTTCGGGTACTTCTCCGCCCACCTGGCCACCTGATCGGCCAGGTCGACGGCGGCGGTCGGGTCGCTGCCCGTCACGTGCAGCACCTCCAGCGGGCAACCGCGGACTGCCGCCTCGGCGAACGCGGTGCCCAGGACACCCGGCTCCTCCTCGCGGCCTACCCCCACCCGGATCCGGCTGGGGTCCCCGGTGGTCGCGCCGGCAGGGATTACGGCCACCGCGCCAGGTGCGGACGCCACCAGCGCGGACGACGTCGAGCCGAGCAGGGTGCGGTCGAGTACGCCCAGGCCGCGCCGTCCCACCACGACCAGGTCGCAGGTCATGGACCGCTGGCTCAGCGCAGGGGCGGCAGAGCCGGGCAGGACGAGCACCTCGACGTCCCGACGCCCTGGCCGGTGCCGGCCGAGCCTGATCTGCGCGGCCTGTGCCGCGTTGCGTGCCGCGCCCTTCGCCGTGCTGGCGAGGTCGCCGTATCCGGGGGCGAGCGTGGTCGGCAGAGGGTAGGTCGCCACCACCGTGAGTCGGGCGCCGTGCATGTCAGCGGTGCGTGCCGCCCAGTCCAGCGCAGCCAGGCTCTCGTCCGATCCGTCGACCCCGACGGCGATGCCCCGGTACCACGTGTTGTCCATGATCGTCCTCCTGTGCCGGTCGCCCCTGCGCTCGTCACCAGGACACCAGCCGCAGAGGTGGGTGGGGCAGAGTCCGGTGGCCCGGAGTGCCGGGACCAACGTCCCGTATGTCGCTATACAGAGGCCCGCGCTACCGTGAGGACCGGGAGGTGCCGATGGCTCCGACGGGTACCCCGCGCGACCGCACCAACCTGCTGCTCGAAGTGGTCAGCACTCTCGGCCGCGGCCTGGAGCTGGAGGCACTGCTGCACCGGATCGTCGAGGCGGCGGTCGAGCTCGTCGACGCCCGGTACGGGGCCCTGGGCGTGCTGGGCGCCGACGGCCGGATCGCCCGCTTCCTCACCGTTGGTATGCCCGACGACGTGGTTGCCGCGATCGGCCCCTACCCGACCGGTCACGGTGTGCTGGGTGAGCTGATCCGTGATCCCGTGCCGTTGCGCCTGCACGACCTGTCCACCCACTCCGCGTCGGTGGGTTTCCCTGCACACCACCCGCCGATGCACACCTTCGTCGGGGTGCCGCTGCGCGTGCACGGATCGCCGTTCGGCGACCTCTACCTCACCGACAAGCGGGGCGGGAGCGACTTCTCCGCCGAGGACGAGCGGGTGCTGGAGGCGCTCGCCGCGGCGGCGAGCGTGGCGGTGGAGAACGCTCGCCTGTACGGCGTGGCGCGGCTGCGCGAACGCTGGGCCCGCGCGAACGACTGGATCTCGCGAAAGGTTCTGTCCGGGTCCATGCCAGGTGACGTGCTGACCTTGATCGGTAGCCAGGCACGGGAGGTGGCCGACGCGGACCTGACGATCATCGCGGTGCCGGACCCGGAGACCGGACGTCTGGTGCTCCAGTCGGCGTCCGGGCTGGGCTCCGAGGCCCAGGTCGGTTCGGTGCTCTCCGCCGACGGCACGTTCGCCTCGCTCACCTTCCGCACCGGCGTACCGATCATCACCGACGAGGCGACGACCGATGAACGGGCCGCAGGTCTGTCGCTGGACCTGCCGGTCGCGCTCGGCCCGCTCGCCGTCTGGCCGCTCGGTGAAGCGGGTAGTGCCCGCGGCGTCCTGGCCGCTGCGCGTGCCCAGGGCCGCGAACCGTTCTCGTCGGTAGTGGTCGAAGCCCTTGGCGCGTTCGCCGCCCAGGGCGCCGTCGCCCTGGAGCTGGCGGAGGGGCGAGCCGACGCCGAGCGCGTCGCCCTGCTCCGTGACCGCGAACGCATCGCCCGCGACCTGCACGACCTGGCCATCCAGCGGCTCTACGCGACGGGACTGTCGTTGCAGCGTGTGGCGCGCACCGCGCCCCCGGAGGTGGCGAAGCAGCTTGCCACGGCGGTCGACGAGGTGGACGAGGCCATCACCCTGGTACGGACCACGATCTATCGGCTGCAGCCGGTAGATCCGCTGGTCGGCGCTGGGGGTCGGCGGGTCGGGCTGCGCTCACGGGCTATCACGGCGGTCGACGCCGCGGCGACGGCGCTCGGGTTCGATCCACGGCTGCGGTTCGAGGGGGCGGTGGACACCTTGGTGCCTCCCGACGTCGCCGAACACGTCGTGGCCGTCCTGAGCGAGGCGCTGTCCAACGTGGCTCGGCACGCATCCGCGTCCCGGGTAGACGTCCGGCTCACCGTGGCTGATGACGTGTGCCTCACGGTGAGCGACGACGGCGTCGGGATCGCGGCGGACGCCCAGCACAGCGGCCTGCGTAATCTCGCCCGGCGTGCGGACGAGCTCGGCGGCAGCCTCGGCGTCGGGCCAACGGACCGGGACACCGCCCCGGTGGGGACTCGCCTGGTGTGGCAGGTGCCGCTCCCGGAGGACGAGCCGCTGGGGTGATCCCGCGCTCCGGCCCCGGTGCTCGCCCGGCTGGTCAGAGATTGCGCGGTGTGTCGCGGCGCTCCTGCTGCTCCAGCCGGTCGGCGAGGACGGCGGCCTGCGCGCGGCGCTCGAGGCCGAGCTTGGCGAAGATGCTGGAGACGTAGTTCTTGACGGTCTTCTCGGCGAGGAACAGCTCGCTGCCGATCTGCCGGTTGGTCAGACCGTGCCCGATGAGCGCGAGGATTCGCCGCTCCTGGTCGGTGAGACCGGTCAGGGGGTCGGGCTCGTGGTGGGCGTCGGTCCGGAGGCGTTCCATCACGCGGGCCGCTGCTCGTGGGTCGAGCACTGACCCGCCACCCGCGACGGTCAGGACTGCCTGGACGAGGTCGGTGCCGCGGACCTGCTTGAGCACGTAGCCGGCGGCACCCGCGAGGATCGCGTCGTAGAGCGCCTCGTCGTCCGCGAACGAGGTGAGCATGAGGCAGGCGAGATCCGGCATGCGGGAGCGCAGCTCGCGGCAGACGGTGACGCCGTCGCCGTCGGGCAGCCGCACGTCGAGCACCACGACGTCGGGCGCCAGCGCCGGGATCCGGGCCAGGGCCTCGCGGGCGGTGCCCGCCTCGCCGACCACAAATACCCCGGGCTCGGACTCCAGCAGGTCGGCGACGCCACGGCGCACCACCTCGTGGTCGTCCACGAGGAACACCCGTACGTCCATGTGCCCCACCGTAACGGGAGCGCCCGCCCCGGTCGCTACCGGGACGGGCACCACGGGGTGAAGCGTCATCGCAGTACGGGGTACTGCTTGACCAGCGGCAGCTTCGCCCACCGGCGGCCGAGGCCGAGGGTGTCACCGGCCAGGAACGCTGCCAGCCCGATGAGCAGGACGGCGTCGACCAGGTGGTAGTCGACGAACAGGTTGTTCTCCAGGGGCAGGACGGCCAGCCACATCAGGAGCATGAGCAGGGCGCCGGTGCCCGCGGCGAGCCGCATCCCGATGCCCAGTGCGAGTGCGACGCCGATCCCGAGCAGGCCGAGCATGAACAGCCAGTCGATGACCGGGTTGCCGACCAGGGCGCCGAAGAAGCCGGCGAACGGTCCCTCGACATGGCTGAGGAAGCCCTCCGTGGGGGAGCCGCCGTTGATCCAGGCGCCCTCGACCGGCGTGGACCGGCCCCAGCCCAGGAGCTTGTCGCCGAACGCCCAGAGGAACTCGACGGCGAGGAGCAGCCGGACTCCCGCGAAGGAGTACCGGGCGACGGACGCACCCGTGGTACGCGCTGCGACTGCGGTGCGCTTGCGAGCGGTCGTGCCATTCGCCGACGTCGCGGGGTGGTGACTGACCGAGCTCATGGTGTCCTCCTGGTGCTTGCCCCGGATACGTTCCGGCGCCTGGGACCACAGTGCCGCCGGCCGGGGGCGTCCGGCAGAGTCGCCTGCCCCTCGTGGACGGGACCTTGGTCCCCATCACCCCGGGGCGCGGGTCACCAGAAGGCCCGGGTCGGTCCCGGACAGTCGGTCCGTCCGATATGCGGGGGCCGAAGGTCCCGTGGACCGGGGGCGCACGGCCCTGACGCCAGAGCGGGTCCGAGGAGGAGTGTGGGGTCACCAAACCTATGGAGGTAGAAGCGATGCGTGCACTCGTGGTCTATGAGTCCATGTTCGGCAATACCCAGGCGATCGCCCAGGAGATCGGGGACGGGATCGAGGCGTCGATGCACGCCGATGTCGTCGAGGTGGGTGCGGCGCCTGACATCGTGCCCCGGGACGTCACCCTGCTGGTGGTCGGCGGGCCCACCCATGCGTTCAGCATGTCCTGGCCCTCGACCCGGCGTGATGTCGCAGGACGATCCCCGAGGATCATCTCGCGTGAGCGCGGCATCCGGGAGTGGCTCGGAGCCCTTCCCAGCCTGATGACCACCACTGAAGCGGCGGCGTTCGACACCCGGGCGATCTCGCGTGCCACCGGTTCTGCCGCGCGCGCGGCGAGCCGCCGGCTGGCCCGGCTGGGCTATCCCCTCGTCTCCGGGCCCACGAGCTTCCGCGTCGCCGGCGTGACCGGTCCTCTGGCCGGTGGCGAGCTCGGCCGCGCCCGGGCATGGGGAAGGTCCGTCGGCGTCGAGGTCGCCGCGCGGCAGCTCAGCAGCACCACGTCCTGATTCTCCGCAGCTACCGGCCCGGCTACCTCACCGGGTCGGGCTCCTGGTGGGGCGGCTGCGCTCCGCCGCCCACAGGGCCAGGAGCCGCAGGCTGTCGTGGGAGGGCGTGCCGGGCTCCGCGGTCCAGGCGATGATCTGCAGGTCGGGTTCGGCGGCCCAGGTGACGGCGTTCCAGTCGAGGCGCAGGTCGCCGACGACGGGGTGGTGCAGGTGCTTCGTCCCGGTGTCCCTCGTCGCGACGTCGTGGGCGGCCCACCACCGGCGGAACTGGCCGTCCAGGCCGGAGAGCTCGCGCACCAGGGCTGCCAGACGTTCGTCCCCTGGATTGTTGGCGTTGTGCATCCGAACCTGGGCGATGGCCAGCCGGCTGACGCCCTCCCAGTCCGCGTACAGGTCGCGCATCGCCGGGTTCGTGAAGAGCAGCCTGATGAAGTAGCGCTGTTCCGCGGGGATCTCCCCGAAGTCCGTGATCAGGGCGGCGCCCATGGCGTTCCAGGCGACGATCTCGGTACGTGGCCCGATCACGAACGCGGGCGTGTGCGGCATGTCGTCGAGCATGCGCTGCAGCTGCGGCTGAGCTGTGCTCCGCGGGAGGCGAGGAGTCGGACGGCGGTCGCCCCTGGCGGCGAGCTCGTAGAGGTAGGCGCGCTGGTCGTCGTCCAGCCGCAGCGCCCGTGCCAGCGAGTCCAGCACGGACCGTGACGCCTGGATGCGGCCCTGCTCGAGGCGGGTGTAGTAGTCGGTGCTGATGGCGGCCAGTGCCGCGACCTCTTCCCTGCGCAGCCCCGCGACGCGCCGGGCGCCGCCTGCGGGAAGCCCGACGGCGTCGGGGGACAGCTCGGAGCGCCGCGCCCTGAGGAAGTCACCCAGGTCGTCGTGATGGGGATCGCGGGTCATCTGCTCAGCCTGCCACCGGTAGTCAATTCCTGTCGGGTTCTCGCCGACAGCGCACTGAGTCGACAGCGGCGCGTCAGAGGACGCCGAAGAAGTCCACCAGCTTGGTGACTGCCTGATCCATGTATTCGGGGACGTCGTACATCGCGATGTGGGTCGCCCCGTCGACGACGAACAGCGCGCAGCGGGTGTCCTCCACGCGGGCGGTGGGGTCTTCCAGCAGACGCGGTTCACCACCGCTCTCGCCCTGGTAGGAAGCGTCGAAGACCACCGTGACGAAGCCTTGTGCGGCGAGCCTCTGCGCGTAGGCACCGATGGTCTGTTCCTTGACTCCGCCGGCCGGATGAATACCGACGAGAGCCGGATATGTCTTGCCCTCGGAGAAGCCGTCCGGCAGATGCAGGTCACGTATCCCTGCCGTGGCGGTGCATCCAGTCCGTGTGGACGGCTGATCGTGCGGCCAGCGACCGACAGTCGGCCGCCACGCCTCGCGGGGCGGCCGACTGGCCTTGGCGACAAGGTCGGAAGAGGACCGAGCGGGTATCAGTGGGTGAGCAGGACTGCGTCGCGGTGGGACCAGACGTCGTCGGAGGCAGCCCGCAGCATGAAGTCCGCGACGTCGGCACGGCTGATGCGGTCGCCGACCTTGCGTTGGGGGACCTCGACCGCGCTGTACGAGCCGGTGTGCGGCCCGTTGGTCAGGATCGCCGGGCGAACCAGCGTCCAGCCCAGTCCGCTCGAGCGGACCAGGTCGTCGGCCACTGCCTTGTCGGCGAAGACCGTGCCCATCAGTAGCTTGCCGAAGAGCCTCGGCACAGCCCCTGCGTGCGTGGCGGTCGTGCCCGAACCCAGGGCCGAGAGCACGACCACCCGCTTGGTGCCCGAGAGCTCGGCGGCGGGGATGAGCGCCCGGGCGGCGCGGCTGGCGATGTCGGACTTGAGGTCGCTGCCCGATCCCAGGGCCGAGATCACCGCATCGCTTCCGGTCAGGGCCTGCCGCACGTCGCTGGTCAGGGTGGCGTCACCGGTCAGGACGGTGACGCGGTCGCGGGCCGACTGCGGCAGCCGGTCGGGGGTGCGGACCAGGACGGTGACGTCGTGGCCCGCAGCGAGGGCCTGGTCCAGAACCTGTTGGCCCGTAGGGCCGGTTGCTCCAAGGATCGTAAGTCTCATGTCTTGACGATATGCCGCCCCAGCTGGACGACCAATGCCCGAAAGTCCGGATAACTTGGCCTTACGTCTTGATGCCCAGACTCTCGGCTAATGTCGCGAGATGGACGTCTTGAGTGAGGCGATCACCGCGATGCGCCGCGGCCGGCCGGAGTCGTTTCTGTCGACGGCCTCGGCGCCATGGGGGCTGCGCTTTGCCGCCAGGGACGGTGTCGCGTTCCACATGGTGTTGCGCGGCTCTTGCTGGCTGTTGCCCGGCGAGGGCGGGGCGCCGGTCGCGCTCGGCCCGGGCGACGTCGTCCTCCGGCCGCACGGCACCGAGCACGGCATCGCCGACGACCCTGCGACACCGCTGACGGACATCTTTCAGCAGCCCGACGGCCAATGGGCGGTCAACGGGGAACTGGACGGCACGGGCGCGACGACGCGCATCCTGTGCGGTGCCTACCGCCTCAGCCGCAACCGGCAGCATCCGCTGCTGAGCGGACTGCCCGACCTCATCCACCTGCCGGCTGACATCGGCGCCCACCCCGAGCTGCGCGCCGCCGTCGACCTGCTGGGCCGGGAGCTGGAGCGACCCGGCCCAGGCTCGGACGCGCTCCTGCCCGCGCTCCTCGACACCCTCCTGCTCTATGTCATGCGGGCGTGCCTGAACGATCAGGCCGCGGGCGCGTCCACCGGCTGGGCGGCCGCGCTGGCTGATCCGGCGATGAGCGCCGCCCTGCATGCCATCCACGACCGGCCCGCCGATCCGTGGACCGTTGAGTCGCTCGGGTCCGAGGCGGGGCTCTCCCGGGCGGTCTTCGCGCAGCGCTTCACCGCGACCGTGGGCCAGCCGCCGATGGCCTACCTGACCTGGTGGCGTCTGACCCGCGCCGGTCAGCTCCTCACGCAGAGCGACGCACCCCTGCGTTCCGTCGCCCGGGAGTGCGGCTACTCGTCGGAGTTCACGTTCGTCAGAGCCTTCACCCGCGAGTACGGGACGTCCCCCGGCCGATACCGCAGAGCACAGGGCACGCCTGCGGCCTGAACCCCGACGAGCGTCAGCTCACCGGCCGGCGGTGTCCAGGAGGGTGCAGTCCTTGAAGACGAGCACGTCGTCCCCCTCGCTGAACATCCGGCACTCGCCCGACACCCGCAGCCGCTGACCCGGCTGCACCGAACGGAGCCGGTCGAACGAGGCGTCGATGCGCCCGTCGAACGGCAGGACGAAGACCGCCAAGGTCTCCCCGTCGGCGTTGGCGGCGCCTTCGACGATGGGCGTCGAGTACCTGCTCGCCCCCGCACTCAGCGCGTACGCCTCGACCGTCAGGACCTTGCCGAGGTACTTGCGCTCCGCCGACCGGCGGTCGCGCAGGAACTCGCCATGAACCACTCGGATGCTCGTCATCGTCGTGTTGCTCAGCTCACGGTCCGGTTGTGGATCTTGTACTCGTAGACGTCTGTGTCCGTCTTGTCGATGCCGAAGCTGATGATCCGGCGCGGGTGGATCCGGATGATCGAGGCGTCGAACCCGGTCTGGGTGAGGTCGACGTCCCAGGGGGAGTCGGTGGGTTCGGCGATCGCCTCGCCCGTGCCGCGGATCTCCACGCAGCGGGGGCGCCAGGGCTGGACCGAGGCGAGGTCGTCGATGACGAACGCGACCTGGCCGTTCTCGGCGACGTTGCGGAACTTGCGGCTGACACCCATGGCGTGGCCGGCGATGTCGATGGTGCCGGTCCGGTCGTTGTAGCGGAATCCGACCGGGCTGACCTGGAGCGTGCCGTTGGTCTGTACGGTGGCGAGCCGTCCCAGGTGCTGGCCGGACAGGTACTCGATCTCGATGTCGGTGAATGACATGGCAGTCCTCTTTGTGGTGCGGGTGGGTCTACCCGTTCACCGTAGCCAGCCGCTTGTCGCATATCAAGCGTTTGATATGTGACAAGGCAGACCGTGAGTCGCCGTTGCACCCTGCGCCTACCTGGTGTCCGCCAGCCGGGGGAACAGGTCGCGCGCGTTGGCGGTGGTCAGCGTCCGCCAGGTGGCGCCGTCGACCGGCGGCTCGGAGGCATCGACGGCGGCGAGGTGCGCGGCGACGACCGGGGGCGGCGTCCAGCAGTAGTCGCTGCCGAACAGCAGCCGTTCCGGGGCGGCCAGCCCGAGCAGGGCCGGCACCTCGCGCGGGAACGCGGGGCCTGCGATGTCGTAGTGGAGCCTGCGGAGCTGCTCGACGGCGTCCGCCGTCGGCTCGGCGTGCGCGCCCAGGAACTGCCTCATGAACTCGCCGATCCGGTCGGCGAGGACCGGCAGCGCACCACCGCAGTGGGGAACGATGACCGTCATGTTCGGATGACGTGCGAGCGCACCCGACGTCAGCAGGTCCGTCACGGTCCGCGTGGTGTCAAAGATGTACTCGATCATCGGGCGCGGCTTGCCCAGCGCCGACCGTTCCCAGCCCGCCGGCGAGGTGGGGTGCAGGAACACGACTGCCCGACGCCGGTCCAGCTCGGCGAGGACCGGCTCCAGGTCGGGGCTGCCCAGGTAGGTCCCGCGGAAGTTGCTCATCAGCACCACGCCGTCCGCGCCGAGATCGTCGAGCGCGTAGCTGATCTCGGCGAGGGCGCCGTCGACGTCGGGCAGCGGGAGGCTCGCGAAGAACCCGAACCGGTCCGGGTGGCCGGCGACGACCGCTGCCGCGTCCTCGTTGACCTCCCGAGCCAGCCGGCGAGCGGCGGCATCGTCTCCGAAGTGCACGCCCGGCGAGGACATCGACAGCATCGCCGTGGCTATGCCGTGCCGGTCCATCAGCTCCAGGTGCTCCTCGACCGACCAGGTGGGCCACCCGTCCATCCCGTCGGGATGCTGGTGGCCCGCAGCCGTGGCCTGGCGGACGTAGGAGTCGGTGACGAAGTGGCTGTGGACGTCGATCAGGCCGGGCTCAGAGGGTGTCATGGTGTCCGTTCCGGTCATTCGCTCGGTGGCGCGGGGGAGAGGCGGATGTCTTCGAGATCGAGCGCGGTCTGCACCTGGCGCAGGACCGTGTCGTCGATCTGTCGTTCGTCGCGCAGACGGACCACCGTCTCGCGCATGTGGGCGGTCAGCGCCAGGTACAGCGCGGTGTAGTGCTCGTCGTGACGCACCGCCGGGTGATCGGTGGTGCCCTCGCGATGGGCCTGGAGGACCTCGATCCGCTTGTCGAGCTCGAGGCGCATGCGGTCGACGACGTCGGGGTCGGTGCCGAGCTCGGCGGACAGCCGGGGCAGTGCCTCCAGCGCCTCCTCGGCGGCGCGCGTCTCGGCGAGATGGCGTTCGGCCTCCACCGCGGTGTCGGCGGGCAGGCGGGCCCAGCGCACGATGCCCGGCAGGATCAGGCCCTGGCACAGGGTCAGCACGATGACCCCGCCGGTGACGAACACGATCATGTCCCGGTCCGGGAACGGTGCGCCCGAGGCGAGCTGCTGCGGCACGGCCAGCGCCGCCGCCAGGGACACCGCGCCGCGGAAGCCGGAGAGTGCGCTGACCAGCCGCGGCCGGTGGTCGGCGTGACGCTGCTCCTGCTGCGGGCGCCGGTCGAGCAAGCGAACCAGAGAGGGCACCGTGAACAGGAACACCAGCCGCACGGCGATCACCATCGCCGTGACGACCGCTACCAGCACCAGTGCGCGCACCAGGTCGGCGCTGTTCAGGCTGCGGACGGCGGACTGGAGCTCCAGCCCGACCAGGACGAACAGGGCGGCGTTGAGGAGGAACGTCGTGACGGTCCAGAACGCCTGTGCCTGGATGCGCATCTCGGCGCGTACCACCCGCGGCGCGGCCTGGCTCATGATCAGCCCGGAGACGACCACCGCCAGCACGCCGGAGGCTTCGATCGCCTCGGCGAGCAGGAAGGCGGTGAACGGGATCAGCACCATGGTGACCTGCCCGGTCAGCGGGTCGGACTGGCGGCTGCGGACCTGTGCCGCGAGCCAGCCGACGACTGCCCCGACCAGGATTCCACCCGCATAGGCGAGCAGGAAGAGCCAGCTCACGTGCGCGGCGCCGAGCTGCTCCTCGCCGACCGTGACGCCTACCGCCAGCCCGTAGATCACGAGTGCCGTGCCGTCGTTGACCAGGCTCTCCGCGCGCAGCACGGTGACCTGCCTCCGGGGCAGCAGGCGCGCGACCACGCTGACCGCCGTGGCGTCCGTCGGGGCGACGGCGGCGCCGAGCACCCACGCCGGACCCCACTGCATGCCGAGGCCGTGCGCCACGACGGCGACGGACGCGGCGGTCGCGATCACCAGCACGGTGCTCAGCAGGACGATGCCGCGCAGGTTGGCCCGGATCTCGCGCAGCGACGTCGTGAGGCTCTCCCAGTACAGGAGCACCGGCAGGAACAGCAGCAGCATCAGCTCCGGTGGCAGGTGCACCGAGCGCAGCGACGGCACGAAGCCGAGCAGTATGCCGGCGGCCAGCAGGAGGATCGGCGGGGCGATCCGGAACCGGGCGGCGGCGACCCTGGTCAGGAGGATCGCCAAGCCGAGCACGACGACGAGTTCGAGAGCGAGCAAGGTGTGACTCCTGGTGGAGCTGGGCGGTGGGTCCGCACCGCTGCGGACCCGGGGCGAATTCGCGGCACTACGGCCAGTATCGCGTGAGAATGCCACGCGCGCCGGGAGTTGTGCAGGGGAGAAAACTCTCCCCCTCGTGCCACGGGTGTTACGTATGGCTTTGTGTGATCCTGACGACTACCGGACTGTCATTTTTCGGAGGAAGAACCCATGTCAGAATCACCGAACATCGCTCTAGCACGCCGACTGTACGACTCGAATGCCGACCCGGCCGTGACAAAAGAAATCATGGCGCCCGATATCGTCTGGGACATCACCCCGGGCTTTCCCTTCGGCGGGGTCTATGACGGATACGACAGCATGATGAACGACTTCTTCGGTTCGCTGCTGCCGAACTTCGACTCCTTCGGCGCCAAGGCCGAGGAGTACTACGCGACCGACGACGACCACGTGGTGGTGCTGGGGCACTACCACGGTGTCACCACGGCGGGCGAGACCGCCGACGCGCGGTTCATCCACCTGTGGACCGTCCGGGACGCAAAGCTCGCGCGCCTGCAGCAGGCCGCAGACAGCTATGTCCTGCGGCACGCGCTGAACAGCTGAAGGAGAGAGCACGATGACGAAGAAGATCCTGTTTGTGATCACGGCGGCCACGCACTGGACGCTTGCCGACGGGACCAGGCAGCCGGCGGGCTTCTGGGCCGAGGAAGCGCTGGGCCCGTACGAGGTGTTCACCGACGCCGGGTACGAGATCGAGGTGGCCACCCCGGGCGGAGTCCCGCCGACGGCGGACCTGCTGAGCCTCACTCCCGAGTTCAACGGTGGCCCCGAGGGCGCCGAGCGGATGAAGGCCCTGCTGCGCGACGCGACCGAGCTGGCGCACCCCATGCCCATCGAGGACGTGCGCATCGATGACTACGCCGCGGTGTTCTACCCCGGTGGCTGGGGCCCGATGGAGGACCTGCCCGACGACAAGGCCTCGGGGCGGCTGCTGACCGACTGGCTGGCCTCGGGCAAGCCCCTGGCCCTGGTCTGCCACGGCCCCGCGGCGCTGCTGGCGACCGTCGACGCCGACGGGAAGTCCCCGTTCACCGGCTACGGTCTGACCGGCCTGAGCAATGCCGAGGAGCGCCTGAACGGCCTGGCCGACAGGGCCAAGTGGCTGCTGCAGGACCGGCTGATCAGCGACCTGGGCGTGGACTACCGCGAGGGCGCGCCGTTCGAACCCCACGTCGAGGTGGACCGCACGCTCTACACCGGGCAGAACCCGACGTCGGCGGTCCCGCTGGCCAGGGCGCTGACGAAGGCCCTGGGCTGACGCCTGTCCGCCCGGATGGCGTGGCGCCGGTGGGGGCTCGGCCGTGGACGGCCGAGCCCCACCGGTATGTCGGTACCGGTGGGGCGTCGTCGGCGTAAGAGCCCGGCGTCAGGGAAGCAGGAGCGCCTTGATCGCGCGCCGCTCGTGCATGGCCCGGTAACCCTCGGCGGCGTCCTCGAGGGGGAGCGTGAGGTCGAAGACCTTGCCGGGATCGATGGCGCGGTCCCAGACCAGCCGGATCAGCTCGGGCAGGAACCGGCGCACCGGGGCCGGCCCGCCGTGCAGGTGCACGCCGGAGAAGAACAGTGCCTGGCCGGGCAGCTCGACGCCGTGGGACACACCCACGTAGCCGACGTGCCCACCCGGACGTGCGGAGCGGATGGCCTGCATCATCGACTCCTGCGTGCCCACCGCTTCGACCACCGAGTGCGCGCCGTACCCGCCGGTGAGCTCCTTGATCACGGCGACGCCCTCGTCGCCACGCTCGGTGACGATGTCGGTGGCACCGAACTCGAGGGCGAGCTTCTGCCGGGACTCGTGGCGCGACATGGCGATGATCCGCTCGGCGCCCAGCTGCTTGGCGGCCAGGACCGCGAGCAGGCCGACCGCGCCGTCACCGACCACTGCCACGGTCTTGCCGGGGCCTGCCTCGGCGGCGACGGCGCCGAACCATCCGGTGCCGAGCACGTCGGAGGCCGCGAGCAGGGACGGGATCAGGTCGGCGTCGGGCTGCCCGGGGGTGGCGACCAGGGTGCCGTCGGCAAGCGGGACACGCAGGTACTCGGACTGGGCGCCGCCCGCGCCCGCGTACTCCACGTGCGCACACAGCGACTGGTAGCCGGCCAGGCAGGTCTCGCAGGTGTTGTCCGAGGCCATGAACGAGCCGATGACGAAGTCGCCGACCTTGACGTTCCGGACGTCCGAACCGATCTCCTCGACGACCCCGACGTACTCGTGCCCCATCGGCGTCGGCTCGCTGGTCGGGTCCTCCCCGCGGTACGGCCACAGGTCCGAGCCGCATACGCAGGCGGCGCTGACGCGGATGACCGCGTCCGTCGGTTTCACGACGACCGGCCTCGCGCGCTCGTCGACACGTACATCCTCGGGACCGTAGAGAACTACTCCACGCATGAGAGCCAACTCCTCTTGCTTCGATTGGTCTCATCATCTGCGCGCCTTGCGGGGCGTGGGAGGGAGAGTTTTCTCCTAGGTAGTACTCACCATGTCGGGTCAGGGTTCACCCGCAGTCCGTGACCACCGAACGTGGGCCCGTGGGTTGACGACCGGCAGGAATCGGATCGCTTGGATGGGAAGCATGAGCACAACCACTGCACTTGCAGCGGCTCCGCGGGCAGAGACGCGGCAGCGCTGGCACTTCATCGACTCGCTGCGCGGGTTCGCGGTCCTCGGGATCCTGCTGGTCAACGCGATCGACATCATCAGCCCCGGGAGGGACCGCATGCTGGCGGGCGGTGCGATCGTCCCGGACCCGGTCATGGACGCGCTGTACCTCACCGTCCAGACCCGCTTCGTGCCCATCTTCTGCTTCCTGTTCGGCATGAGCCTGTGGATAGTGCTCGACGGCGCCCGCGCCCGGACCCCACGCCCGGGCCTCGTGCTGGTCCGTCGGCTGCTCGGGCTCGCGGCGATCGGCGGGCTTCTGATGTTCGTGTACGACGGCAACGTGCTCGTGGACTACGCGGTCTTCGGCCTGCTGATGCTGCCGGTCGTCCGCTTCGCACCGCGCTGGGTGACCCTCGGGGCGGGCGTCGCGCTCACAGGCCTGGCATATGTCGGGCTCGGCGGAGGCCTTTTCGCGACCCCCGGTCTCATCCTGCTCGGCGCGGGTGCTGCGGCCTACGGTCTGCCCCGCGTCCTGGAGACCTCGCGCAAGACCGTCGCCATCGCGTTCACTGTTGCCGCGGTGCTGACCGTGCCTGCTCTGATCTGGCAGGTGACTACCGCTCCCGGCGACCCGCGGTTCTCGAACGCGGGCGGGATCGCGGGCCTGGTCATGGCCGGGCTGTACGTCACGGGCCTGGCGCTGCTGTGGCACACACCCGCGCGGCGGGCGATCGCCGCGGTGTTCGAGCCGCTGGGCCGGATGGCGCTGACCAACTATGTAGGGGCGGCGATCGTGATGGCTCTGGTCGCGCAGCTGTGGGACTTCGGGCAGATGACCAGCGTGACGCCCGTCGTCGTGATCTCCCTCGTGGTGATCGCCGTGCAGTCCGTGCTGAGCCGTCTCTGGCTCAAGCACTTCGTCTACGGCCCGGTCGAGTGGCTGTGGCGCAGCGTCACCTGGCTGCGACCCGCAGCATTCCGCCGCCTGTCCTGACTGCCGGTGGGCCGACGTCGCCGCACGGCCCGTCCCTCAGGACGAGCCGTGCGGCGACGCTCACTTCGGGTGGGTTCTGGTCGACGTCGTCACGCGACCAGGACCACCTTCCCGCCCGGGTGGCCGGTCGCGCTCAGCTCGTGGGCTTGCCCGGCGTCCGCGAGCGGGAAGTTCGCGGCGACGCGGACCTTGAGCCTGTGGTCCGCGACGAGCTGGGCGTAGCCGGCGAGCTGTGCCCCGAACCGCCGGCTGCTGCCAGAGAACACGATGCCCAGCTCGAAGGCCCGGAGGTCGGTGACCGTCACTATCCGGTCGGTGCCGCCGCGCAGCTCGATCGACACGTCCAGGGCGTCCTGCCCTGCGACGTCGAAGACCGCGTCGACGCCCTGCGGCGCGAGGGCCCGGACCCGGTCGGCGAGCCCGTCGCCGTAGGTGACCGGGATCGCACCCAGCGAGCGCAGGTAGTCGTGGTTGCGCGGTGACGCGGTGCCGATGACGGTGACGCCGCGGGCCACCGCGAGCTGGACGGCGAACGCGCCCACCACGCCGGCGGCGCCGTGCACCAGCAGCGTCTCTCCGGCGGTCACCTCGAGGGTCCCGAGCACGCGGTCGGCGGTCTCCAGGGCCACGGGCAGCGCCGCGGCGGTCTCCCAGCCGAGGCCTGCCGGCTTGAGTGCGAAGTCTTCGGCCAGGGCGTACTCGGCGTAGGAGCCCGTCACGGTCGGGGCCATCACCTCGTCGCCCACCGCGACGCCGCTGACGCCCTCCCCGACCTCGTCGACCACGCCGGCCGCCTCCATGCCGAGGATCGCCGGGAAGGACGCGGGTGCCATGTCCGGCATCCAGCCGTTGCGGATCTTGTAGTCCACCGGGTTGACGCCGGCGGCGGCGACTCTCAGCCGGATCTGTCCGGATCCGGCGTGCGGCTCCTCGACGTCCTCCAGTCGCAGCACTTCCGGACCGCCGTACTCGGCGTAAACGATCGCCTTCATCTTCACTCCCAGGGTTGGTGATGACTCCATCCTGGAGATGGACCGGCGCCGATCTGGCCGGCCGTTCGGCCAGTTCTCGCTGGTCGTTCGGCCAGGCCGGCAGAGGGGTCACCTGGTTATGCTCGGATTCATGGACCTGATGTCGGCAGTCGAGGTGATCCGGGCGCCGCTGAGCGAGACGCAGACGCGGCTGTCCGAGGTCTTCGCCGAGGCGATCCCGCACCGGACGCTCACCCAGCTGGCCGCCAACTGCCCGTTCGCGCCGTTCAAGACCTACGGTGAGTCGCCCGGCGCGCCCGGGTCGTCGGTCACGACCGCCGACCTCGCCGCCATCCGGCCGCTGATGCCGGCACGGGGCACATGGCAGGGCCGGGCCACGATGGCGGGCGTCGACGTGCCGGTGCTGGCCCTGACCAGCGACGCCACCGATCAGGGTGCGCTGCTGGTGCTCGTGCTGACCGAGGGCACCCCGGTGCCCGAGGAGGACCAGCAGCGCGCCCTGGCGATGTGGGACATGGTCACCGCCCACCGAGAAGGACTGCGGAACGAGGCAGCGCCCGAATGGCTCGCCGTGTCCCGTGCGGCCTCCGCGGCGCGCGCCGTCGCCATCTCCGACCTGGGCGACGCGCACCGGGCCGGGCTGACGGCGCTGCTCGGCGCCCTGCGCGACCGTTCGCTGAGCGACGGCGATGCCCGGACCCGCGCCGTCGACCTCGCCGTCACCGCGCTGGTCGAGCTGCGTTCCCGGGCCGAGCTGGACCACGCGATGGCCGAGGAGCGGGTCGGTGACGCGTTCGACCGGCTCGCCGAGTCGCTGAGCCGTGTGCTGCGCCCCCTCGGCGTCGTCCTGGAGCTTGGCACGCCCGGCGCGGAGGAAGGCGCGGACCGGGTGGTGGCCGCCGACGTCGCCGCCACTGCCCGTGCGGTGGTCCGGGCCGTCGTGCACGCGATGCTGGACGACCAGCGGCAGGTGCGGCGGATCCACGTCGGCTGGAAGATCGGAACGGCCGAGCTGAGCGCCACCGTGCGCGACGACGGCCCGGGCGCAATGTCCCGCGGCTCCCTCGACACACGCCGGGTCACCGAACGGCTGGGCCCGCTGGGCGGACGGCTGGAGGTGGATGCGGTGCCTGGCTGGGGTACGACGGTGACCGTCGAGATCCCGCTCGGACCGCCGGACACCCCGCGCGAGGACCCGTTGACCGCGCTGGGCGCGCGGGAGCTGGAGGTGCTGGGTCAGCTGGCCCGCGGCCGGCGCAACCGGGAGATCGCGCACGACCTGCACATCAGCGAGTCCACGGTGAAGTTCCACGTGGCGAACATCCTGGACAAGCTGGGCGTCGGCTCGCGCGGCGAAGCGGCCGCGCTGGCCCACGAGTGGGGCGCGACCGTAGCACGCGCCTGACCGGCGCTCCGCCGCGCGTGATCACTCCGTTTCGCGGACCGCGTCGATCACGCCGTCGAGAAGTCTCGTCAGCCGGGCCGCTTCGTCGCGGCGCGGGATGACCTCGACCTGTTAAGCCTTTTCCTGCGGCGTGGCGGCAAGGATGAGCAGCGGCCACGTCAAGGCCGCCATCTCGGCCGGCGTTCGCGGGCATCCGCGCTGGAGCCAGTCGGTGGCCACGCCGATGAGCGAACCAGCCACGAACGCGGCCGGTACATCGTGAGGGATGTCGCCGGGCGGCAGATTGTCCGGTGCTTCGCTGTCGGTGGCGTCGGCCAGGCGCACGGCGATGTGGACGGCCGCGGCGATCCGGCGGCGGATGTGGTCGATCACCCGAGCGCTGCCCTGCGGTCCCAACAGGCTGCGGTAGAGGCCGGCGTGCTCGGCGAGGTTGGTGAAGAAGTCCAGGAGCGATCCCTCCGGGCCCTCGGGAGTATCGATCAGACCGGGGTCGAGCACGGGGACAGACTCGATCAGGCTGTCGATCATGGACGTGCAGGCGGCCTCGGCCAGCTCGTGCACGTCCCGGTAGTGGTCGTAGAAGGTCGAACGGCTCACCCCGGCCGCTTCGACGACGTCGGAGACGCTGACCTGGCCCAGGTCCTTCTGCTCGACGAGCTGGATCAGCGCGCTGTGCAGCGTTGCGTGAGTGCGGCGCACGCGCCGGTCGGCCGTCGGCTTCTCTCGATTCGTGACCACGACCTCCACCTTACCTTGGCCGACATTTATAGGTTAGCCTGCATCTGTTGGTTAACCTACAGGTGTCCGGTAACCGTGCTGAGCGCCGCAACCGCTCGGCCGAGGGAGGAGTCGACATGAAGGTCGTCGTGGAGGAGCCAAGGTGCGTGGCAGCCGGGCAGTGCGTGCTGATCGCGCCGGAAGTATTCGACCAGCGTGACGAGGACGGCATAGTGATCCTGCTGGAGGAGTCGCCCGGCCCGGAGCTGCACGACGCCGTCCGCGAGTCGGCCGTCGCGTGCCCGGCCGCCGCCATCCACACGGTTGCGTCGTGAACCGGGTAGCGGTCATCGGCGGGTCGGCGGGCGGGCTGCTCGCGGCGGAAGCGCTACGCCGCGCCGGCTTTCAGGGCTCGATCGCCCTCGTCGGCGACGAACCGCACCTGCCGTACGACCGCCCTCCGCTGTCCAAGCAGATCCTGAACGGACAGTGGGACGCGGACAAGGTCACGCTGCGCTCACGGGCGGCGATCGACGCGCTGGGCCTGGACCTGCGCCTTGGCGTTGCCGCCACCGGACTGGACGCGGACGCGCACACGGTGCTGCTGGGTGACGGCACGGACCTGCACTACGAACGCCTGATCGTGGCGACCGGCGTGCGAGCCCGCCGTCTACCGGGTGCCGAGGGCCTGCAGGGGGTCCACACCCTGCGCACGCTGGATGACGCTCTGGCGTTGAAGGCACGCCTGGGACCGGGACGTCGACTGGTGATCGTGGGGGCCGGATTCGTCGGGGCGGAGGTCGCCGCAGTGGCCCGCGGGCTCGGAGCGGAAGTGACCATCCTGGAAGCGGGCCCGGTCCCGATGGCAGCGGCGATCGGTGAGCACGCCGGGCGGTTCCTGGCCGCGAAGCACCAGGAACACGGTGTCCATATCCGCACCGGGGTCGTGGTCACCGAGGTGCTCGGTGTCGACGGCGCAGTGGGCGGCGTCGTCCTGGCGGACGGAGAAGTGGTCCCCGCCGACGATCTCCTCATCGCCATCGGCTCGACACCCAACACCGAATGGCTCGCCGACAGCGGGCTGGACACCACCAACGGGCTCGGGTGCGACCAGTACTGCGCCGCCGCACCCGACGTGTACGGCGTCGGAGACGTCGCCTCCTGGCACAACCCGCTGTTCGACCTGGCTATGCGGGTCGAGCACCGGACCAACGCCGCGGAGCAGGCCCTGAACGTCGCCGGCAATCTGCTCGCCCTTGGCGCGCGGAGGCCCTATGCGCCAGTGCCCTACATCTGGTCCGACCAGTACGACCTGAAGATCCAGACGTTCGGATACCTGCGCGACCACGACGAAGACCTCGTCCTGGAAAGCGACAGCTCGCTCGCCCGGTTGGTGGTGGCCTATCGCAGAGGGGACCGGCTCACCGGAGTGCTCGCCATGGGCAAGTCGCCAAAGGTCCTGCGTGCCTGGCGGGCGCTGATCGCGTCCGGCGCGGCATGGGAGACCGCCATCTCGGAAACAGCATCTGTCTGACCACCGCAAGCACATGTCCAACCAGCATGAGGAGAGATGACCATGAGCAGCACGACGCACGTCAACAGCACGGAGCTTCCCGCGTTCCCCGGCACACGGCTGGCACGTTGCCCCCTCGACCCACCACCCGAGTACTCGGACTGGCGCCAGGCGCAGGGCCTGACGCGGGCGCTGTGGCGCGGCAAAGAGGTCTGGGTGGTGAGCCGGTACGCCGATATCCGGCAGGCGCTGTCCGACCCGCGGATCAGCGCGGACGACCGCACGCCCGGCTTCCCCATGCAGGCCCCGCCCACGTCGGGGATCCCCCAGGCGTTCGCCCGGATGGACGACCCGGAGCATGCCCGCCTGCGTCGCATGCTCACCGGCGAGTTCACGGTCAAGCAGGTGCGTAACCAGCGGCCGCACGTCGAGGAGCTCGTCGACCACTTCCTGGAGAAGATGGTGCGCGAGGGGCAGCCTGCCGATCTGGTGGATGCCTTCGCTCTGCCGATCCCTTCGATGGTGATCTCTCAGCTGCTGGGTGTGCCCTACGCCGAGCACGAGTTCTTCCAGCAGCACAGCGCCACCCTCATGAGCCCGAGCACGGCCGAGGCCCAGGAGGCGGCCTCCGCGGCACTGTTCGGCTACCTGTACGAGCTCGTCGCACGCAAGGAGCAGGCACCGGCGGACGACCTGATCAGCCGGCAGCTCCAGCGCGTCGCCACGGGCGAGATCAGTCGCGAGACGGTAGTCGTGAACGCCCTCTCGCTCCTGATCGCCGGCCACGAGACCACTGCCAACATGATCTCGCTCAGCACCCTCGCCCTGCTGCAGAACCCCGAGCTGGCAACCCGGCTGCGGGACACCGACGACGCCGCCTTGATCGCGAACATCGTCGAGGAGCTGTTGCGCTACCTGACGATCCCGCAGGACGCCGTCTTCCGCGCCGCCACCGAAGACCTCACCCTCGGTGGCCAGCCCATCAAGGCAGGCGACGCCCTGATCATGAACCTGCCCTCGGCGAACCGGGACGAGGCATTCACCGCCGATCCCGACCTCGTCGACGGCGACCGCAACCTCAGCGGCCACCTCGCGTTCGGCTACGGCACCCACCAGTGCATCGGGCAGAACCTGGCACGCGTCGAACTGCAGATCGCACTGCCCGCACTGCTGCGCAGGCTGCCGAACCTCCGACTGGCGGTTCCGCCGGAGGAGCTCGAGTTCCGCAACGGCACGATCACCTACGGGCTCCACCGACTGCCGGTCGCCTGGTAGCGCACACCCGTTGGAGAGCTATCTCCCCTTCTTTGCTCGCGGCCTGCTTCGTGGGCTCCGTGTTGTCAGTGCTGCATCCGCCACGCGAACGCTAGGTCGTGGGCACTACCGTCCGGGTGCGGCGTCCTCGCAGTGTGCGATGCGCCAGAGGGCGACGGCGACGGCGGCGCGCTGGCGTCCGCCGGGCCGCGTGAGCCCGATGTCGATCCGGTTCTCGACCCACGCGAGGCGTTCCTGAAGTGTGGAGTGGTGCACGTGCAGGCTGTTCGCGGCCTGCCGGAGGCTGGTCTGGTCGAGCGCGGCCTGGAGGGTGTCGACCACCCAGGGGTGGGTGGCCAGCGCCTCGTCCAGGCTCTGGACGTCGGGGACGGCAGCGGCGTCCTGCGGTGTGAAGCGTTCAGCGAGCGCCGCACACGCGCCGAGGTCCTCGTAACCCAGCAGGGAGGGACCCGGTCCGTCGAGGCGGTCGGTCAGCCGGAACGCGGCGGCGGCCCGGTCCAGGGTGGCCGGCAGCTCCGCGAGATCCTTCGCGACGGCGGTGCCCGCGCGCAGGCCGAAGGGAAGAGCCGGAGCTTCGGCGGCGAGTGCGACCGTGTACCGGCCCATCGTCGTCGCGTGCGGCACCGGTAGTCCGGGAGAGGTGCTGACGACGACGGTCACGGGCGCGGAGAGGCCGAGCGCCTGCGCGGCGCTCCGCCGGTCGCTCTCCGTGGTGTCGGGATCGCAGGCGACCCGGGCAAGGGAGTCGGGGGTGCGGGAGATGGACCGGTGGAGCGCTTGGACCGTGCGGGCGGCACGCTCCAGGATGAGCGAGTCGAGCGAGCCGGCCTGCTGCGTTCCGGGTCGTTCGATCCAGACCCAGGTGCCGATGCGGCCCGGCACCGAGAGCCGCGCCGACGCGGCCTGCTCGGTACCGGGCAGCTGCTTGCCCTCGGGGTCGAAGCGTCGGACGTCACCCCGTTCGCCGTCGTGCAGGCCGGCGGGGCAGCCCGCAAGTGCCGCCGTCGCGCGGACCACCGCCGTGATGGTGGCTCGTTCCTCGACGAGGTGGTCAAAATGGTCGATGACGCGCAGGGCGGCGGCCGCGGGGTCGTCGCTGGACTCCATCGCCCCGATGAGCTCACGCACGCGAACCTCCGACGACGCCAGGCCAGGATCCCTGCCAGGTAGTGAAGGCTATCTCCCGTCAGGCTTCGAGCGCTCGCCGGATGAACTCGTCCCGGGTCGCGATGGAGGCCTGAGAGACGGCCGCATGGGTCGCCATGTCGGAGCCGTGGAACGCACCGCCCCACATGTGCAGGTCGACGCTGACTCCCGCCTGGGAGAGCCGGGTCGCGTAGTCGACGGCCTCGTCACGGAACACCTCTACCGAGCCGGTGTCGATGTAGGTGCGCGGCAGGCCGGCGAGGTCCTGGGCGCGGGCCGGTGCGGCGTACTGCGACACGTCCGGGCCGCCACGCCGCTCCCCGAGCAGGCTGGTCCAGCCGAACAGGTTGGCGTTACGGTCCCAGACCCCCTCGCCGTCGAGCATCTGGCTGCTGTGCGTCACGAAGCGGTCGTCGAGCATCGGGCAGAGGAGCACCTGGTGGCTCAGCGCCGGGAACCCCCGGTCGCGGGCCAGGAGCGCCGTCCCCGCGGCGAGGCCACCACCGGCACTGCCGCCGAGGACGATCAGCCGGTCCGGGTCGATACCGAGCTCGACCGCGTGCTTTGCCGTCCATGCCAGCCCGGCGTAGCAGTCCTCGACGGGCGCGGGGTCGGGGTGCTCCGGCGCGAGGCGGTACTCGACCGACACCGCTACAGCGTTCCCCTCGGCGACGTACGGCAGGAGCAGCTCCATCCCGGTCCGCCGGCTACCGCTGATCATGCCGCCGCCGTGGATGTTGAAGATGCCGGCTACGGGGGCGCGGTCGCCGACCGGGCGGAG
This sequence comes from Promicromonospora sp. NPDC023805, assembly GCF_040639635.1. NCBI lineage: Bacteria > Bacillati > Actinomycetota > Actinomycetes > Micrococcales > Promicromonosporaceae > Promicromonospora > Promicromonospora sp. NPDC023805. The sequence goes on along the minus strand of NZ_JBFAAH010000008.1, from coordinate 8,455 downwards.
GATCAGCAGCGTGACCTCCGGTGCTCCGTCGGGACCAGGGACCTGGCGCTCCTCGACGTGGACACGACCGTCCGCCGTCAGGTCTGTCGGCACGGTTCCCGGGATCGTGCCTCCCGAGACAAGAGCCCTGAGTGCCGGCAGCGTCTCGATCGTCGGCGCTTCCCCGACGCCCCGCAGCATCGCCTCCGCGGGAACGAGCTCGGGGTCGAACGGCGGGCGGGTCGTCACAGCACCGAACACATCGGTCGACGTCTCATCGGGCATCTGGTCGGGCATGGTGCACTCCTTGGGGTGAGCAGGTTGATCCTGCACCTCATCCTCGATCCTCCTCGCCCGACCCGGCACCCGCAGATGGCGGGAGATCGGACCACTGGACCCGCCAGGTGGCTGTCAGGAGCAGATCAGATCTGGCGGTCGGCTTCATCGAAGCTTCATGCACTGAGTGGTGCGTGCTTTATGAGGCGGCTGTTGCCTGGCACTCAGGCACATGCTCCCCACACAGATTGAAGCGAGGAACTGAAGATGAGTCTGCGACGGAACATCTCGCGTCGAACACTGCTCGGAACTACCTCGGTCGCGGCGCTTGCCGCGGCGGTAGCCCCGGTGCCAGGTGCTGCGGCCAGCTCAGGGGCAGCACAGTCCGGCGCCGGGCTGCCGAAGGACAACTGGCGTATCGACACCCACGCGCACTACTCGCCCGACGTGTACAACGACTACCTGCAGCGCTACGGCCTCCTCGGCGCTATCACCGGGGCGTACGGTCCGTGGTCGGTCGATCGGCACCTGGCCTTCATGGACCAGTACCGGATCCAGGCCAGCGTCCTGTCGTTCGGCGACCTCCAGGTCACCGTCGGCCCGGTCGCCGACCGGCGCACCACCGCCCGCGCGGTCAACGACTACGCCTACGACCTGGTGCAGACCCGTGGTGACCGGTTCGGAGCCTTCGCGGTCACCCCGATGCCCGACATCGAGGGCTCGGTCGCCGAGGTGAACCGCGCGCTCGGCGACCTGGATCTCGACGGTGTCTGCCTGCTCACCAACTATGGAGGTACCTACCTGGGTGATCCTTCGCTCGCGCCGCTGTACGAGGTCCTCAACGAGCATGGTGCCTACGTCTACGTCCACCCGACCGGCCCTGAGGTCAACCCGGCCCCGAAGCTCTTCTTCGGCCCTGACATCCCGGCCGGGAACAACGTCTTCGAGTACACGTTCGACGCCACCCGTTCGATGACGAGCCTGATCTACAACGGTGTCCTTCGGGACTACCCGAACATCCGCTGGCACTTCACGCACTGCGGCGGGGCGCTGCCGTTCCTGGCCTATCGGCTCGCGACCCGGCACTCGGCCTTCCCGCCGTTCAACGAGGTGCTGCCGGAAGGCCCTCTCACGTACCTCTCGCGGATGTACTTCGACGACGCACAGGCATTCACCGCCGCGCAGCTGCAGCCGCTGTCGTCACTGGTGCCCGCCGACCACATCATGTTCGGCAGCGACTGGCCTGCGACCCGCCATCTCTATGCGGCCGACAACGTCGAGACGATGCCCTTCCTCGAGGGACAGCTGCCGCTCCTGCGGACAGGCGACCCCGAACCGACCGTCGACAAGATCTACAGCCGGCGCCAGCGGATCGCGCTCGAGCGGACGAACGCCCTTGCCCAGTTCCCGAAGCTGCGGCGGCGAATCGACCGTGCCGGCTCGCGCTGAGGCGCCCTGTGCACGGTCATGGCCGGACGGATGAGGATGGCCCGCCCGCAGATCGGCGGCGGCCACGACGTACCTCGTAGACTGGCCGCAGTCGAGGCCCGCTGCTCCCGCCGGTCGACCCCGCGGTCATGACGGCCCTCACCAGCTCAGTGACCGAAAGTGAGCACGATGGGTACGCAGTGCGTTCTGGTCGTCGACGACGAGCCCAAGATTCGCATGACCGTGCGCGGCTACCTGGAGGCGGACGGGTTCGACGTCGTCGAAGCCGCGGACGGACCGTCCGCACTCCGGGCGGTCGCCGAGGGCCGACCGGACCTGGTGGTGCTCGACGTGATGCTTCCCGGGCTGGACGGATTCCAGGTCCTGCGCCGTATCCGCGAGGCGAGCCAGGTTCCGGTCATCATGCTCACCGCCCGGGACGAGGAGGTCGACCGGCTGATCGGCTTCACCACCGGCAGCGATGACTACGTCACCAAGCCGTTCAGCCCCCGTGAGCTGGCGCTACGGGTGCGCGCCATCCTGCGGCGCGCGGAACCGGCCCAGGAGGACGGCGTCCTGCGCTTCGAAGGGCTGGCTGTAGATCCCGCGACGCGGACCGTGCTGGTCGATGCCGACCGGACAGTGGAGCTGTCGGCTCTCGACTTCGATCTGCTGTTCGCGATGGCCCGGGCGCCGGGGCGGGTCTTCACCCGGCGCGGACTGCTGGCCCAGGTGTGGGGCGAGGACTTCTTCGGTGACGAGCGCGTCGTGGACGTGCACATCCGCACTCTGCGGCGCGCGCTCGGCGACGACGTGAGCGCAGCGCGGTTCGTAGGAACCGTCCGCACCATCGGCTACCGGTTCGTCGGGTCTCCCGCCTAGCGGCAAGGAAGGACACTCGCCCATGCCGCCGTCCGATCACAGGTACCGTGCGCGGCTGCGCCGGTTCCAGCAGCGTCTGTCGCTGCGCAACCGGTTGGTGCTCTCGCACGTCATGGTGCTCCTGCTGGCACTGCTGTCCATGGCGGTGACGAGCGCGCTGATCGAGGAGTGGCTCGGGCTCGGCGACATCGAGGGCGACGTGGTCCTGCAGGTCGGCCTCTGGCTCGGACTGGCCGCGGCCGTCCCGGTGTCCATAGCCCTGTCGCGGTTTCTGCTGCGCCCGCTCGACAGGGTGCGTACCGCCACACGTCGGCTCGCCGAGGGACACTACGACGACGTCCTCGAGCTCCCCGGCGAGCCGGGCCTGGCAGCGCTGGTCGACAACGTCAACATGCTGTCAGCAGCCCTCGCCGACACCGAACGCCGCCGCGCCCGCCTGATCTCCGAGGTGGCCCACGAGATGCGGACCCCCATCACCATCCTGCGCGGCCAGATCGAGGGCATGGCCGACGGCGTCTTCCTCCCCGACGAGGCGATGTTCGCGTCGCTCGCCGACGACCTGGACCGGTTGCAGCGCCTGACGGGCGACCTCTCCAGCCTGTCCCGGGCGGAGGAAGGCGCCTTCGACCTTCACCGCGAGCTCACCGACGTGACCATGGTGGCAAGGAAGACCGCCGAGCGGTTGCGCCCCCAGTACGACGACCAGCTGGTGAACCTCGTCGTCGACCCGGGCCTCTCTGCCCTCGCTCTCTGCGACCCGGACCGGATCACCCAGGTCCTGGTGAACCTGCTCGGGAACGCACTGGCCGCCTGCGATCCGCACGGGCGCGTGGCGCTGTCCGTGCACACCGAGTCGCGCCCCGGGAACCACTTGATCGTCCGGGTCACGGACGACGGCGTCGGCATTGCCGAACACGACCTCGAACGCATCTTCCACCGCTTCGAACGCCTCGAGCATCCCGGCAGGCCCGCTGCCGCCGGCGGCAGCGGCATTGGCCTGGCCATCGCCCGCGGCATCGCCCGGGCCCATGGTGGAGACATCACCGCGGAATCCGCCGGGCCCGGCAAGGGAGCAACGTTCACCATGCGCCTACCGCAGGAGCCCGCCCCAGGAGGCGCCGTACGTCCGGTCTCCCGCTGACTCCAACGTCCGAACGGCCCGGGAGTCCTTGGCCCACGTTCGGTGGTCACGAACTACGGGGAACGCGGATCGAGGCGTTGCCGCGGGTACGAAGGGGGCACGCTCATGCGGGCCCGGGCGAGGTGGGTGTGGTCTGCGCCAAGGCACCCACGACGAGGTCCTGCACGGGGCCGATCAGGTCGTCCGGTCGAAGCTGGCCACGCGTCATCCGGTCGGCGGCGGTACGCATGATGCCGCTGAGCAGCCAGGCGGTCAGGGGGACGTCGTCCACGGCGCGGAACTCGCCGCTGCGGATACCGTCGCGGATGACCTTGTCCATGGCGTCCGGGACGGCCCCGAAAGGGCCTTCCCGGACGTCCACGGCGTCGAGCGGACCGGTCGCTGCCGCTGCCGGCTGCAGGATCAGGCGGAAAGTGCTGCTGGTGAAGGCGTGCAGCAGCTCGCTGATGATCTGCCGGGTTCGTTCGGCAGCGGGTTCCGGCGCGTCGGCGATCGCGGTGACCTTGGCCAGGACGGGCCGGCTGGTTCGTTCGGCGATCGCCAGTACGAGGGAGGTCTTGTCGCTGGCGTAGTTGTACAGGGTGTTGCGCGCCAGGCCGGCGCGCGCGGCGATGTGGCCGAGGTTGATGCTCTCGTAGTCCCGCTCGGTCAGCAGCTCGCCCAGGGCGTCGGTGACGGCCTGCCAGACGAGCTCGTGGTGCGCCTCCACGCTCGGGGCCTTGATCCGTGGCATGGCCCCAGTATCACCGCCCGCCCGGCGCGCTCCCGACGTTCTCACCGGTCGTCACCTCGCGTGTTGCCGGCGCTCCCGGCGGGGTGCTCGAGGAGGTGGTGCTCGGGCCGGCGCCGGGCAGGCGTGACTTCAGGTAGTTGACCGCGGCCAGGGTGCGCAGGGCGGTGTTGCGCAGGGCCTCGCTGATGCGCCCGGTCGGGACGAAGAGGTGCTGCACGAGCCGAGCCCGCTTCTGGTGCGTGGTGATCAGTGGCCGCAGCTGCGCCTCCCAGGCTGTCAGGGCCGCGTTCAGGTCTTCCGGGTGGTCCTTCAGCGCCTGGCCGAGCGCCGCCCCGCCCCGCAGCCCTGCCGACGACCCCATGCCGGAGTACAGGTTCAGGCACCATGCGGAGTCGCCCACCAGTACGACGTGCCCGCGGTGCCAGGTGGGCATCTTGACCTGGTGCACCGAGTCGAAGAGGTAGTTCGGCGCGGTCCGGAGCGTCTGGAGGCCGTGCGTGACGGCGGGGTGGTCCAGGCCGTCGAACGCGGCCTCCAGCGTCTCCAGCGGGGGGCGTACGAACTGGGCGTCCTCGTCGTCGGTGCGGTAGGTGAACAGCATGGTCGGGGTGTGGTCGCTGAATCCGAACGTCCAGGCAGCACGCCCGGCCCGGGCCACGATGACGCCGTCCTGCGGGCCGTAACCAGGCACCTGCTCGTCCAGCTCGAACGCGCAGATGATCGCGTTCCACGACTCCATGAACTCCTGGTGCGGACCGAAGACCATGGCGCGCACGCTCGAACGCAGCCCGTCGGCGCCCACGACCAGGTCGAAGGTCTCCCTGCGACGCTCTCCGGTGGCGTCCTCCAGCACGACGTCCGCCGCCTCGGCCTGGTCGATGATCTCCACCGGGCGAGTGCCGAACCGCACCTCGACGGGTTCGAGCTCGGCGTCCTCCCGGAGCGAGTGCCACAGCGCTGCCTCGATGTCACCGCGCAGGACGGCGGCCGGCTCGCCCGGCTGGTCGAGGAATCCGGGCCACTCGTGGTGCCGGCCGCGCCGGTCGATCGACCACTCGGTGCCGGACACAGGGTTGCGGGTGTGCAGGTGCTCCTGCACACCCAGGTCCTTTGCGGCCTGCTTGCCCTCGGGGAACAGCCCGACGAAGTACCCGCCGGTCCGGCGCTCGGGTGAACGCTCCACGAGCACCGGCGTCCAGCCTGCCTCGCGCAGCCCGACCGCTGCGGACATCCCCGCGATCCCGAGGCCCACGACCAGTGCCCGTCTGTTCGTCCTCTGCTCCATGCGTTCGTCCCCTTCGCATTGCCGCGACACTCTGTCGTAAAAACACATTACGACGGAGTGTCGCAAAAAGGAAGCAGGCTGGAGATGTGCCCTGCATCACATGCGGGGCGCCGGCCGGGTCGCACCGTCCCAGCCCCGGTAGAGGCGCTCGGAGTAGGCTCGCTCGGCCGCAGCACGCACCTGCTCGAAGGAGAGAACGGAATGCACCTGGCCGCAGCAGCCGCAGGCGTCTCACGCAGCCGGTTCCAGGCGTGGACCGCACCGCTCGCGCCGTCCGAGGCGATCACCGGCACCGGCGGGCGACTGGTCCCAGGGCCGACGCACCTCAGCAGGGCCGGCCGTCCGGTGATCCCCGTCTCCGGTGAGCTCCACTTCTCCCGCGTGCCCCGCTCCGACTGGGACGCCAGGCTCCGGCTCATGCGCGCCGGTGGCGTGACGGCGGTCTCGACCTACGTCATCTGGATCCATCACGAGGCCGAGCGGGGCAAGGCGTCGTTCGACGGCGGTCTCGACGTCGCCGCGTTCATCGACACGGCGGAGGCCGCGGGGCTGGACGTCGTCCTGCGCATCGGGCCCTGGGCCCACGGCGAGGTCCGCAACGGCGGCCTGCCCGACTGGGTGCAGGAGCTCGACGTCCGGCATCGCAGCGACGATCCCGGCTATCTCGACGTCGTCCGGGGATGGTTCGGCGCACTCGGCGCTCACCTGGCGGGTCGCGTCCGACCGGGCGGGCCCGTCGCCGCGGTGCAGATCGAGAACGAGCTCTACGACCAGCCCGGGCACCTCAGGACCCTGATCGGTCTGGCCCGCGAAGCCGGGATCGAGGCGTCGATCTGGACGGCGACCGCCTGGGGCGGCGCCGAGCTGCCGAACGAGGTGATCCCGCTGTACGGCGGGTACGGCGACGGGTTCTGGGTGCCGTCCGACCACCCGTGGGACGCCAGCTTCCGGGCGCACTACTTCTTCGGCCACGTCTGGGACGACCCCGGCATCGGCTCCGACCAGCGGGAGGACGCCGGTGCGCCGACGCCGACGCCGGCGTCCGAGCACCGCGGCCCCGCGGCGACCTGCGAGCTCGGGGGCGGCATGGCGACGTCCTACCACCGGCGGCCCGTGCTCCAGCCCGCGGACATCGCGGCGATCGCCCACACCAAGATCGGCAACGGCTCGGTCTGGCAGGGCTACTACCTGTACGCCGGCGGCAGCAACGTCTGGCGCGGCCCGGACCTGCAGGAATCTCTCGCTACCGGGTACCCCAACGACCTCCCGGTGTTCGACTACGACTTCCACGCGCCGATCGGTGCCGCGGGTTCGAGGTCGCCGTCGTTCGACCTGCTGCGTGACCAGCACGCGTTCCTCGCCGCCTTCGGTGACCGCGTCGCGACGATGTCCGCGTCGATGCCGGAGACCCAGCCCGCGGACCTGGACGACGCGGGCACGCTGCGGTGGGCGCTGCGCAGCGATGGCACCAGCGGTTTCGTCGTGATCGGGCAGCACCAGCCGTACATCGAGATGCGGGACGCCGAGCCGACCCGGTTCGCCGTCGAGCTCACCGACCGGGTCGTCGAGCTCCCCACCGCGCCGGTGGCGATCCCCGCGGGCACGATGGCGCGCTGGCCCGTGGGCCTGCGCCTCGCCGGCGCGCCCGAGATCGAGTGGGCGACCGCGTCGGCGGTCACTATCCTCGACGACGATGCCGACCGGGTGACCCTCGTGCTCCGCGCGGAACGAGGCATCGACCCAGCGCTCGCGTTCGCCGATCCGGCCGTGGACGTCGTCGCACGGACGGGAGCGGTCGCTCTCGCCGATGGCGCCTGGGCGGTCACCGTGGACGACAGCGCGCTGCTGGAGGTCCGCACCACCGGGACGGCGCTCGACGTCCTCGTCCTCGGACCGGACCGGGCGGCCCGGACCTGGGTGCTCGACCGCGGCGGTCGCCGCACGCTGCTGGTCGCGGACGACGATCTCTGGACCGCTGCGGATGGCTCGCTCGCCGCGCGGACGACCGGCACGACGGCGGGTGTGGTCGAGCGCTGGGAACCGGCGTCGGGCCAGTTCGTGCGGCTCGCCGGCCCGGACGCCGAGCCGCGTTCGGGCGGGTGCGCCATCGTCGCGGAACGTCCGTCCGGCGAGGTGCCAGCGGGCTACGGCGGCACGAGCACGCGCGGCGCCGCCCCGAGCCACGACCTCGTGCGCCGGACGGGCGCCGTCTGGACCGTCGAGCTGCCCTCGTGGACCGCGGAACCGGGCGTCGACGCCGTCATCGACCTGGAGTGGGCGGGTGACGTGGCGCTGCTGGAGGTCGACGGCACGGTCGTCGCCGACAGGTTCTGGGACGGCACACCGTGGCGGCTCGACCTCGGGACGCTCGGCGCGCTGCCGGCCGAGCTGCGCCTCGTCGTGCTCCCGCTGCATCCGGACAACCCCGTCTGGTTGCCGTCGGCGGCCGAGGCGAGACGGCGCGAGACCGACGGGCAGCTCGCGGCGCTCGACTCGATCAGCGTCACCGAACGCATCACCTGGACGGCCGCACGCGACTAGCGCCGGATCTCCGCAGCTCGTCTTGTCAGTTGTGGTGCCGCAAGATCGGTCAGATGCACGCGGCCTGAACTGAGTTCGGTCGGTTGCTTCGAGATCGGTCGTTTAATGGACCGATCTCGAAGTACTGCCCGCTGCCCCAGTAGTTGGTGATGGTGTTGGTCATCGACACCGCCCTGCCGTCGGCGTCGAC
>NZ_JBFAAH010000007.1:0-201623 GCF_040639635.1 Promicromonospora sp. NPDC023805 | reverse complement strand
GCGGTCCTGGGCGCCCCGTCAACGGAAGACACCCGCACCACGACGCAGCGTCGCGCGCAGGGCCTCGCGGACGTCGCCCGGGTCGTCCTGGACACCAACCAGGCCTCCCCGGGAGCGGCCATCGCGCCGCACCTGAACGTGACGGTGTCCTGGAGCGAGTTCGTCGCTCAGGTCACCCGGACCCGTGACGGTCTGTGCCTGTCTTGCGGACAGGCACGGCCCGGTCGTGGCAAGCGCCTCGGCGCGGGTGTGAAGATCACGGGCACGGGCACCGACGCAGGTGCAGGCGCGGTGAACAGCGGCCCAGCGGCTGGAGAGCCGGTCGGAAGCCTCACTCCAAGCCCGGATGGAAGCCCGGAAAGGCCAGGTGGAGGTCCGAACGGCTGGGGTACGGCGGATACGACGTTGTCCGGGACAGTGTCCGGCTTCTTGTCCTCGGGTGGCCCGGTGTTCACCGAGACCGGCGGCCGTGCACCACGAGCGCTGGTACGCCGCCTGGCGTGCCACAGCGCCATCACCAGGATCGTGTTCGGACCCGACGGCGCCGTCCTGGACGTCGGACGCGCCCAACGCACCGTGTCGGGGCAGATGCGACGCGCCGTCATCGCCCGAGACCAACACTGCGTCTACCCCGGATGCGACCAACCACCCTCACGATGCGAGGTCCACCACGCCATCACCCACTGGGCCGACGGCGGAAACACCTCCGTCACCAACAGCGCGCTGCTGTGCTGGTACCACCACCAGCTCGTCGACACCAAGGGCATCACCATGCACTGGACCGGCAAGCCCGCCACCGCGGACAACGGTGCTGCCGCCGAGGCCCTGCTCGAGACCGGATGGGCCTTCACCGACGCCTACGGCCACCGCATCCGCCTAGCCGAACCCATCGAAGCCCCACCCCCAACGGGCACCGACCAGACCACGGAGCCGCCGTCACCCGCCGAAGCCGACCGACCGGCCAGCCGAACCTGGCGTGACCCAACCCGCCCGATCCGGCTGCCGAGCCCACCGAGCCCACCAAGCCCGCCGGACCCGTCACCGTCGGCGACCGCCGAGGCGGCCTGACCGGGAATCAATCAGGCCGCCTCGCTCCACTTATTTGCCTGACGAGTCGTGTCCGGCCCGCCCGCTGGCCGGCCGGCCAGCCAGCCAGCCGGCCAGGAACACGGTCACCATCGCCAGCAGTCCCGTGAGCCCGAGCACCGCTGCGTAGGCGGGCAGCCCCACGACATCGGGCAGGGCCCACAGGAGCGCCCCGGTCGCGGTGGACGCGGCGGCGGCGACGGCCGCCCCGCCCCGCCCCGTCCCGTCCCGCGAGCGCGCGCACGGAATCTGGCAGCGGCTTCGACGACCGCGCCGAACCCGCGTAGCCGCCAGCTACTCCCAGACGGCGATGCTGCGGCGCACCGGGACGGACCCGTCGTCCGCGGCGAAGAGCTCCGGCGAGCGCTGCCGGGTCTTCTCGATGTCGTCGAACACGGCGCGGAGGTGGCCCCGGAGGCTGTCGCGGGCGCTGGAGGCGTCGCCGGCGACCACCGCATCAAGAATGGAGTGGTGCTCGTCGACGAAGCGGCCCATGCCGTTCGTCTCCTGCAGGCCGAGGCGGCGCGCGCGGTCCAGGTGCCCCTTGGCGGCGACGACCGTCGACCAAGCCCTGCCGTGCCCGCTGAGGCGCAGGAGCCCGTGGTGGAACGCCTCATCCAGCTCGAAGAACTTCTCGAGGTCGTGCCGCGCCTCCCGCTGCTGCTCCAGGTTGGCGCGCAGCTCGGCGACCAGATCCGGGTCAAGGGCTTCCGGGATGTCGTCGAACGCGGCCAGCTCGACCGCCTCGCGGAGGAACTGCGCGTCCGCCACGCGTTCGGCGTCCACCCGGGACACGAACGACCCGACCTTGGGGAACACCCTGACCAGGCCCTCCTCGCCGAGGAGGATCAGGCTCTCGCGCACCGGCGTCCGGCTGACGCCGAGGGACGCCGCGAGCTCGTTCTCCGACAGGGAGGCGCCAGGCGGCAGCTCAAGGGTGAGCACCTTGCGGCGCAGCGTCTCGTAGACGACTCGCCTGTTGGACCGGTTCGAGGCTTCCCCCATGCCCGCGAGTCTAGGCGAGAGGAGGCACGCTTCCACACCACGACGGTTGACACCTCCTTGTCGACGCTGCTTACATACAAGAACTGCCACACATCAGTTAACCGGCGTTCCAGACAGCGACGTCAGCCAAGAAGGCAAGCCAAAGAAGGCAAGGAGCACTCTTCCAATGGCGGAAACAGCTATGACCCCACCAGGTACCCCGTCGGGCACTCCCTCGGACAAGACCGTCACCCGGTCGACCAAGGACCTCACCAAGGCTGCCGTCTCCGGCTGGCTCGGCACGGCCATGGAGTTCATGGACTTCCAGCTGTACTCGCTGGCGGCGGCGATCGTGTTCAACAAGATCTTCTTCCCTGACGTCAGCCCCGCGATCGGCCTGATCGCCGCGATGGCCACCTACGGCGTCGGCTACGTGGCGCGGCTCGCGGGCGCCATCTACTTCGGCCGCATGGGTGACCGGCTCGGCCGCCGCAAGGTCCTGTTCATCACCGTGGCACTCATGGGCGTGTCCACGACCCTGATCGGCGTCCTGCCGACGTACCAGATGGTCGGCATCCTGGCGCCGATCCTGCTCGTCGTGCTGCGGCTGGTCCAGGGCTTCGGCGCGGGCGCGGAGATCGCGGGCGCCACGGTGCTGCTCGCCGAGTACGCGCCCGTCCGACGTCGCGGCCTCGTCGCCTCGCTGGTCTCGCTCGGCACCAACTCCGGCACCCTGGCGGCGTCGGCCCTGTGGGCGCTGCTGCTTGCGGTGCTCAGCGAGCAGCAGCTGCTCAGCTGGGGCTGGCGGCTCCCGTTCCTGCTCAGCTTCGTGCTCATGATCTTCGCCGTCTGGATCCGCACCAACGTCAAGGAGAGCCCGGTCTTCGAGGCTCGTGCCGACGTCGTGGACGGCGTCGCCCTCTCGCGCGACGAGCTCTCCCGCAGCGACGAGCTCTCCCGCGACGAGGCCAAGACCGCCACCGCGGAGCCGGTGCTCCAAGCAGCCCTCAAGCAGCGCAAGGGCAAGGTGTTCTTCCTGGCGCTGGCCCTGCGGTTCGGCCAGGCCGGCAACTCCGGGCTGGTGCAGACCTTCCTGGTCGGCTACGTCGCCACCACGCTCGCGATGGACCGCGCGCTGGCCACCGAGGCCATCATGTGGGGCTCCATCATCGGCTTCGCGACGGTGCCCCTGATCGGCATGCTCGGCGACCGCTTCGGCCGGCGCCCGATGTACACCGCGCTGTCCCTGATCACCATCGCGCTCGCCTTCCCGATGATGCTGCTGATCACCAGCGGCACCACCACCGGCCTGATGCTCGGCATGATCGCCGGACTCAACCTCGGTGTCCTCGGCCTGTTCGCACTGGAGAGCGTCACCATGGCCGAGCTGTTCGGCGCCCGGAACCGGTTCACGCAGCTGGCCCTCTCCAAGGAGATCGGCGGCATCCTCGCCACCGCCATCGGCCCGGTCGTCGCCGCCTCGCTCACCGCGGCCACCGGCAGCTGGTGGCCCATCGCCGCGATGCTCATCGTCTACTCCACGATCACGCTGATCGCCGCCCGGCTCGCCCCCGAGACCCGTGGCCGCGACCTGGTCCGGCTGGAGGACGCCGCATGAGGGCCGTCGTCGTGCACGGCGCCGGCGACCTGCGGGTCGAGGAGCGCCCGGACCCCGTCGCCGGCCCCGGCGAGGTGGTCGTCGCCATGGAGTGGGGCGGGGTGTGCGGGTCGGACGTGTCCTACTGGAAGAACGGCGCGTCCGGCACCGCCGTCCTGCGCGACCCGCTCGTCCTCGGTCACGAGGTGGCCGGCCGGGTGGTCACGAGCGGGCCTGGCGTCACCGGCTGGGAGCCCGGCACGCCGGTCACCGTGCACCCGGCGCAGGCCGCCGACGGTTCGGTCCTGCCGCAACGGCTGGCAGGGCGGACCAACCTGCACTCGCGGGTGCGGTACTTCGGTTCGGCGGCCTTCCACCCGCACACCGACGGCGGGTTCAGCGAGCTGCGGGCGGTCCAGGCCCAGCAGCTGCGGCGGCTGCCCGACGGCGTGAGCACCGAGCAGGGCGCCCTCGCCGAGCCGCTGGCCGTGGCGATGCACGCGGTGAACCGCGCGGGCCAGATCGGCGCGGGTGTCCGCGGACGCGACGTGCTGGTCAACGGCGCCGGCCCCATCGGCTGCCTCGTCGTCGCCGCCGCGAAGCACGCGGGTGCGGCGTCGGTCACCGCGGCCGACCTCTCCGCGTCTTCGCTGGCCGTGGCCAAGGAGCTGGGCGCCGACCGGGTCCTCGACATCGGCTCGGGCGACCGGCTGCCCGAGGACTGCGAGCTCGTGTTCGAGGCCTCCGGCGCGCCGGCGGCCCTGGGCGGGGTGCTGCGGGCCACCGCGCGCGGCGGCACCGTCGTCCAGGTCGGCAACCTGCCCGGGACTGCCGCACCTGCTGCCCTCGGCGACCTCGTCACCCGCGAGATCACGTGGGTCGGGGCCTACCGGTTCGTCGAGGAGATCGGCGACGCCCTCGCTGCCCTCGGCGACGGGCTCGACGTGTCCGCGGTGGTCACGCACCGCTTCGGCATCGAGCAGGCGGGCGAGGCGCTGGCCGCTGCCGCCGGCCCGGGCAGCAGCAAGGTGCTGATCCGCCTGTCCTGCGACTGAGCCCCGGGGCCTGACCTGCACTCGGACCGTCTTTCGCCGTCGTTCACATGGGTGTGGGGACCCGGCCATCTCGGCTACCTACCGTGGCACGCGTCCCGGCCGCTCAGCGGTCCGCGCCCCTAGGTTGGAGCCCTCAGTGAACGCCGACATGCCCCGTCCGCCGTCGATCTCCGAGCTCGCCGAGCTCCGCCTGTCCCGCCGGACCGCGATGGCCGGCGGCCTGGCTGCCGCCGCCGCTGCGTTCTTCGGGGACCCGGACGCCGCGGCCGGCGTCGCGGAGAGCGCGGTCCACGCAGGTGGGCACGGCGGCGGACACGGCGGAGGGCGGCCGCTGCTCGGCTTCCCCGCCGTCGCGCCCAGCACGGCGGACGCCGTCGTGCTGCCGCCGGGCTACCGCTACCAGGTCCTCTACCCGTGGGGCCACCCGATCGTCCCGTCCGGGCCGGCTTTCGCCGAGGACGCGAGCAACAGCGCGGCCGACCAGGCCCGGCAGGCCGGGGACCACCACGACGGCATGTGGTTCTTCCCGCTGCGGGACCGCCGCTCCGGCCTGCTCTGCGTCAACCACGAGGCCACCACCGAGAACCTGCTGCACACGGACGGCCGGGCGGCCTGGTCCCCCGAGAAGACCGCCAAGTCGATGGCGGCGCACGGCGTCTCGGTCATCCAGGTCGAGGAGGACCGCGACGGCGGCTGGCACGTCGCCGAGTCGCGGTTCGCCCGCCGGATCACCATGACCACGCCGATCGAGATCACCGGCCCCGCGGCCAAGCACTCCCTGATGCGCACGAACGCGGACCCCGAGGGCGTGCGGGTGCTGGGCACCCTGAACAACTGCGCCAGCGGCCCCACGCCGTGGGACACGTACCTGACCTGCGAGGAGACGATCAACAAGTACTTCTACTACGGCGAGCAGCCGCCGCCCGCCGGGTCGGTCGAGGAGCGCTACGGCATCGGCTCGGAGAGCCCGTACCCCTGGCACACCACCGAGAGCCGGTTCGACATGCGGACCGAGCCGAACGAGTTCAACCGGTTCGGCTGGGTGGTGGAGGTCGACCCGTTCGACCCGGGGTCGACGCCGAAGAAGCGCACGGCGCTGGGCCGCATGGAGCACGAGAACGCCGTCGTCGTGCGGGGGCGCCGGGGCGAGGCCGTCGTCTACATGGGCGACGACACGCAGTTCGACTACTTCTACAAGTTCGTGGGCGCGGAGCCGATCGCCAAGGCGCGCCGGGCCGGGCGCAGCCCGCTCGACGAGGGCACGCTGTACGTCGCCAGGTTCGACGAGGACGGCTCCGGCCGGTGGCTCCCCCTGGTGCACGGCGAGCCCGGGCTGACCGCGGCGGACGGCTTCGCGGACCAGGCCGAGGTGCTGATCCACACACGCCTCGCCGCCGACGCCGTCGGCGCGACGCCGATGGACCGGCCGGAGTGGTGCACGGTGCAGCCGGGCACCGGCGCCGTGTACTTCACCTGCACGAACAACACCGCGCGCACCGAGACCGTGGACGCGGCGAACCCGCGCCTGAACAACCGGTTCGGGCACATCATGAAGATCGACGAGGACGGCAACCCGAGCGCGGTGCGGTTCGACTGGGACATCTTCCTGCTCGCCGGGGACCAGGCCAGCGGCGCCACGGTCCCGCCGGACCAGGCGTTCGGCTCCCCCGACGGCCTCTGGTTCGACGCCGTCGGCCGGCTCTGGATCCTGACCGACGGCGCCCAGCCCCAGGTCGACGGCGCCAACCAGAACAACCAGATGCTCGTGGCCGACACCCGGCGGGGCGACATCCGCCGGTTCCTGGTGGGTCCCCCGCGCTGCGAGATCACCGGCATCACCGCCACCCCGGACGGCCGGTCCCTGTTCGTCAACATCCAGCACCCCGGCGACACGGGAACTCCGGAGAACCCGCGCGCCAGCTCGAGCTGGCCCGACTACAGCCCGACCGGCCGCCCGCGGTCCGCCACGATCGTCATCACCCGGGAGGACGGCGGGGTGGTCGGCGCGTAGCCCTCTCGGGCGAGCTCCCGGTGAGGGCTACCAGGTCACCGGGAGCTCGCGGAGCCCGTAGACGATCGCGTCGTCCTTGAACGTCAGGTCCTCGACGGGCACGGCCGGACGGATGCCGGGGATACGGCGCAGCAGGGTGTCGACGACGACCTGCAGCTCCAGCCGGGCGAGGTTCTGGCCGAGGCACTGGTGCGCGCCGTAGCCGAAGGCGAGGTGACGACGGCCGCCGCGCTCCACGTCGAACTCGTCCGGATCCTCGAACACCTCAGGGTCGCGGTTGGCCACGTGCGAGAGCGTCAGGACGCCGTCCCCGGCTTTGAGGAGCTGGCCGCCCAGCTCGACGTCCTCCGTCACGGTCCGCGCGAGCACGGGCTCGGCGATGGTGAAGTAGCGCAGCATCTCGTCGACGGCGGACAAGGTCTTGTCCGGGTCCTGCTGGATCGTCTCGCGCGCCTTCGGATTCTGGCTCAGCTCGAGCACGCCCAGCCCGATCATGTTCGCCGTCGTCTCGTGCCCCGCGACCAGCAGGAGGAAGGACAGGCCGACCAGCTCCGCCCGGTCGACGGCGCCGTTCGTCTCACGCTGCCGGAGGATCTGCCGGCCCAGCAGGTCGTCGGCGGGAGTCTCCTCCTTGGCTCGCAGCAGCCCGTCGAGGTAGCCCGCGAGCTCCTGCATGGCCCGCTGGGCGTTGGGGGCGTCCTCTGGCCGATCGTTCTGCTTCACGATCAGCGCCGACCGCTCCTGGAAGAAGTCGTGGTCCTCGTACGGCACACCGAGCAGCTCGCAGATCACCAGCGACGGGACCGGTAGCGCCAGCGCCTGGATCAGATCGACCGGGCGCGGCCCCGCGAGCATCGCGTCGATGTGCTCGTCCACGATCTCCTGGATGCGCGGCTCGAGCGCGGCCAGCCGGCGATGGGTGAACTCACCGAGCACCGCGCGGCGGGCGGGTCCGTGCTCCGGTGCGTCCATGGAGAGCATCATCTTGGGGAACGGCGACGCGGGTCGCTCGGCGGGCTCCAGGTCCTGGGAGCCGATCCGGGGGAACCCGGGGCGGTCCCGGTCGGCGCTGAAGCGGGCGTCCGACAGCACCGTGCGGACGTCGCCGAAGCGGGCGACGACCCAGGCGTCGCTCCCCGAGGGCAGCGTGACCTTGCTGACCGGCTCCTGCTCCTGGAGCCGGACGTGCTCCGCGCGCGGGGCGTAAGGACAGGTGCGTCCGATGGGAAGGGTAGGTAGCGCTTCTGCGGTCACGATCGGCTCCCTTGGCTGGCCTTATCCGGAAGGATTCCCTCCGGTTACTCGGACGCTAACAAACCGGAACCCTTCCGTCCACATTTAGCCCGGCAGCGAATCAGATAGAGCGAATGAGATAGTTGGAGCCGACCCGACGACGAAGGTGCGTGACGCGATGACGGAGCCGCAGGCGCTTCGGATCGACGCGCGCCGCAACCGCGACCAGATCGTCGCGGCGGCCAAGACCCTGTTCGCCGAGCGCGGTGCTGACGTACCGATGGAGGAGATCGCCCGGCGGGCAGGCGTCGGCGTCGGAACGCTCTACCGGCGGTTTCCCGACCGCGAGGCGCTGGTCCGGGAGGTCGCGCGCGAGAGCCTCGCCGTCCTGCTGACGCACGCGAACCGAGCCCAGGCCGACGGCGGGCAGGGCTGGGAGTCGTTCCTCGGCGTGCTCGAGAACCTGCCGGACCTCTGGTTCACCCTGCGCTCCACGGTGCTGTCTCCGGCCATCCGGACGGTCATCCTGGACGACCCCGAGGCTCTGGCTACCGCCCAGGAGCTGCTGTCCGTGATCAACGGCCTGGTCCGCGCCGGGCAGCAGGCGGGAACGCTCCGTCCGGACGTCGACACCGGTGACGTGGTCATCCTGATCACCCTCGTGATCAGCGGGCTGCGGGCCTCCGCCGGAGCGCTGCCGGACACCGTGCACGCCCGGATGCTGGCCCTGACCCTGGACGGGCTACGGACGGGGTCCGGTTCGACGCTGCCCGGCAAGCCGCTCACCCCTGATCCGATGGACCTGCTGCGCTGACACCGCGGCCACCCGGCCCGTCGTGGCATCGTGGCACTGGAACGAGACGTCGAGCTCGAGAGGAACGATCGTCATGCGCGGTACCGACCTGCTCGTAGATGCGTTCGGCCGGATCAAGGAGACGGTGCACAGCGCCGTCCTCGGGCTGTCGGGCGAGGAGCTCGCGTTTCGCCTCGACGAGGACGCGAACTCGATCACCTGGCTCGTCTGGCACCTGACCCGGGTCCAGGACGACCACGTCGCGGACGCGGCGGGCACCAGCCAGGTCTGGTCGGACGACGGGTGGGACCGCCGCTTCGGGCTGCCCTTCCCGGCCGAGGAGACCGGGTACGGGCACGACACCGACGAGGTCTCCGCCGTCCGGGTCCCGTCGGGCGACCTGCTCACGGGTTATCACGACGCGGTGCACGAACGCACGCTGCGCTACCTGAGCACCCTGTCCGACGACGACCTCGACCGGGTGATCGACGAGTCGTGGGACCCGCCGGTCACCCTCGGTGTGCGGCTCGTCAGCGTGATCAACGACGACATGCAGCACGCCGGCCAGGCGGGCTTCCTCCGAGGTGTCGTGCTGCGCCGACGCGAGGGGTGACCGGCGGGCCGGCCGCTCAGGCCCGCCCGCTCAGGCCCCGCCCGCTCAGGCCGACCAAGCGCCGTCGGCCACAGCGGCCTTGACGAAGTCCGCGAAGTCGCGGGGCGGGCGGCCGAGCACCCGCTCGACGTCGCCGCTGACCGAGGCCAGGTCGCCGCTGCGGAACTGCGCGTAAAAGCCGTCCGACACCTGTACCCACTCCTCCGGTACGCCGAGCGCGCGCTGCTCGTCCGCGTACTCCTCGGCGGTCAGGGGCACGTAGCGGACGTCGCGGCCGGTCGCCTCGGCGATCGCCGCGACCGTGTCGTGGAACGTCAGCAGACGCGGGCCGGTCAGCTCGTACGCCTTGCCGTCGTGCCCGCTGCCGGTCAGCGCGGCGACCGCCACCTCGGCGATGTCGTCGGCGTCGACGAACGCCTCCCGGGCGTCACCGGCGGGGAGCCGGACCTCGCCGCTCAGGACGGGGTCACGCAGGAAGTCCTCGCTGAAGTTCTGGAAGAACCAGCGCAACCGCAGCGCCGTCCAGGCCAGGCCGGCCTCGCCGAGTGCCTGCTCGGCTGCCGCTACCGGGCCGTGGTCGGCGGTCCCGGCGGCGGGCAGCGACACGAGCACCGCGCGCCGGACGCCCAGGCCGGCCGCCTGCCGGGCGAACGCGGCCAGCGCCTCGGTCGCCTGCGGGGCGCCGAGCGCGGGGACGACCAGGTACGTCGCCGTCACGCCGCGCAGCGCCGGCTCCCAGGTGGCCGGGTCGTCCCAGTCGAACCGGGTGCTGCCGGAGCGCGAACCCTCCCGTACGGGGATGCCCCGCTCCTGGAGCAGTCGCACCACCCGCCGTCCCGTCTTGCCCGTCGCGCCTGTGACCAGGATCAGTTCGTCGCTCATGCCCTCCAGTCAATCGTTCGCGGCCGACGGCGGGCCATGGCGAGCAGGCTCGCCCGCATACTCGTTCGTCTACGCTGGCGAGCATGGGGGCCAGCTTGAAGGCGGGCATGACGGCGGGCGCGCAGGCGGGCACGGAAGCGCCGACGGCGGCCGCCGCCGACCCGATTGCGGAGATGCTCGACGGGGTCCGCACGCGCGGGGCGGTCTTCCACCAGTCGGCGCGTACCGGCATCTGGGAGCAGCACTTCGACGGGGGCTCGCCGCTGGCCCTGATCGGCGCCCTGCACGGCCCGGCGCTGGTACTCCCGCAGGGCGGCGACGCCGCGCGGCTCGGCCCCGGCGACATCGCCGTGCTGACCGGTGGCGGGCCCTATGTGGTCACGGACGACCACTACCAGCCGACTGCTCCGGCTGTCCCGGTTGCCCCGATCGCTGGCGGGGCCACGACCGTCCCGACCCTGCTGTTCAGCGGCCGGTACACGATGCGCGACGGCGTGCCAGGCCCGCTGGTCGCGGCACTGCCGACACTCGCGATCGTCCGCGCGGACGAGGGATCGTGCCCGGTCAGCCCCACCATCCTGGACGATCTCTCCACCGCCGGGCCGGGACAACAGACCCTGCTCGATCGCACGCTCGACCTGATGCTCATCGCCGCGCTGCACGCCTGGTTCAACCGCCCCGGCGCACCGCTGCCTGCCTGGTACCGGGCCCACGGCGACCCGGTGGTCGGGCAGGCACTGCGGCTGCTCGACGCCGGCCCCGACCAGCCGTGGACCGTGGCGACGCTGGCCGCGCGGACGAACACGTCCCGCGCCGCGCTCGCCCGCCGCTTCACCGCCCTGGTGGGCCGGCCTCCGATGACCTACCTCCGGGAACGGCGCCTCGCGCTCGCGGCCGACCTGCTGCGTCAGCCGGACGCGACCCTCGCCGCCGTCTCCCGCCGCGTCGGCTTCTCCAGCGCGTTCGCCCTCAGCGCGGCGTTCAAGCGCGAGCTCGGCATCAGCCCCAGCGAGTACCGCGCGCGGACGACGGCTGCCGCGCCCTGACGGGCCGGCTCCCCGGACGGCAGGAATCGCCGCGTTCCGGCCAATCAGTGCGTTGACGCACATCGTGTGATTCGTCGTGCGTCCTCCCGATCGCGGTGGAATTATCGCGGATCGGAAGGGGGCATCCGAGATGACGGCGGCACGCGCACTGCAGATTGACGACTGGATGGTGCATCGCCCCAACGTCGTACGCTCGGTCGCCGCCCGCGTGCCCGGCATCGACGCCGAAGAAGCCGCCAGCCGGGCCCTGGAAAAAATGGTCCGCCTCGCCTCCACGGGCACCATCATCGAGGACCCCGCCCCGTACTGGCGACGCGCCGCGGTCAACGAAGCCATCTCCATGACCCGCGAGGCCGGACGCGCCCACCCCGTCGAGGACGACACCCTCGACCGCCTCACACCCCCGGTCGCTGGAGCAGAGCTCGACGCCGAACGGCACGCCGACGTCACCATGCTGCGCGCCGCACTGTCCGACCTGGCCGACGACGACCGGCAGATCCTGCTCGAACGTCACGTCCACGACCGGGCCGTCGCCGACATCGCCACCAACCTCGGCGTGCGGCCCCACGCCGTCACCATGCGACTGCGCCGTGCGGAGGAACGCCTCGCCGGCGCCTTCGCCGCCGCCCATGCACAGGGCGTCAACGAACCCGAGTGCCGCACCACCCGCGCCGCGATGCACGACTACCTCAAGGACCGGCTGCTCCCCCGACGCCGCACCCGGTTCGAGGCCCACATGGACGGCTGCGCCGAGTGCACCAGGGCGTTCGTGGACGTCCGGGAGGTGTCCTGGATGCTCCGCGACCTCGGGCAACACGTCGTCGCAGGAGCGCTGGCCACCGGAGCTCTCGGCGCTGCGGTCGGCGGAGCAGCGGCCGGGGCGGCGGGTGGAGCGGCGGGTGCGGGTGGAGCAGGCGCGGCGGGGGCGGGTGGAGCAGGCGCGGCGGGGGCGGGCGCACCGCGTCCGTTCGGCAAGAAGGAGGCGGCGATCGCTGCGGGTGTCCTGGCGGTGCTCGGTCTCGGAGGTGGCGCCGCCGCGCTCGTCGCCAACCAGCCCGCTGATCCGCCTGCGGCCGAGTCTGCTCCGATTCCCGGTGCGGGTGCGGGTGCGGGTGCCGGTGGTGGTGCCGGTGGTGGTGCCGGTGGCAGTGGTGGTGAGGGCGGGGGCGGTGGCGGCGGTGGCGGTGCCGGCGGTGGCGGTGCTGGCGGGGGCAGTGCTGGTGATGAGGGCGCGGGCGGTGCGGGCGAGGGCGGCGAGGGTGCTGGTGGTGACTCCGGCACCAGCGGCGAGGGTGACGCTGGCGGTGGCGCAGGCGAGGGTGCTGGTAGCGGTGGTGCCAGCGAGGGCGGCGGTTCCACTCAGGGCGGCGGCGGTGAAGGCGTAAGCGATGGCAGCGAGGGCGCCAGCTCCGGCACTGGTAGCGGCGCTGACGACGGTGACTCCGGCGGCGGAGCGAACGCTGGTGGCGGCGACGGCGACGCAGGTGGCGACGACGGTGCAGGTGACGCGGGTGCTGGCGACGGAACAGGTGGGCCCGGCGGCACGGGTGGTGGCGGCAGCGGCTCAGCTAACGGTACGGACAGCCCGCCCGAAGGCGGAGCCGGGTCCGACTCCCCACCCGGGACCAACCGCTTCGAGGGCGACGGCGCTCAGGGTGGCGGCGCCGACGGTTCCGGGACTGCCGACGACCCGCTACCCGACATCGGCGCGGCGGTTACCGACTGGCTCGCCGGGTTTGGCATCGGCGGGGAGCCGTCCGACGAGCAGAACGGCGGATCGGACAACCCCGGAACCGGCTCCGCCAACGGAAGTGACACGGGCGGGACGGACGCGGGCGGGAGTGACGCAGGCGGGAGTGACGCAGGCGGCCAGCCCGCTGCGGGAGGCGATCCGCACACGGGCGGCCGAGACGGCACTGGTGACGGCAGCGGTGATGGCACGGGCGACGGCATCGGCACTGGTGAAGGCACGGTCGACGGCACTGGCACTGGCACTGGCACTGGCGACGGCACCACGACCGCCGACGGCGCGGAGATCGGCATCGGAGCAGAGGTGACGAACTGGCTCGGGAAGCTCGGCGCCATCGGGATACCCGGCTTTCTGCTGATCGTCCTGATCCTGTGGCTCTGGGAGCGGTGGACCCGCGCGGAAGAGGGCTAAGAACTCGGTCCACAACGGCGACGGCCGGCGCGACGACGGCCTCGACAGCCGTCCCGTCCCTGGCTCTCTGGGCGAGGTGCACTGTTTCGGAAGGTGCCAGGTAGGCCGGAATATGTTCGGCTGAGGACCGGTTCTGCGGGCTGTGCTGAATTGTTCGGCCTGGGTGAACTGGGGCGGGCGAGGCTGAACGAAATTCAACAGGCCCGGCACCTGCTCCACGGGTCCACTCACCGGCCGAGCCACGTGCGGGACAGCCCAGTCACGTGCAGGACAGCCAGCCACGTGCGGGCCAGCAAACAAGACAGCAAGGGGACAACATGCGCATCGATCTGACCGGTAAGACCGCGCTCGTGACCGGCTCGACCCAGGGCATCGGCCGCGCGATCGCCGCCACGCTCGCCGACGCGGGCGCCCGGGTGGCGATCAACGGGCGCCGCGCGGAGGGCGTGACGGACACGATCAACAAGCTTCGGACGGAGTCCGCGGACCGTGACCTGGTCGCCGCGGCCGGCGACGTCACCACTGCGTCCGGTGCGGCGGAGGTGCTCGCCGCCACCGGCGACGTCGACATCCTGGTCAACAACCTGGGCATCTTCGGCAGCATGCCGGCGCTCGAGATCGACGACGACGAGTGGCGCCGGTACTTCGACGTCAACGTGCTCGCCGCCGTCCGCCTGATCCGCTCCAGCCTGCCGGGCATGACCGCGCGCGGCTGGGGACGCGTGCTCAACATCGCGAGCGACTCCGCGATAGTCATCCCCGCCGAGATGATCCACTACGGCGTCTCCAAGACGGCGCTGCTGGGCGTCTCCCGCGGCTTCGCGAAGGAGGCAGCGGGCACCGGCGTCACTGTCAACTCCGTCATCGCCGGTCCCACGCACACCGGCGGGGTCGAGAAGTTCGTCTACGAGCTGGTCGACCCGGCCCTGCCGTGGGACGAGGCACAGCGCGAGTTCATGCGGCTGCACCGCCCGCAGTCGCTCCTCCAGCGGCTCATCGAGCCGGAGGAGATCGCGAACATGGTCGCCTACCTCAGCTCACCGCTCGCCTCGGCGACGACGGGCGCCGCCGTCCGGGTCGACGGCGGATACGTGGACTCGATACTCCCCTGACTCTCAGCCGAACTGCCCCTCGGCCGAACTGACCCTCAGCCGAGCCGCTCCCGCAGCCAGCGGTGCGCCCGTCCGAGATAGGCCACGGACACCTCGGTGTCCGCGCCGAGCGACTCGAAGGCGTGCGGGCCGCCGGGGACCACGTCGAACGTCGCGGGAACGCCGTCCGCCGTCAGCCGTTCCGCGTACGCCATGTTCTCGTCGTGGAAGAGGTCGATGTCGCCCGTACCGATCCACGCGGGCGGGAGGCCCGTGAGGTCCGTCCGCCGGGAGGGCACGGCGTAGTCGGGCACCACTGCGGCACCTGCGGTCCCGAGGTAGGCGCTCCAGCCGGTGCGGTTGGAGCGGTTGTGCCAGACGATGTGCCGGACGGCGTCCAGCTCCCGGTTCGCCGCCGTCCGGTCGTCGAGCATCGGGCAGAACAGCCACTGTGCGACCGGCTGCACGCCTCCCCGGTCGTGGATGCGCTGTGCGAGCGCCGCGGCCAGCCCACCACCAGCACTCTGACCGCCGACCGCCACCCGCTGAGGGTCGATCCCACGCGCGGCCGCGTTCTGCTGCAACCAGTCCCAGGCGTCCAGGCAGTCGTCGAGCGGCAGGGGGAACGGATGCTGCGGCGCCAGCCGGTACTCCGCCGACACGACCACCACGCCGAGCTCCTGCGCGATAGCGAAGCACCGGCGATCGTCCAAGACCGCGGCGCCGATCACCAGGCCGCCGCCGTGGATCCACAACAACGCAGCGCCGGAGCCTCCGCCCGACGGCGTGTAGACGCGCGCACCGCCCGCGTTGCCGAACCGGACCTTCTCCAGCGTCGCGCCCTCCGGCGCCTTGGCATCGGGGATCAGCGGCGTCAATCGCTGCATGAGCCTGAGCAGCAGCGGGTTGCTCACCGGCGTCGTCCGCATGATGCGGTAGGCCCGCCGGAGCTCCGGGTTCACCTCGGAGAGCTTCATGCCGTCGCGCCGATCACGACAACCACAACTTCAACCACTTCGTCAGCCATGGTGCTCCCTCGTGACTATCGAGACCTTGCGTCTCGTAAGTGGAGAATAGCCCATAGGATCGGTGCATGACAGGCACGAGGACCGGGCGGCCGCGGAGCGAGGCGACCCGGCTGGCGATCCTCGAGGCCGCCGCGGCCCTCACCACGGAGCTGGGCTACGACCACGTCACGATCGACGCGATAGCGTCGCGCGCCGGGGCCGGCAAGCAGACGATCTACAGGTGGTGGTCGGCCAAGCCGATGGTCGTCGCGGACGCCGTCATCGAGGGCTTCCTCCGGCTGCCCGCCCTGGACCTCCCCGACACCGGCGACCTGAGCGCCGACCTCAAGGCGTGGACCACCACGTCGGCGGCCGCGATGGGCGACTCCCGCTTCCTGCAGGTGGTCCGCGCACTGGTCACGGCGGCGACGGGCCCCGAGCAGGACGCGAGCCGGCTCTACGAGCACATCATGAGGCCGACCTACGAGCCCCTGCTGGCCCGGCTCAGGCGGGATCAGGACGCCGGCCTGCTCAGCACCGCCGTCAGCGCCGAGTCGGTCGCCGACGCCCTGCTGGGCACCCTGCTCTTCCGGGCGCTCGCCCGGCTGCCGATGCCCGAGACGATGGCCGGGATCATCGACGCCCTGCTGGCTCCCACTGCTGCTGCGGGGACTGACTGTTGAGTGCTGGGTATTCGCCCTTTCTGACGCCGCAGAAGGGCAAATATCCAGCACTCAACGGGTCAGCCGGCGCCAGCCCGGTCAGTCGCGGTCGGGCTGGTTCTCGGACCGTTCGCCGGCCGCGACCTGGAGCCGGCGGTCGGCGCGTTCCTCCCAGAAGGTCGCGTTCTCGATGCCGAGCCGCCGCGGGTCGAACTGCGGGTCCAGGCCCCGCTTCTTCTGCTCGCGGTAGTCCTTGAGCGCCTTCAGCGCGGGACGCTGGAGGAACAGGATGCCGATGATGTTCAGCCAGGCCATCGAGCCCACGCCGATGTCGCCGAGTCCCCAGGCCGCGCCGGCGGTGGTCACGGCGCCGTACGCCACCGAGACGAGCACCAGCGCCTGCAGCACGCGCAGCATGCCCCGCGCCGCGAGACGGTTCTTCATCTTGCGCGTGAGGTAGGTCAGGTTGGTCTCGGCCATGTAGTAGTACGCCACGATCGTGGTGAACACGAAGAACGCGAGCACGATGGCGATGAACGACGGGCCGGCACCCGGGAACACCGAGTCCAGGCCCTGCTGCACGAAGCCAGGGCCCGGCTCGACGTCGGTGCCAAGACCGCCGGTGCCCTCGTAGATCGCCTCGCTGGGCCAGGTCTCCCCGGCGAAGGTGTTGAACATGCCGGTCGAGAGAATGATGAACGCGGTAGCGGAGCAGACGAACAGGGTGTCGATGTAGACCGCGAAGGACTGCGCGAAGCCCTGCTTGGCCGGGTGCGAGACCTCGGCGGCGGCAGCGGCGTGCGGGCCGGTGCCCTGACCGGCCTCGTTCGAGTAGATGCCGCGCTGCACGCCCCACTTGACGGCGAGGCCGAGGATCGCTCCGAACACCGGCTGGACGCCGAAGGCGCTGCCGAAGATCAGCTCGAACACGCGGGGGATCTCGCTGAAGTTCATGAAGAACACGATGGCCGCGATGAGGATGTAGAGCAGGGCCATGGTCGGAACCACGATCACGGCGAAGTGCGCGATGCGCTTGACGCCGCCGATGACGATGAACGCCAGCAGGATCACCAGGCCGACGGCGGTGGCCCAGGTGGGGACGCCCCACGCGTTGTTGATGGCCGAGGCCATGCCGTTGGCCTGCACGCCCGGCAGGAAGAAGCTCATCGCGAGGATGGTGACCGCCGCGAAGACGATCCCGTAGGTCAGCGACAGGCCACGGGCCTTGTGCTTGTACGCCTTCTCGAAGTAGTAGGCCGGGCCACCGCGGTACTCACCGGTGTCCGGGTCCTTCTCCTTGTAGATCTGCCCGAGGGTGCACTCGACGAACGAGGTGGCGGCGCCGAGGAACGCCGAGGTCCACATCCAGAACACCGCGCCGGGGCCACCGAAGGCGATCGCCGTCGCGACACCGCCGATGTTGCCCATCCCTACGCGACCGGCGAGCGACATCATCAGTGACTGGAAGGAGGACGTGCCGTTCTCCGACTTCTCGCCCTTCTTGAGCTGGCTGAGCATGTCGGGGATGTGGCGGACCTGGAGGAACCCGGTGCGGAGGGAGAAGTACAGACCGGCGAGGAGGCAGAGGGCGATCAGCGGGATCGACCAGATCAGCTCGTTCGCGGTGCCGATGCGATCGGCGAAGCTCATAGGTGCTCCAGGGTAGGACGATTCGGACATGCGCGCGGGTGAAAAATCTGTGCACCCGCGGCGGCACCCTAACTGCCGCCGAGGCGCTCGCGCACGACGCGCGCGCACAGCCGCACGTACGACCGCACGCACGACACCCGAAGGAAAGGTGAAAGTGGCGGTGAACTTCTCACCGCAAATCGGCGGATCGGGTGATGGACGTGCGTTGCGGGCCGCGGCTCGCAGGTTCAGCGCTTACGGTCATCTCATCCTGCCCGACCGCCCGCAGCCCGCCGCCCCCGAAGGATCCCCGTGCAGCTGTTCGACCTGGTGCTTCTCGTGGTGCTGTTCATGGCCCTCATGGCGGGTCTGAGCCGTGGCCTCCTGGCTACGCTCGGCGGCCTGATCGGGCTCATCGTCGGCGGCGTCGCCGCCTTCTGGGCGGTCCCCGCCGTCAACGACCTGCTGCCCACCTCCGAGTGGCGCGGGCCGGTGTCCGTCGCCGTTGCCATCCTGCTGCCGCTGTTCTGCGCGTCCGTCGGGGCGGGGATGGGCAGGAGCCTGCGCCAGGGTGTGGACCGCACCTCGCTCCGTCCGCTCGAACGGCTGCTGGGCGGGGTCGCGAACGTGGGCGTCGTCGCCCTCGCGCTCTCGTTCGTCGGCAACGCGGTGAGCGCCACCGGCGCGCCCGGCGTCGCCTCGGCGGTCTCGTCGTCCGCCGTCCTGCGCACCATCGACGAGCTGACGCCGCCCGCCGTGGGCCGGCCGCTCGCCGAGATGCGCTCCATAGTGCTCGACGACGGCCTGCCGCGGCTGAACATCCTGATGGTGCCGCGCGACACTCCGGTGGTGCCCGCCGTCGACCTCGACAACGCCGAGCTGGAGGCCTCCGCGCAGTCGGTGGCCCGGATCTCGGGCATCGCGTACGCGTGCGGCAAGAGCTCGACCGGGTCGGGCTTCGTCGTGGCGCCCGACCGCCTGGTGACCAACGCGCACGTCGTCGCGGGCGTGGACCTTCCGGTCGTCGAGCTACCCGGTGGCGAGGTCCGGGAGGGCCGGGTCGTGTACTACGACCCCGTCGACGACCTTGCAGTGATCGCCGTCAACGGGCTGGCCGCCGACCCGCTCGCCATCGCGCCGACCCTGTCGGTGGGCGACCGCGCCGTCGTCCAGGGGTATCCCTACGGCGGCCCGTTCACCTCGGGCAGCGCCGGGGTGCTCAGCGTCAGCACCACCCGCGTGCCGGACTCGTACGGGCGCGGCGCGAACGACCGCGAGGTCTACTCCCTGGCCGCCGAGGTCCGCCCCGGCAACTCGGGAGGCCCGCTCCTGACCACCGGCGGCGACGTGGCCGGCGTCATCTTCGCGCGCGACGTCTCAGAGGAGAACATCGGCTACGCGATGACGAGCGCCGAGCTGCTCCCGGTCGCCGCCCAGGCCACCGGGCTGGACACCGCGGTGTCGACGGGGCAGTGCGCGAGCTGAGTGCCTGAACAGCGGCCAACGGCAGGTTCAGGTTCAGGTCGTCGCCCGGTAGACGAAGCCGGCGAGCGGCGCGTGCACCTGCCAGCCCAGCGCCTCGTACAGGGCGCGGCCCTCGGCGCTCGCCCCGAGCACGCCCGTCGAGGCGCCCCGTGCGACGGCGTCGTTCGCCAGCGTGCGCATCACCAGGCTGCCCAGGCCGCGGCGCTGGTGAGCGGGATCCGTCCCCACCTGGTCGACGACGGCGCTCTCGCCGGTCACCGCGATCTGTCCGCGGGCGGCGACCGCGCCGTCGGCGGAAAGCACGCGGACGAAGGTCACGCCCGCCTCGGTCTCGGCGGCCAGCGCATACCCGTCCGGGGCGCGCACCTCCGACGGGCGCAGCTCCGTGGCCATGAGAACAGTCGGCGGCCCGGACGTCCAGCCGGGCGGGAGCCAGGACGCGACGAGCTCCGGCGCGACGAACACCTTGAGCCACGTGTTCGCCACCGTGACCGACCCGGCGACCCTGCGGACGGCGGCCTCGTCGGCGTCGAGCAGCACGTACCGCGCCACGTGGTGCGGCAGGCCGACGTCGATACGGAAACCCTCCGCCTGCTCGACGGGCGGTGCGGTCCCCCGCGAGACGGCCCAGCCGAGCACCCACTGACGTGCGAGCCGCGTCACCATCGTTCCCCTTGCGTCCAGTTTGCGTCCAGTGCCGATCCGTCCAGTGGCAGCCTGATGCTATCGAGCGTTCTCCAGGTCGGTCGCTGTCAACCGGTCGCCGTCCAGCAGCTCCCCCAGCTGCCCGGCCTCGACGTTCGCCCCGAACACCGGCGTGCCGGGCTCCATGCGGATCCCCTCGGCGAGCTTTCCGACGACCACCGGGTCGAAGCCGAGCGCGTCCACGATCGCGGCAACCGTCGCGACGTCGGCTTGGTCGTCGCCGGCGATCCCTATCGCTTTGCGGCCGGGCAGCCCGGCCGGCCGGGCTCCGCCCTCGAGGTCGTGATAACCCATGTGGTTGAACGCCTTGACGACCCGCGTGCCCGGGAGCGCGGCCTGGACGAGCTCGCTCGTCGACTCCCCCGGCGGCAGGATCCCGTCGCGCGGGCCGTCGATCTCCCACCAGTGGTTCATCGTGTCGATGACGAGCTTGCCCTCCAGGGCAGCGGCCGGGATCGACCGGTACTTACCGAGCGGCAGGGCGAGGACGACGGCGTCCGCCTCGCGGGCCGCCGTCTCCCCGTCGACCGCGCGGGCCCCCGGTGCGAGGACCTCCACGGTGAGCGTGATCCGGGCCGGGTCGCGAGAGCCCGCGATGAGCACCCGGTACCCGGCCGCGACCGCGAGGCGGGCGAGCACGGTCCCGACCTTGCCGGCGCCGAGGATGCCGAGGGTGCGCACGGGGGCCGCCGCCATCACGCCACCTCCACCTTCGCCGGCTGCTCGGCGAGCAGCTCGCGGACCATCGGGATGACCTGCGTGCCGTAGAGCTCGACGGCGCGCAGCCGATCGCTCGCGCGCACCGTGCCCGCCGAGGAGTAGATGAGGTCGAACCGGCCGACGTCGAGGGCGCCGATGGCGCGGGCCATCTTGCGGGCGACGGTCTCGGGCGAGCCCACGTAGAGCGAGCCCTCTGCGACGTCCGCCTCGAACTCCTCGCGGCGCACGGGCGGCCAGCCGCGCAGGGCGCCGATGCGGTCCCGGATCACCTTGTACCCCGGGTAGAACAGCTCCATCGCCTTCTCGTCCGTCTCGGCGACGAAGCCCGGCGAGTGCATGCCGACCGGGTAGGCGGTGGTGCCGAGCTCCCTGGTCGCCCGGCGGTAGAGGTCGACGTACGGCACGAACCGCTCGGGCGCCCCGCCGATGATCGCGAGCATCAGCCGCAGCCCGTACTGGGCGGTGCGGATCACCGACTGCGGGGAGCCGCCGACGCCGACCCAGGTGGTCAGTCGGCCCGAGTCCGTCTTGGGGAAGACCTCCGCGTTCTCCAGCGAGGGCCGCAGCTTGCCCTCCCAGGTGACCGGCTTCTCGTCGAGGAGCTTCACGAACAGGTCGATCTTCTCCTCGAACAGCTGGTCGTAGTCGCGCAGGTCGTAGCCGAACAGCGGGAACGACTCGGTGAACGAACCGCGCCCGAGGATGACCTCGGCCCGGCCGTTGGACAGTGCGTCGACGGTCGCGAACCGCTGAAAGACCCGCACCGGGTCGTCCGAGCTCAGGACGGTCACGCCCGAGGCGAGCTTGATGTTCGAGGTGGTGGTCGCGATGCCGGCCAGCACCGTCTCCGGCGTGGAGATCGCGAACTCGGGCCGGTGGTGCTCGCCGACGGCGATCACGTCGATCCCGATCTGGTCCGCGAGCACGGCCTCCTCGACGGTGCTGCGGATCGCCGCGCCGTGGGACATGACCCCACCGCGGTCGTTCCGCGGCAGGTCGCCGAAAGTGTCGATGCCGAACTCGATGTCGCCCAGCTCGATGTGGCCCAGCTCGATGTCGCCCATAAGGACTCCTCCACGACTGCCCTGCACATTTGATTGACGTGTCAATCATGTACCCGATATGGTTGACACGTCAATCACTGGGGGTCACCGTGACGCAGGACACGCCGCCCCGCCCGAGCCGAGCCGGCACCCGGCAGTCACCGACGGCGGACGAGCTGCGCATCTGGCGCGGGTTCATCGAGACCGCGCAGGCGCTGAACACGCGGTTGAGCAGCCGCCTGCACGAGGAGTCGGCGCTGTCGCCCGGCGACTACGCGGTGCTGCTCGCCCTGAGCGAGGCGGACGGGCGCCGGCTGCGCTCCTCCGAGCTCGCGGACGCCGTCGGCTGGGAACGCAGCCGGCTGTCCCATCACATCTGGCGCATGGAGGGGCGCGGCCTCATCCGGCGCGACGACTGCGCCGTCGACTACCGCGGCGCCGAGGTGGTGCTCACCGACCAGGGCGCCCGCGTCTTCCGGAGCGCCTCGGTCCCGCACCTGCGCGCGGTCCGCGAGCTGTTCGTGGACGCGCTCACGCCGGAGCAGCTGGACCAGGTCGAGGAACTGACAAAAGCCCTCCGAACCGCCCTCCGTTGAGTGCTGGGTATTTGTCGATTTTCGGCTCGTGACACGACAAATACCCAGCACTCAACGACGCGGCGGGGGTCAGGATGCTGCCAGGGCGGCCGCCAGTTCCTCCAGGAGGTCGTAGCCCTCCTGCATGCCGCCCTCCATCCCCGAGTCGATGATCAGGTCGCGCAGCTCCTTGCTCGAGGTGACCGTGCGGACCGTGAGCGTGGTGCGCCCGTCCAGCTCGGTGAGGGCGTAGTGGTTCAGGGTGGGCTCCGAGTCGCCGTCGGGCGCTCCCTCGTAGACCTCCGTCTGCACCATGCTCGCCGGCGCGTCGATCTCGCGGAACTCGCCGTGGAAGCCCACCTCGAACCCGCCGTCGGCCGTCATGACGTACCGCCACGCGCCACCGACGCGGAGGTCGACGGACGCGCTCGTCACGGTCCCGCGCTGCCCGGCCCACCAGCGCTTGATCAGGTCCGGCTCGGTGAGCACCTTCCACACGAGGTGGCGCGGTGCGTTGAACTCCCGGGTGACCAGGATCTCGGTGTCGCTGGGCAGTGTCAGGACGGCACTGCCCTTGGTGGTGGTAGCCATGTCAATCTCCTCTTCCTGTTTCCTCTTCGGTTGTTGTCGTTGCCTTGGATGCTTCGGTCGCCTCGGACGCCGTTCGGGTGAGCTCGTCGAGGACGTCGTCGACCAGGTCGAACCGCTCGTTCCAGAGCCGCTCGTAGCGGACCACCCACTCGTGGACCGCGCGCAGCGGCGCGCCGTTCACGCGGTACAGGCGGCGGCGCCCGTCGTCGCGCACGTCCACCAGCCCCACCTCCCGCAGGACCCGCAGATGCTTGGACACCTGCGGCTGGGCGAGCCCGAGCAGCTCGGTCAGGTCGCCCACCGCGAGCTCGCCGCCGGCCAGGGCGTCGAGGATCTCGCGGCGGCGCGGCTCGGCCACCGCGTTGAACGCGTCGGTAGTGGTCGCTGCTCGTGCCATGGCTCAAACATATACCCATATGAGCATGCGTCAAGAGGCGGAGTGTCCCCGGCCCCGGGTAGCGTGAGGGGCATGACGACGACCTCGGAGAATTCGCAGTACCTGCGTCTGCTGGGCGAGCAGGTGGGCCATGAGCTGGCGGCGCACCTGCAGTACGTGGCGATCGCTGTCTGGTTCGACAGCCACGACCTGCCGCAGCTGGCCGCGCACTTCTACCGGCAGGCGCTCGAGGAGCGCAACCACGGGATGATGATCGTGCAGTACCACCTGGACCGGGGCATGCCCGTGCAGATCCCCGGGACTCCCGCGGTGCGCAACGACTTCGCGGACGTGATCGAGCCGCTCCAGCTCGCGCTGGACCAGGAGCAGCAGGTCACGCGGCAGATCGAGGCGATCTTCCGCGCGGCGCGCGAGGAGGGCGACGCCCTGGGCGAGCAGTTCCTCATGTGGTTCCTCGAGGAGCAGGTCGAGGAGGTCGCCGCAGCGACCACTCTCGTCACCGTCGCGAAGCGGGCCGGCGACAACCTGTTCGACCTGGAGAACTACGTGGCGCGCGAGACGATCGGCGACGCGGGCGAGTCCGCCGCCGCCCCGAAGGCCGCGGGCGGATCGCTCTGACCCACCGCGCCCGTTGAGTGCTGGATATTCGCCCCCTTTCTCGCTCGAGAAGGGCGAATACCCAGCACTCAACGGTCTGGGGTCGGTGGCTGCACCCGCCGGTCACCGCCGGGTCAGGAGCTTCCGCATGGCGGCTACCTCACCAGGGATCGGACGGCGCAGGCGGAGCGCCGTTGGCGCTTCTCGCAGGGCTCGGACCACACCGGACCGGTGGTCCGGGCCCTGCGCCGCGACGTGCCGGATCTCGCCGACGGCGTCGCGCCACGGCAGCCCGCAGTGCGCCGGGCGCCCACCACGAGTCGTCGTCGGCGAACGCCACGAACTGCGTGCGCGCGGCCCGCACCCCGACGGTCCGGACCGCGGCCCCGACGTTTCGGGGCAGCCGGATCACCGTGACGTCCGGGTGCGCCGCGGCGACGGCGTCGACGCTGCCGTCCGCGGAGCCGTTGTCCACCAGGATCACCGGCGCCCGGTGGAGGGCAGGGACGCGAGCAGGTCGGTGCGCCGGTTCCGGCTCCCCTCAGCGCTTCGACTCGTCGGGCGCTTCCAGCCTGGGCGCGGGTCCACCCAGCCGCATCCGGGACTACGGCGGGGAGCGTCGGCATGGCGCGCACCTGGCGCCGGCCTGCGGAGATAGCGTCGGGCATCGTGCCCGAGTTGCGGGACACCCAACTCGTGGAACTGTTGCCCAGCGGGTCGGAACACCAGGCAGTCGGCACACCGGGTCAAGTCACCGGGCCGAGTCACCAGGTCGGACACCAGGCATCGAGAGGGACGGGTTCGCATGACGACCACGGGCGATCCTCGGGTCGACCCGCTGCGCGCGGAGCCGGGCACCGCGCCGGTCGACAGGCCGGTCACCAAGCCGGCCGCCGACCAACCGACCGCCGTCGCCCAGCTCCGCTCCGCGCTGGCCGACCTGGCCGACCCCGCCGAGACGCCCGGGCGGTCCGCCGCCACCCGCACCCGGGGCGTGCGCCGGCCCGAGTGCCGCGTCGCCCGCGCCGCCCTGCACGACTACCTCCACGGACGTCTGGCGCCCAGCAGGCGCCACCGTGTCGAGCTCCACCTGGACGGCTGCGCCGGGTGCACGCGCGCGTTCATCGACGTCCGCGAGGTCTCCTGGACGCTCCGCGGCCTCAGGCGACGGCTGGTCGCCGACGGCCACCGGGGCGGACGGCACCGCGCGCCCGGCGCCGGTACCGCCAACCCGACCTGAGCCGTCGCAGTCCCGCAGGACCGGTGGCAACCGGCCCCCGCAGGCTCATCGGGCGTTCTTGCCCTCTGCCGGGATGAGCCGCCACGCGACCAGGGCGGCGACCGCGGTCAGCACGGCCGCCACCACGCACGCGACCTGCAGGGAGGCGACGAACGCCTCCTTGGCCGCGTCCAGGACGTCCGCCCGTTCGCCGGCGACCGCTACCGCAGAGGCGAGGGAGTCGCCCGCCTGCGCCCGGTCGCCGGCGGTCAGGTCGGCAGGCAGCGCGACACGTGCCTGATAGCCGAGCGTGACGAGCGAGCCGAGCACGGCGACGCCGAGGGCCACCCCGAGCTCGTAGGCGGTCTCGGAGATCGCCGAGGCCCCGCCCGCCTTCGCCGGTGGCACCGCGGAGACGACGGCGTCGGTGGTCAGCGTCATCGCCAGCCCGACCCCCAGGCCGGCGGGCACGAGGGCGAGCGCGAGCCATGCGTAGTGGTCGGCGCCCTCGGCCACCGCGATCGCGACCATGCCGAGCGCCGTGACCCCGAGGCCGAGGGCGATGGCGGGGCCGCGGCCGAACCGCGTGATGGACCAGCCCACCACCACGACCACGACGATGGAGGCGATGGTGGCCGGCAGCTCGGCGATACCGGCGACCAGCGGCGAGTAGCCCCGCACGAGCTGCAGGTACTGCGAGAAGAAGAACAGCATGCCGGTGAGCGCGAAGATCGCTATCAGGTTCGCCGCCACGGCTCCGCTGAACGCGGGGATCTTGAAGAGCCCGACGTCGAGCAGCGGGCCTCGCCCGTCCGCGACCAGCCGGGCCTGACGCCGCACGAAGCAGAGGCCGGCGAGCACCGCGAGCGCCAGCACCCCGACCGCCAGCGCGTCCACGCCCTCGGAGGCCGCGTGCTTGATCGACCACACCAGCGGCATCACCGCCGCGAACGACAGCACGACGGACAGGACGTCGAGGCGCCCGGGTTCAGGGTCCTTCGCCTCTGGCAGCAGCACGGTCCCCGCGATGACCAGCACGATGACCACCGGGACGTTCACGAGGAACACCGAACCCCACCAGAAGTGCTCGAGCAGCGCGCCGCCGACCAGGGGCCCGACCGCGGCGCCACCGCCGGCCGCCGCCGACCACGCCGCGATGGCTCGGCTGCGCTCGCGTGCCTCCGGGAACAGCGTGCGGATGAGCGAGAGCGTCGAGGGCATGATCGTCGCGCCCGCCACGCCGAGCAGGAGGCGGGCGAGGATGAGGATCTCGGCGCTGGGCGCGAAGGCCGCGAGCGCCGAGGCCGCGCCGAACGCCGTCGACCCGATGAGCAGGAGGCGCTTGCGCCCGACCCGGTCGGCAAGGGTCCCCATCGCGACGAGGAGTCCGGCGATGGCCAGCGAGTAGATGTCGCCGATCCAGAGCACCTGGGTGGCGGTCGGCGCGAGGTCGCGGGTCAGTGACGGGACCGCCAGGTAGAGGACGGTTCCGTCGATGGCGAGCAGGCCGACCGCGAGCACGAGGACGGCGAGCGCGGCCCACCGGCGGCGTGTGGAGAGGGCGGGAGATGAAGCGGTCACCGCACTACTGTACCGTCCAGCCGGTACAGTTTCGATCGGCGGGCTCTGTGTAGTTGGGCTCTATAGTCCATGCCGAGCAGTGCGTGTCGAGAGCAGTGCGTGTCGAGAGCAGAGGGTGAGGTGCTGGTCAGTGGGTCGGACGGCGGGCAGGGACCCGGAGCAGACGCGCGCCGCGCTGCTGGACGCGGCGAGCCGCCTGGTCCGCGAGCGCGGGATCTCGACGACCCTCGACGACGTCGCACGCCGCGCCGGGGTCTCCAAGGGCGGGCTGCTCTACCACTTCGCGAGCAAGCAGGAGCTTTTGCTGGCGATGGCTGCCGACTGGCTCGAGCGGTTCAGGGTCGCGGTGCTGGCCGCCGTTCCCCCGGACGACGACGCTCCCGGACGCCTGGTGCGCGCCTACGTGCGGGTGTCGATCGAGGGCGCGCTGGACCCGGCGGCGTCGCGCGACGCGCTGGTGGTGATCGCGCACCTGTCAACGGTGGACGCGGTCACCGAGCTCGCACGCGCCGACGCGCAGCGCTGGCAGGAGGACCTACGCGCCGACGGCCTCCCCGAGGACGTGCTCTCGCTCGTCCTCGCGGCCGCGGACGGCGTCAGCGCCCAGCCGGTCTGGGGCATGGAGCCCGCGCCGGAGGAACTGACGCGGCTCCGCGAACACCTGCTCGCGCTGACGTTCAGCTGAGCGCGTCGGAGCGGCCGGCTTCGATACGGGACCATTGGGCGATGGGGCGTCCGTTCGTCACCCAGTGGTGCCGCCCGGGTTCTTCGCTCCAGGGCTGGGGCCAGCCCTCGGGCGAGTCCTCCCACGTCTCCTGGCGTCCGTAGACGGTCATGTCCAGCAGCCCGTGGGTGGGGGTCATGACCTCGACACCGCGGCCGCCGGTGTAATAGGTCTCGAACACCCGATCACCGTCGCGGACGTAGCAGACGAGGTGGTGGACCTGCCAGTCGCGACCCTCCAGGAGCTGTGCCGCAGTCTTCTCGGCCGAGTACCACGGCATGTCCAGACCCATGAAGTCGCGGTAGCGGACGCTCTCCTCGTACGGGCCCTTGCAGAGGGTGGCGTACGTGATGTCGCGGGAATGGAGATAGGACAGCTCGCGTACCTGGCAGTTGAAGAACGTGCAGCCCTCGCACTGCTCCGCGGCGGGCCGGCCCGGCCACCAGGCGTGGAAGTACGCGATGAGCTGCTTGCGGCCCTCGAAGACGTCGAGGATCGTGATCGGCCCGTCCGGACCGATCACCTCGATGCCGGCGTCGACCTCCACCATCGGCAGCCGCCGCCGTATCGAGCCCGCCCAGTGGCCAGTACCCGGTGATGACGTGCGCGCGGGCTACTCCCCCGCGTCCGCCTCGTCCTCGCTGCTGCCGATCCAGGTGTCCGCCAGGGCTTCCGAACCGCGGGCCAGCAGCGCGACGTCGGCGCCGACCAGCACGAAGGATGCCCCCGCCTCCAGGTACGACCGAGCCACCGTCGGGTCGAAGGCGTTGACGCCGACGGGCTTGCCCGAGGCCCGCACCGCCTCGAAGGTCGCGCGGACGGCTGCGGTGACGTCCGAGTGCGTCTGCTGACCGAGCACGCCCATGGAGGCCGCCAGGTCGGACGGGCCCACGAAGACGCCGTCCACCCCGTCGACGGCCGCGATGTCCGCCGCGTTCTCGACGCCGGTCGCGGACTCGACCTGCACGAACAGGGAGACGTGCCGGTCGGCGTCGGCCATGTAGCCCTCCACGCGGTTCCAGCGTGCCCCCCGGGACAGCGCGCTGCCCACGCCGCGGATGCCCCGCGGCGGGTAGCGCACCGCCCGCACGACGGCGGCCGCCTGCTCGGCCGTGTCGACCATGGGCACCAGCAAGTTCTGCGCACCGAGGTCGAGCAGCTGCTTGAGCACCACCGCGTCGTCCGACGGCGCCCGCACCACCGGCGTGACCGGGTACGGCGCGACCGCCTGCAGCAGCGCCGACGTGGTCTCCAGGCCGATCGGCGAGTGCTCGCCGTCGATCAGCAGCCAGTCCAGGCCGGCGCCCGCGCAGATCTCCGCCACGAGCGGGCTGCCGGTGCACACCCACATGCCGACCTGCGGCCGGTCGGAGCCGGCGATGCGGTCGCGGAACGTGGGCGCGAGGGTCAGACGAATCGGCACGAGACGGTCCCCAGCTCTCGGTAGTCGGCAAACACGGTGTCGCCGGGCTCGATCCACACGGGCCGCGTGAAGGAGCCGGCGAGGACGATCTCCCCGGGCTCCAGCGCGTCGTCGTGCTGGGCGAGCTTGTTCGCCAGCCAGGCGACGCCGGTGGCCGGGTGGTTGAGGACCGCGGCGGCCACGCCGGACTCCTCGATGGTCTCGTTGCGGTAGAGCAGCGCCGAGACCCAGCGCAGGTCGGTCTCGTCCACCCGCACCGGGTTGCCGCCGTAGACCATGCCACCCATCGCCGCGTTGTCGCTGATCGTGTCGACGATGGTGCGCCCGGACATCTCGATGCGCGACGACAGGATCTCCAGGGCCGGCACCACGTACTCGGTAGCGCGCAGCACGTCGAACACCGTGACGTCCGGCCCCTTGAGCCCCTCGCGGAGCACGAAAGCCAGCTCCACCTCGATCCGCACGTTCGAGAACCGCGAGTGCTCGATGACCGAACCGTTGTCGAAGACCATGTCGGCGAAGATCGCGCCGTAGTCCGGCTCGGTGATGCCGGTGGCGGCCTGCATGACCTTCGACGTCAGCCCGATCTTGCGGCCCACCGGGCGGCGTCCGGCCTCGATGCCGCGCCGGCGCCACGTGTTCTGCACCGCGTAGGAGTCCTCGACGGTCATGCCGGGATACCGCGCCGTCAGGAGCGGCACTGTCGTGCGGTCGGCCTCCGCGCGGGCCAGCTCGTCGGCGATGGTGGTGATCGTCGCGTCGTCCAGCATGCGCTCCCCCGCCCCCGTCACAGCTGGTGTCCCAGCTTGTACTCGCCCTGCTTCCACGAGGGCAGCTCGTCGTCACCTGTGCGGGCGGAGTCCTCCGGACGCGTGTAGGAGAACCCGTCCGCGCCGATGGTCACGGCCATCTCGGAGGTGTCGGTCCGCGCGACGACCTGCTGCGGCTTGCCGTCCAGGTCCAGGACGAGCGACGCCTCGGTGTACCAGGACGGCACCACCGGGTTGCCCCACCAGTCACGGCGCTGGTTGTCGTGCACGTCCCAGGTCACCACCGGGTTGTCGGGGTCACCCGTGTAGTAGTCCTGCGTGTAGATCTCCACGCGGTGCCCGTCCGGGTCACGCAGGTACAGGTAGAAGGCATTGGACACACCGTGCCGGCCCGGGCCGCGCTCGATGTGGTCGGAGAGCCGCAGCGCTCCGAGCTTGTCGCAGATCGCGATGATGTTGTGCTTCTCGTGCGTCGCGAACGCGACGTGGTGCATGCGGGGGCCGTCGCCGCCCGTCATCGCCGTGTCGTGCACCGTCGGCTTGCGGCGCATCCACGCGGCGTACGTCGTGCCCTCAGCGTCCTGGATGTCCTCGGTGACGCGGAAGCCGAGGTCCTCCATGAACTTCACCGCACGCGGCACGTCCGGCGTCACCTGGTTGAAGTGGTCCAGGCGCACCAGTGCACCAGGGGTGTGCAGGTCGTACCGCCACGCGAGGCGTTCGACGTGGTCGACGTCGT
This sequence comes from Promicromonospora sp. NPDC023805, assembly GCF_040639635.1. Lineage (NCBI taxonomy): Bacteria > Bacillati > Actinomycetota > Actinomycetes > Micrococcales > Promicromonosporaceae > Promicromonospora > Promicromonospora sp. NPDC023805. The sequence goes on along the minus strand of NZ_JBFAAH010000007.1, from coordinate 171,204 downwards.
AGAAGAACTCGTACGGGAAGCCGAGCGGGTCGACCACCCGCACCGAGTCCCCGATGCCCTTCGTGAAGCCCTCGGCGCGACGCTCGACGCGGCAGCCGAGCTCGGCGTAGAACGCGACCGCGCGGTCCAGCTCCTCGGGGCTGCGCACCCGGTACGAGAACGCGGCGACGGCGGCCACCGGGCCCTTGCGGAGGACCAGGTTGTGGTGGATGAACTCCTCGAGGCTGCGCAGGTAGACCGCGTCGTCGTCCTCCTCGGTGACGACCAGGCCGAGCACGTCGACGTAGAAGCTCCGCGAGGCGGCCAGGTCGGTGACCACGAGCTCCATGTAGGCGCACCGCAGGATGTCCGGCGGCGGCGCCAGGGGCGTGGGGATCGGGTCGGTCATCTTCAGGCTCCCTTGCCAAAAGTCTGGTTGTGCACCTTGCCGAGCGTGATGTGCACGGCCTGCTGGTCGGTGTAGAAGTCGACAGAGCGGTAGCCGCCCTCGTGCCCGAGACCGGAGGCCTTGACCCCGCCGAACGGCGTACGCAGGTCGCGCACGTTGTTCGAGTTGAGCCAGACCATGCCCGCCTCGATGGCCTGCGAGAAGTTGTGCGCGCGCTTCAGGTCGTTGGTCCACACATAGGCGGCCAGCCCGTACTTCACACCGTTGGCCAGCGCGAGCGCCTCTTCCTCGGTGTCGAACGGGGTGATCGCCACGACCGGGCCGAAGATCTCCTCCTGGAAGATCCGGGCCGACGACGGCACGTCGGCGAAGACCGTCGGCGCCACGTAGTTGCCGGTCTCGAAGCCCTCCGGACGTCCGCCGCCCGCCACGAGCCGGCCCTCGGTCTTGCCGATCTCGATGTAGGAGACGACCTTCTCGTAGTGCTCGGGGTGCACCAGCGCGCCCACCTCGGTCCGCGGATCCTGCGGGTCACCGACCACCACCCGCTTCGCCTGCTCGGCGTAGCGCTCGACGAACTCGTCGTAGACAGCCCGCTCCACGAGGATGCGGCTGCCGGCTGTGCAGCGCTCGCCGTTGAGCGAGAAGACGCCGAAGATCGTCGCGTCGATCGCGGCGCCCAGGTCGGCGTCGGCGAAGACGATGGCCGGTGACTTGCCACCCAGCTCCATCGACAGGCCCTTCAGGTACGGGGCCGCGTTGGCGAAGATGAGCTGCCCGGTGCTGCTCTCCCCCGTGAACGAGATCAGCGGCACGTCCGGGTGCTTGACCAGCGCGTCGCCCGCCTCCTCGCCGAGTCCGTTGACCAGGTTGAACACGCCGGCCGGGAGCCCCGCCTCCTCGAAGATGCCCGCCCACAGCGACGCCGACAGCGGCGTGAACTCCGCGGGCTTGAGCACCACGGTGTTGCCCGTCGCCAGCGCCGGGCCGAGCTTCCAGGACTCGAGCATGAACGGCGTGTTCCAGGGCGTGATGAGGCCTGCGACGCCTATCGGCTTGCGGTTGACGTAGTTGATCTGCCGGCCGGGGACCTTGAAGGTGTCGTCCGCCTGCGCCACGACGAGGTCGGCGAAGAACCGGAAGTTCTCCGCGGCCCGGCGGGCCTGGCCCAGCGCCTGCGTGATCGGCAGGCCCGAGTCGAAGCTTTCCAGCTCGGCGAGCCGGGCGTCGCGGGACTCGACGATGTCCGCGATCCGGTGCAGGATCCGCGAGCGCTCGCGCGGGAGCATCTTGGGCCAAGGTCCGTTCAGGAAGGCGTCACGCGCCGCCGCGACGGCCAGGTCGACGTCGGCCTGCTTGCCCGCCGCCGCCTGCAGGTAGACGTCGTTGGTCACCGGCTCGAGGACGTCGAACGTGTCGCCGTCGGCGGAGTCGACGAACTTTCCGCCGATGTAGTGCTGGATACGGCCGGGCAGGTCGGCCGGCACGTGGCGGGTCGGCTGATTGGTCGGCTCGTCGGTCACGGTGTCTCCCTGAGTGGTGTCGGGCGGGGCACTGCTCTGTCGGCCCTGCCTGCCCTGTCGGCGCGGGCGTCCAGAAAGGCCTGCATGGTCGCCCAGCGGTGGTTGCGTGCGGCGATCTCGACCTCGAGCGGGTCGGCGCCGCCGGCGATCAGGTCGAGGATGTGGGCGTGCTCGGCCACGGAGTCCCTGGCCCGGCCGGGCACGAACGCGAACGTGGAGTCCCGCAGGCCGGACAGCTGGGCCCAGCCGCGGTGGACCATGTCGAGCAGCAGCTTGTTGGGGCACGACTCGAACAGCACCGAGTGGAACTGCCGGTTCAGTGCGGTGAACGCGTGGGGGTCGAAGTGGTCGAGCACCGCGCGCAGGTGGTCGTTCACCTCGGTCGCCCGCTGAAGGTCCGCAGGGGAGATGGCGCGCGCGGAGAGGCCGGTGGCGGCCCCCTCGACGACGCCGAGGGCCTGCATGGCGTCGACGTACCCGTGCTCGTCGACCATCGCGACGCGCGCGCCGACGTTGCGCTCATAGGTGACCAGGCCCTCGGCCTCCAGCCGCCGGATCGCCTCGCGCACCGGCACGACGCTCATCGCCAGCTCGTCGGCGATGCTCTGCAGCACGAGCCGGTAGCCGGGGCTCAGCTCGTGCAACGCTATGCGGTCGCGCAGGTAGTCGTACGCGAGCTGGGACTTGCTGAGCGCGCCGGCGAACGCGGTCTCGACGGCCGACGCCGTCACGTCGCCGCCGGTCACCGCGACTTCCCATGCCCGTCAGGGGTCGGGGCCTGGGCCCCCTGCACCTGCGACTTCCAGGACTCGTACCGCGCCCGCCACTCGGCGTTCGGCGGGAACAGCCCGTCCACCGGGTGGCCGGCGGCCACCTGCTGCGCGACCCACGTGTCCTGCTCCTCCTGGGCGATCGTCGCGTCGGCCACCTCCTCGGCCAGGTGCGGCGGCACGACGACGACGCCGTCCGCATCGCCCACGACGATGTCACCGGGCAGCACCGTCGCTCCGCCGCAGGCGACCGCGACGTCGGTGTCCCACGGGACGTGCCGGCGGCCGAGCACCGCCGGGTGCGGACCGCCCGAGAAGACGGGCAGCCCCGTCGCGGCCACGGCCTCGAAGTCGCGCACGCCGCCGTCGGTGACCACCCCCGCCGCGCCGCGCACGTGCGCGCGCAGCGCCAGGACGTCGCCGAGGGTCGCCGACCCCTTCTCGCCGCGCGCCTCGATCACTATGACCTCGCCGGCGCCGACGGTGTCGAACATCCGCTTCTGGGCGTTGTAACCGCCGCCGTGCGCGGCGAACAGGTCCTCCCGGTTCGGCACGAACCGCAGGGTCCGCGCGCGGCCGACGATCGTCGCACCCGGCACGTTGGGCCGCACGCCCTCGATGATCACGTTGTCCAGGCCGCGCTTGCGCAGCTGGGCGGAGAGCCCCGCGACGGGCGCACGCCGCAGCTTGTCCGCGAGCTCTTCGGTAAGCGCGAACGGCTCCGCCTCGGCACCGGGCTCCGGCGTCAGGCCCGCCGCCTCGCGGCTCCCCCACGCCTCCGCCCGCTGCGTGTCGTCGACCTTCGGTCCGGCACCGACGTCAGAGAACGGCACGTCACCCTGCACCACCGTCGTGACCAGGCGGCCCGACGTCGGTGCGCCGGGCGCCGCCGGGGCGTCCACCTCGACCTCGACGACGTCGCCCGGCACCACCACGCTCGAACCGGCCGGCGTGCCCGTGAGCACGAGGTCGCCGGTCTCGAGCGTGAGGTGCTGGGACAGGTCGGCCACGAGCTGCGCGAACGGGAACAGGAGCGCGTCCTCGTTCGTGGTGTCCTCCTGCACGAGCTCCCCGTTGACCCAGGTGCGGACCCGCAGCCCGGCGGGATCGACCGCGCGGGCGTCGATGAGCGCAGGGCCGACGGGCGTGTAGCCGTCGCGGCCCTTGGAGCGCACGTTCGAGCCCTTGTCGGCCCAGCGCAGGTCGTAGACACCCAGGTCGTTGGCTGCGGTCACGGCGGCGACGTGGTCCCAGGCCTCCTCGACCGGCACGTGCCGGGCGGGCTTGCCGATGACCAGCGCCACCTCCCCCTCGAACGCGAGCAGCTCCGTGCCGGCCGGCCGCTCGACTACGCCTCCGGTGGCGGCGAGCGAGCTGGTCGGCTTGAGGAAGTACGACGGCGCGGCGGGCCGCCGTCCGCGCTGCTCGGCGCGCGACAGGTAGGCGATGTGGACGGCGACGATCTTGCCCGGCCGCTCCGCGAGCGGACCGCTCGCCGCTGGTGTCCGCGTCGCGGAGGCCTGCGCTTCGGTACTTGCGTCGGTACCCATGAGCTCCCTTGCCCGTCGTTCCGCCGGTCTTCTCCACCGCTTCTGATGTGACCCCTGGCGCTTTGTATCTCAAATCGTATATGGTCCGTGAGAACCCGGCAAGGCCACCCCGGCCGAGCCCACCACCGGCCCGCCAACGACGGCAGGCCCGGATGACGAGGGAGTCATGCGATGTCACGCCTAGGGTCTGTCTGGTCTCACAAAGGGCCTGAACGGCTCGCCTGCCAGGCGCACCCGATCGCCGGCTTCGTACAGGCGTATCTGCCTGGTGTCTCGCCTGCTGGCGTTTCAAGATGCTTCTCTGGTCATGCGGTGTCAGAATCAGAGTGCATTTCGCGGACCGGCAAGCAGCCGGCCCCGTCATCAATGCCTACTGACAGAACCCTTGCCCGCTGTGACCACCACAGGTCGCGGCACGGTGAGGGCCTGAACGACGTAGGAACCGGTCCCGAACCGCATCCGTGGCCCGAGGACCGGACGCCCGAGAAGGGCGGTGTTTGCGAACCACCACATTCCCAAACACGCTGTAGTCCCGGACGGACCCTCCGCGGCCCTGGTCCAGGCGATGGGCACGACAAGAGCGGTGACCATGTACCCGGCGGGCATGACGGTGATCGGGCTGGCGGCGGTCCTCATGCCGCGCGACCCGCACCGGCATCCCGGTGGGGCCGGACCACGAGGAGCTACAGGCTGCCAGCCCGATCTACGGCCTGGCCAAGGCCTGAGGCCTCGGCGGCGCGCCCGTAAGCATGCGGGCAAACAGGTAGGCCGGTAGGCAGGCAGAGCCGCACCACGAGCAGAACGGAAGAACGATGCAGTTCCACCATCACGGTTACGTGTCCGGTGACCCGCGCGTCCAGCCGGCCGCGGGCTACGGTCTCGAGCGTCCCGCCGAGCTGCCGGACGAGGTCGACGTGCTCATCGTCGGCAGCGGCCCGGCGGGCATGATCGCCGCGGCGCAGCTCGCGCAGTTCCCCGACATCCGCACCCATGTCGTCGAGCGGCGGGCGGGACGCCTCGAGATGGGTCAGGCCGACGGCATCCAGGCGCGCAGCGTCGAGACGTTCCAGGCGTTCGGGTTCGCGGAACGCATCACCGCCGAGGCGTACCGGATCACCGAGATGGCGTTCTGGAAGCCCGACGCCGCGAACCCGGCGAACATCGTCCGCGGCGCCGTCCCGCCGGACGACGCCCACGGGATCAGCGAGTTCCCGCACCTGATCGTCAACCAGGCACGGGTGCTCGACTACTTCGCCGAGGTCGCGGCAAGGGCACCCGCGCGGGTGACCCCGGACTACGGGCTGGAGGTCGTCGGCCTCACCGTCACGGACGAGGGCACGCATCCCGTCACCGTCACCCTGCGGCACACGACCGGACCGCAGGAAGGCAGCGAGCGCACGGTGCGCGCCGGCTACGTCATCGGGTCGGACGGCGCGCACAGCGCCGTCCGGCAGGCGATCGGCCGCAAGCCCGTGGGCGACCGGGCCAACCACGCCTGGGGCGTGATGGACGTGCTCGCGGTGACGGACTTCCCCGACGTGCGCACCAAGTGCGCCATCCAGTCGCACGACGGCGGGTCCATCCTCCTCATCCCCCGCGAGGGCGGATACCTGGCCCGCTGGTACGTCGACCTCGGCGAGGTGCCGCCGGGCGAGGGCGCCCGCATCCGCGCGACGTCGCTGGACGAGGTGATCGCGCGGGCGAACCGGATCATCCACCCGTACACGCTGGACGTGAAGGACGTGCCCTGGCACAGCGTGTACGAGGTGGGCCACCGCGTCACGGACGGGTTCGACGACGTACCCGACGAGCTCACCGGCATCCGCACGCCCCGGGTGTTCCTCACGGGCGACGCCTGCCACACGCACAGCGCGAAGGCCGGGCAGGGCATGAACGTGTCGATGCAGGACGGCTGGAACATCGCCTGGAAGCTGGCCCACGTGCTCACGGGCCGGGCTCCGGAGTCCCTGCTGGCCACCTACTCGGCCGAGCGGCAGGTCGTCGCACAGGACCTCATCGACTTCGACCGGGAGTGGTCGCGCCTCATGGCCACACCCCCCGAGGACCTGCCCGACCCGACCTATCTCGAGGACTTCTACGTCAAGACCGCCGAGTTCCCCTGCGGGTTCATGACGCAGTACCAGCCCTCCATGATCGTGTCCGAGCCGGTCCATCAGCACCTCGCCACCGGCTTCCCGGTGGGCAAGCGGTTCAAGTCGGCCCCGGTGGAGCGCGTCGCCGAGGGCAACCCCGCCCACCTCGGGCACCACGCCCGCGCCGACGGGCGGTGGCGTGTCTACGCGTTCGCCGACGCCGCGGCGCCCGGCGATCCCTCGGCGCTGCGGGAGTGGGCACAGTGGCTGGGCACGGCGCCCGACTCACCGCTGCTGCGCCACACCCCGGCCGGCACCGACCCGGACTCGGTGCTCGACGTCAAGGTCGTCTACCAGCAGGACCACTTCGGCGTGGAGTTCCCCGACGTGCCGGAGGTCTTCAAGCCCCGGGTCGGCCCGTTCGAGCTGGTCGACCACGAGAAGGTGTACGCGACCGACCCCGGGCATGACATCTTCGAGCTGCGGAGCATCGACCGGGGCGGCGTGGTGGTCGTCGTGCGGCCCGACCAGTACGTTGCCGCTGTGCTCCCTCTGAGCGCGACGGACGAGCTCAGCGCGTTCTTCGCCGGGGCACTGCTCCAGCCGGACACCACGCCGCGGAACACGAACGCGAACACGCACACGCACACGCACACGAAGGAGAACACATGACCGACACCCGCGAGTCCGACCTGCTGGACTCCGTCCCCGACGGGCTGCTCATCGGCGGCGCGTGGCGGCCCGCCGCGGCCGGCGCCACGCTCACCGTCGAGGACCCGGCGACCGGCAAGACGATCAAGTCCATCGCGGACGCCGGCGCGGAGGACGGCATGGCCGCGCTCGACGCCGCCGTCGACGCGGCGGCCGCGTGGGCGGCCACGCCGGCCAGGACCCGTGGCGAGATCCTCCGCCGCGCGTTCGACCTCCTCCAGGAGCGCAGCGAGGACTTCGCCCTGCTGATGACCCTGGAGATGGGCAAGCCGCTCGCGGAGGCCCGCGGCGAGGTCACGTACGGCGGCGAGTTCCTGCGCTGGTTCTCCGAGGAGGCAGTGCGCATCACCGGCCGCTACGGGCCCAACCCCGAGGGCACCGGCCGCATCATCGTCAGCCAGCACCCCGTCGGGCCGTGCTTCCTCATCACGCCCTGGAACTTCCCGCTGGCCATGGCCACGCGCAAGATCGCGCCCGCCCTGGCGGCCGGCTGCACGGTGGTGGTCAAGCCCGCGGCACTGACACCGCTGACCACCCTCTACTTCGCGAGGCTGCTGCAGGACGCCGGTCTGCCCGACGGCGTCGTCAACGTGATCACGACGTCCAGCTCCGGCGCCGTCTCCGAACCCATCATCAGCGACCCGAGGCTGCGCAAGCTGTCCTTCACTGGCTCGACGCCCGTGGGCCAGAAGCTCCTGGCGCAGGCGGCGCCGGGCGTGCTGCGCACCTCCATGGAGCTGGGCGGCAACGCCCCCTTCGTGATCTTCGAGGACGCCGACCTGGACCAGGCGGTCAAGGGCGCCCTGGCGGCGAAGTTCCGCAACATCGGGCAGGCGTGCACGGCCGCCAACCGCTTCATCGTGCACTCCTCGGTCGCCGACGAGTTCGCCCGCAGGGTGACCGCCGCTGTGAACGACTTCGTGATCGGCCGTGGGACCGAGTCCGGCGTGACCATCGGCCCGCTGGTCGACGACAAGGCAGTCTCGAAGGCGGAGGCGCTGGTCCAGGACGCGGTGGCCCGGGGCGCGGAGCTCGCCACCGGCGGCTCGCGCATCGACGGGGCGGGCAGCTTCTTCGAGCCCACGGTGCTGACAGGCGTCACGCCGGGCAGCGACATCCTGCGCGAGGAGATCTTCGGCCCGGTGCTCGCCATCGCCACGTTCGACACGGAGGACGAGGCGGTGGCGCTGGCCAACGACACCGAGTACGGGCTCGTGAGCTACGTCTACACCGAGAGCCTGTCGCGCGGCCAGCGCATGATCGAGCGGCTCGAGACCGGGATGATGGGGCTCAACGTCGGTGTCGTCTCCAACGCGGCGGCGCCGTTCGGCGGCTGGAAGATGTCAGGCCTGGGCCGCGAGGGCGGCGCCGAGGGCATCCACGAATATCTCCAGACCAAGTACACGCTCACCCCGGCCTGACACCGACCCCCGCCCGGCACTGGCACTGGCACTGGCACAGCAACACCCCTTGGTCGTGGGCGTGACCGTTGCGCCTGGAACAGGCACGTAGCCGCAACGGTCACGCCCACAACCAAGAGGTGGTTGGTGCTACTGGACGTCCACCCAGTAGCTGTTGGTGTTCAGCTGCCCGTTGCCGGTGAAGACCTCAGTACCCGCCTGGACGCTGGTGAGGTACTTGGTGTTGCTGATCCACCCTCGGTTCACCAGGTTGCCCGTGAAGTCCCGCAGGTTGAAGTTCACCGAGTTGGTGTTCGAGGTGCGGACGAACGAGAACACGTTCCACCCGGTGCCGTTGCCGGCGTCGATCCAGCCGCGGTACAGGTCCCAGGTCCCGCCGCCGATGTTGACGGTCGCCTGGCGGGTGCCCGCAGGCCCTGCGCCGCCCGACTTGTACGGCCAGATCATGATCTCGTCGCTGGGACCGGTCGACGCCCCGGGGTTCGACTGGGTGTGCAGCCAGAGGTCGTAGGCGACGTTCATGGTGCCCGAGCCGGTCACGCCGTAGTCCCAGGTGGTCGGGACGCTGCGGTTGGCGTTGAGCCGCACCGGAAGCTCAGTGCCCGAACGCTGCCAGCCCCAGTGCCAGCCGAGGACGACGCTGGAGTAGCTCTTCACGGAGTTGGACTGCCCGCTCCACTCCCAGTTGGTGCCCCAGCCGATCGTGTCGCCGGACTGCCAGTTGTCCCACACGCACTGCCATCCGGAGCCGGACCCGCTGCCCCAGAGGTTGTTGACGACGTAGTACTTGCCCATCGCGATGTTGCCGCCGCTCGCACAGGTGCTAGCGGCCTGAGCCGGCGCGGCGGTGGCCACTACCGGCACCACTGCGAGGCACAGCGCGGCGACGATGCCGGTGATCCGATGTTTGATCGATGCGGTTCGACTCTGACGCATCTCGGTCCTTTCGGTCAGGTCCCCCTCGGGCCGCCATTGGCCCGAAGCAACCCGCTCAATAGCGGGTGCTGCCAATGATGGGGTGAAGTTTCGGAAATGTCCATGGTTTGACATGAAATCGTCGAAGCGCTTCCGCGCCAGGAGGGGGTAGCTATACTTCGGAGCGTCAAGGCGGACGAACCGCCTGCGCTCGAAAAAGGGGTGCGCGGCAGCCCGCGAGCCGGGCCGCACGGGACACATACGGACCGCACCACTCATCCGTCACTGTTTCCCTGGAGGCCCTCGTGCCCACCGTGTCCGCACACGTCGCCCGTACCGTCGCCCGCCACGTCGACCACGTCTTCGGGGTCATGGGCAACGGCAACGCCTGGTTCCTCGACGACCTCACCCGCTCGACGCGGGCCCGGTTCACCGCCGTCCGCCACGAGGCGGGTGGTGTGGTCGCCGCCGACGCCCACTTCCGCGCGTCGGGCCGTATCGCCGCAGCCACCGCCACCTACGGCGCCGGGTTCACCAACGCGCTGACCGCGCTCGCCGAGGCCGCCGCGGCCCGCGTGCCGCTCGTGCTGCTGGCCGGCGACGAGCCGACGTCGGGCCCGCGGCCCTGGGACGTGGACCAGATAGCGCTCGCGGCCGCCGTCGGCGCCCGCACCTATACCGTCGGCCGCGCGGACGCCGCGGCCACCAGCGTCATCGCCATCGAGCACTCCCTGACCTACCGCGTGCCAGTGGTGCTGGCCATCCCCTACGACGTCGCCGCCCTGGAAGCCGGGCCCATCCCCGACGCGCCCGAGCCCACGCTCCCCGCGCCGATGGCCCCGACCGGGCCGTTCGACGCCGCCGCCATCACCGATCTCGCCAAGCACCTCGCCACCGCCGAGCGGCCGCTGCTGCTCGCCGGCCGGGGCGCCTGGCTCGCGGGCGCGGGTCCGGCACTGGGCGACCTCGCGGAGGCGACCGGGGCACTGACCGCCACCACCGCGCTGGGCCGGGGTGTCTTCCCCGACGGCCGGTACGACCTCGGCGTCGCGGGCGGCTTCGGCGCCGAGCGGGCGATGGAGCTGGTGCGCGAGGCCGACGTCGCCGTCGTGGTCGGGGCGTCGCTCAACCAGTTCACCATGCGGTTCGGCGACCTGTTCGCGCCCGGCACCCGCGTGGTCCAGGTCGACACCGCGCCCGCCGCGACGCACCGGCACGTCGGAGGCTTCGTCCGGGGCGACGCCGACCTCGTGACCCGCATCCTCCTGGACGAGCTGAACACCCTGGCCGCCAAGCCGTCCGGCTGGCGCGAGACGGTGGACGTCGCGGCGGCCCGGCGCTACGACACCGGCCCCGCGGACGGGATCGCCCCCGACGGGCGCCTCGACCCGCGCGCCGTCGCGCACCGCCTCGCCGACCTGCTGCCCGCCGAACGCGTGGTCGTCTCCGACGGCGGGCACTTCATCGGCTGGGCCAACATGTACTGGCCGGTCGCCTCCCCCGACCGCATGGTCATGGTCGGCACCGCTTACCAGTCCATCGGGCTCGGCTTCCCCAGCGTCGCGGGCGCCGCGGCGGCCCGGCCCGACGACGCCGTCGTGCTCACCACCGGCGACGGCGGCGGGCTGATGGCGCTCGCCGACCTCGAGACCGCGGTCCGCACCGCCGGCGGGCGCGGCATCACCGTCGTCTGGAACGACGCCGCGTACGGCGCCGAGGTGCACGTCTACGGGCGGCAGGGCATCACCAAGGAACCGATGCTCATCCCCGAGACGGACTTCGCGGCGCTCGCCGCGGCGGTGGGCGCGGAGGGCGTCGTCGTCCGCTCGCTCGCCGACCTGGACCGGCTCGCGACGTGGGCCGCCGAGCCGGTCGCCGACCGCCGCTTCCTGCTGCTCGACTGCCGTATCTCCGGGGACGTGGTCGCGCCGTACCAGGAGGAGATCCTGCGGGCGAACCGCACCCGCTAGGACGCCAACGGCGCGCAGACCGAGACCGGTACCGATCACGATCGGTGCCGGTCTCGATCATTATCGATCACCTCGCACACCACCTCCAGCAGTCCCAGAAACCGCAGGATCTAGCCGGTTCGCGGCCCTGCGGGGCGCCTGCCTGCCCGAGCGCTTGTTGACGCTCCGCGACGCCGGGAACGAGCATCGGCGATAGGTACGGGAGTCCGTCACGTCGGCTCGCCGACGCGCATCCGCCGACCGGTTGCCGTGGAACCCGGCCTCTCAGAACAGACAAAGGAGTCACTGTGCGAAGCATTCAGTCTGCCCGCCGCGCCGCCACGACGACGGCGGGTGCAGCGCTCACCGCGCTCGCCCTCGCCGCCTGTGGCGCGACCTCGGGCGAAGGCTCCGGGGAGGACGGTCCCATCACGCTCAGCGTCGCGACCTTCAACAACTTCGGGTACACCGCCGAGCTCCTCGCGAGGTACTCCGAGGAGCACCCGGACGTCACCGTGGAGCTGATCGACGCGGCGGACGCCGAGGACGCCCGGACCAACCTGACCACCAAGCTGGCCGCCGGGGGCGCGGGCCTCGCCGACATCGAGGCGATCGAGGTCGACTGGATCAGTGAGCTCGCTCAGTACCCCGAGCTGTTCACGGACCTGGCCGACCCGGAGCTCGAGGGCCGCTGGATGGACTGGAAGGTGGCGCAGGCCACGACGCCGGACGGCAAGCTCATCGGCTACGGGACCGACATCGGCCCCCAGGCGATCTGCTATCGCCAGGACCTGCTCGAGGAGGCCGGTCTTCCGTCCGAGCCGGACGAGGTCGCCGAGCTCCTCGGCGGCGCGGACGCCACCTGGGACGACTACTTCGCGGTCGGCGCCGACTTCGTCAAGAGCTCGGACGCCGCCTGGTACGACTCCGGCGTGGCCACCTACCAGGGGCTCGTCAACCAGGTCGACCATGCCTACGAGAACCCGGACGGCACACCCAAGCCCCTGGCCGGCAACTCCGAGATCAAGGAGCTGTTCGACACGCTGGTGGCGCAGGACCGCGCAGGGCTGTCGGCCGGCCTCCCGCAGTGGGGAGAGGACTGGGCCACCGGGTTCCAGAAGGATGCCTTCGCCACGATGCTGTGCCCGGCGTGGATGACCGGCTCGATCGAGTCGAACTCGGGCGGCGTCGACGGCTGGAACATCGCCGACGTGTTCCCCGGCGGCGGCGGCAACTGGGGCGGGTCGTTCCTGACCGTCCCGGCATCGGGCGCGCACGTCGAGGAGGCCAAGGAGCTCGCGGCATGGCTCACCGCACCCGAGCAGCAGACTGCCGCTTTCGAGGAGGCCGGCAACTTCCCGTCACAGGTCGAGGCGCAGCAGTCGGAGCAGGTCCAGTCGTTCGTGAACGAGTTCATGAACGACGCCCCGGTGGGCGAGATCTTCACGAACCGCGCCCTGGCGGTCGAGACCAACCCGTACAAGGGCCCGAACTACTTCGCGATCCACCAGACGGTGCAGCTGGGTCTGGAGCGGGTAGAGACGTCGGGCGAGGACCCCGCGACGTCGTGGGAGAAGACGATCGAGGCGTACGAGACGCTCGGGCTGGAGTAGGACGACATGGCCGCACTCGAGCTGGCGGAGCCGATGACAGGTTTCGCGCCACCTGAGCCCCGCACGCCACGCAGGCTCGGTCTCTCGCAGAGGCTGAGCCGGTGGGACGTCAAGGTCTCCCCCTACCTCTACATCTCGCCGTTCTTCGTCCTGTTCGGGCTCACCGGCCTCTTCCCGCTCGCGTACACGGCAGTGGTGTCGGTGTACGAGTGGAACCTGCTGGGCGGGCAGGGCGAGTTCGTGGGCTGGCAGAACTACGCCGACGTGCTGGGACAGGCGACGTTCTGGAAGTCGCTCGGCAACACGTTGTCGATCTTCGTGCTGTCGGCGGTGCCCCAGGTGATCATCGCGATCACGCTGGCGGCATTGCTGGACCAGAACATCCGGAACGCGACGTTCTGGCGGATGGGCGTGCTGGTGCCGTACGTGGTGGCGCCGATAGCGGTCTCCCTGATCTTCGGGCGCCTGTTCGCTGACCAGTTCGGGCTCATCAACGAGCTCCTGGGTACCGTCGGCCTGGACCCGGTCGGCTGGCACCAGGACCGGCTGGCCAGCCACGTCGCCATCGCGACCATGGTGAACTACCGCTGGACCGGCTACAACGCCCTGATCTTCCTCGCGGCGATGCAGGCCGTGCCGCGCGATCTGTACGAGGCGGCGACGATCGACGGCGCCGGGCCCCTGCGTCAGTTCTTCTCCGTGACGGTGCCGCAGATCCGCTCGACGATCATCTTCGTCGTCATCACCGCGACCCTCGGGTGCCTGCAGATCTTCGACGAGCCGCGACTGTTCGATGCCGCCGGCCTGGGTGGCGCTGACCGCCAGTGGATGACGACGGTCCTGTACATGTACGACGTGGCCTGGGGTAACCAGCGCGACTTCGGACGTGCGGCGGCCGTGGCGTGGATGCTGTTCGTGCTCGTCCTGGCGATCGGCCTCGTCAACTTCCTGCTCAGCCAGCGGATCGCGTCCTCGGGCAGGCGGATACCGAAGGTCAGGCGTTCGGTGACCCGCCGGATGCTCGCCGACGCCCGCAGGGGCACCACCTCGACGACGGACCGGAGGGACTCATGAGCTCGGTCGCAGCCACCGCCCAGGGTGCCGGCAAGGGGGCCGCGAGAGCGGCCGCCCGCAGGCGCGCACGTAAGCAGCACACGAGACAGCACACGAGACAGCGCGGCACGAGACAGCACGGCGCGGGTTCGACGATCCGTCGGGCGGGCTGGATCACGTACACGGTCCTGGCGATCGTGCTCGTGGTCTCGGCGTTCCCCCTGTACTACACGCTGCTGCTGGGCTCCTCGGACCAGGTGTCGATCTCGCAGCGGGCGATCCCGCAGCTGTGGCCCGACGCGAGCATCTTCGCGGGTTTCGCCGACGTCATGGCGTCCAGCCAGATCAACTTCTGGCTCGCGCTCACCAACTCCCTGGTCATCGCCGTGGTGGTGTCGCTGGCGACAGTGCTGACCTCGACCCTTGCCGGGTTCTCGTTCGCGAAGCTGCGCTTCCCCGGACGCGATGCGCTGCTGGTGTTCGTCATCGCGACCATGGCGGTCCCGACACAGCTGGGTGTCATCCCGATGTACATCCTCATGTCGGAGCTGGCGTGGATCGGCAAGATCCATGCGGTGATCGTGCCGGCGCTGGTCAGTGCGTTCGGCGTCTTCTGGATGACGCAGTACCTGGAGTCGGCACTGCCCTACGAGCTGATCGAGGCCGCCCGGGTCGACGGCGCCTCGATGCTCAGGACCTTCTGGAGCATCGCCGTGCCCGCGGCCCTGCCCGCCGCTTCCATGCTCGGCCTGTTCGTCTTCGTGATGCAGTGGACGATGTTCTTCTGGCCCTCGATAGTCCTCGGCTCACAGAATCCGACGCTGCCCATCGCGGTGCAGAACCTCACGGCGGGTTACCGCGACGACTACTCCTTGATCATGGCCGGGGTCTTCCTCGTCACGCTGCCGCTCCTGCTCGTCTTCGCCTTCGTGGGCCGCCAGCTCGTGGCAGGCATCATGCAGGGAGCGGTCAAGGGCTGACGACGAACGTGAGCAGCCGCTGAGATCCGGACGGCATGGTGACCCGCACGACGCACGCCCCGCCGGCCCCGGGCTCCACCACCAACTCAGGGTCACGGTCGAGCGTCAGGCCGGAGGCCGAGCGGGACAGCCCGATGAGGACCGCATGGATGCTCACCGCGCCGGCCTGCCGTGTGGTCGTCACGGTGGGCACCCGGGCGAACGTGCCCAGCGCGTTCCCGCCTGCCACGTCCTCGGCAACAGGCTCGCCGGCCTGGCCGAGGACGGGCAGCAGCACGCTGACCAGGCCTCCCCGGCCGGTCAGCCGCAGCTGGCGCCCCACCCGCTCGGCCCGCGGCGGCGTGTCGCCGGCCACCGCCCAGCCGCTGTCGACGACGGCGACGCC
The DNA here is from genome assembly GCF_040639635.1 of Promicromonospora sp. NPDC023805. Classification (NCBI taxonomy): domain Bacteria; kingdom Bacillati; phylum Actinomycetota; class Actinomycetes; order Micrococcales; family Promicromonosporaceae; genus Promicromonospora; species Promicromonospora sp. NPDC023805. The sequence continues at coordinate 155,853 of NZ_JBFAAH010000007.1, read as the reverse complement.
CTCCCCCGCCTCGACCCGGTGCACGCGTAGCTCCCAGGGCCCCTCCAGCACGCTGACCGTCTCGATGCGCGTCCCGGCAGCCTCGACCACCGTGTCGCCGTCGACCCAGGTGGGGACGTGCCACGACCCAGCCCAACCGTCGCCGGTCGTCGTCCGGTGGATCCGTCCGCGGCGCGAGATCCGGCCCTCCTGGACCAGGCCGACGTGGTTGTCCGGCACGAGTGGCGCCGCCTCGCCCAGGACCGGGGCCGTCGCTGTCGAGTAGGCCAGCCGCGAGTAGAGCGGATCGTCGGCGACGCCGGGATGGTGGTTGTCGGTGCCGTGGTTCGCCACACGCACGATCCCGTCCTCGACGGTGGACGACACGACGAACCCCGGCGCCGGCATCGTCCGGGTGCGGCTCACGACGGCTGCGGGCAGCGGCTCCTCGGCAGCCGTCCAGAACGGGTCCTCGGCATCGACCAGGAGACAGACGAACGCCTTCGACAGCCAGAACGGGGACGCGGGGGCGGAGTACCCCTGGATCATCGGCGGATACGGGCCGAACCAGCCGAGGTACGGCACACCGTCCTCCCCGATGGCGCCGTGGTCCAGGAAGTGGCGCAGCATCGCGCTCGCCAGGTGCCTGGTCTGCCCGGGCGGCCACTGCGAGCTCTTGTCGAGCACCGCCGCGAGCGGTGCGGCCGCCGCCGCCCAGCGGTAGGTGAGCGACCTGCCGAGGAAGAGCGGAGCGCCGTCCGCGCCCACGAGGTCGTAGTAGGACTCGAGGAACTCCGCGAGCCGCGAGCGGTGTGCGGCTCGCGCGGCCTCCGACCGCCTGGCGAGGTGCGAGGCGGGGTCGAGCGACCGGCACATGCGGTGCCACAGGACGGGGTAGAAGTGCATGGCCCACCCGCCGTAGTGGTCGAACCGGTCGCCCTCCCCCGCCCCGTCGCGGTACCAGCCGTCGCCGACGTAGAAGTCCTCGATCCGTGCCAGGTCGGCGTCGACGACCTCGAGCTGGACGTCGCTCAGCTGATGGTCCGTCGTCGCAACGAACGTGGCGACGACCACCCGGAACCAGTGCCAGTTGTTGTCCGGGACGTCCACCGTGAACGCCCCGAGCAGCCACTCGGTCACGGCCGCGCGGTGCTCGTCCGAGAGCCGCGCCCAGATCCAGCGCCGGGTCTGGTGCAGCGCCAGCGCCACGGAGGCGGCCTCGACCAGAGCCTGTATGCAGTCGGGCGAGACCCTGGGCCAGGCCTCGGGGTGGGCGACGTCCGTACCCGCGACGAGCCCGGAGGTGTACTGGTCCAGGAGCTCAGGGGCGACCTCGCCGGTTCCCGACAGGCGCCACGCGAAGAGCAGGAACGTGCGCGCGTACCCTTCCAGCGCGTCCGAGTCCGTCCCGTTCCACGACGGGGGGCCGTCCAGGACGATCCCGGCACCGCTCGCGGTCGCGGAGCGAGCGGCCGAGTGCAGCAGCCCGTCGGCCGCCGCGATCCAGTGCTCCCGGGTGAAGCCGGTGGACGGGCTGGTGGCGGGGTCGGCCGCCGGTGAGGGGCCCCAGGCCTCCGGCCAGGAGTGCGGTGTACGGGCGGACCCGTCGGCAGGCCGGGGCGTCGGTGTCATGCATCGATCCTCACGGCGCGGGCGAGCGGCGTCCAACAGAGGTGATCGATTATGATCGGTTTGCTCGCCGCCGGTCCGCACCGGCGTCCGGCATCCGGCACCGTGGCCGGTACCCGGCACCGTGGCCGGCGGAGTGACGACAGGGGTGCTCATGACCGCACGTGAGCGAGAGCTCGGCGCACGACGCAGGGCGGCGATCCTGACGGATCTCGGCCTGCACGGTTCGGTCCGCGTGCAGGAGATCGCCGACCGGTTCGGCGTCTCCCTGGTCACCGCGCGCCGCGACGTCGCGTCCCTGGCCCGGCAGGGCATGCTGCAGCGGGTCCACGGCGGTGGGGTCCTCCTTCCCACCGAGACGGACGACGGTGCCCGGCACGGTGTGATCGGAGTGGTCATACCTTCCGGCCACGGTTACTTCCAGGAGATCCTCGCGGGCGCCCGCCAGGGTGCACGGGAAGCGGGCGTCCGGCTCATCCTGGCGACGTCGTACTACGACGAGGCCGAGGAGAGCCGCATCGTCGATCGGCTGCGGCGCGCACGCGTCGACGCCCTCCTGATCGCCACGGCACGCCCGACCGACGCACGGCTCCCGTCCTGGTTCGCCACCATGGACAAACCCATCGTGCTGGTCGAACGGCAGTGCGCAGCGCGCGGTGTCGACTACGTCCGTTCCGAGCACGAGGCGGGAGTGGAGGTCGCACTCGACCACCTCGCACAGGAGGGCCACGAACGGGTGGCGCTGGCGGTGCTGGCCTCGACACCTACCTCGGTCCGGCTGATCGCAGGGTTCGAGAGCGCGCTCGCCGCGCGGAGCCGGATGCACGCCCCGTTCGCGCCGGTGACCTTCACCTGGGAGGACCAGGACCTGTCGCAGCGCAACGCAGCGCTGGAGTCGCTCCTGGACAGGTGCGCGGCCACGGGGACGACCGCGGTGATCATCCATTCCGACGACGACGCCGTCGCGCTCCTCGGCCTGGCCCTCGAACGGGGCGTGCGCGTACCCCAGGACGTCTCGATCGTCGCCTACGACGACGTACTGGCATCGCTCGGCTCCGTCCCGCTCACCGCGGTCGCACCGCCCAAGTACGACGTCGGCCGCCTCGCGGTGTCGGTCGCAGCGCGCCGGGTGACGGCCGGGGACCGCGCCGCGACCCAGCGGGTCCGGCTCGTCCCCCGCCTCGTCCGGCGACGCTCGACCGCGCCACCCGGCACCGCGCGGCCGGCACCGCACGACGTCGGTGATCGCTCTTGACCGCTTTGTCGGGTGAGACGGGGCCCGGCCGCGGCACGACGGGATGATCGTCCGAACAGCCCCGGACGATGAGGATGCCATGTCGCGACCAGCCCCGTTGACGATCTCCTTCGCCATGCAGCCCGCACTCCTGCCTCGCCTCTTCGACGAGGAGACGATGCGCAGGCTGGCGACGCTCGGTGATCTGCGCACCGAGGTCATCGATGACCTCACGGCTCCCGCGGCGCGCAGGCGGCTGCACACCACCGACCTCCTGATCACCGGCTGGGGCTGCCCCGTGATCGGGCCGGCAGTCCTGGCGAGCGGCCGGCTCCAGGCCGTCGTCCACGCCGCCGGGACGGTGAAGAACCATCTCTCCGCCGACTTCTGGGCCTCGGGGGTCGCCGTCAGCTCGGCCGCCGACGCCAACGCCGTCCCGGTCGCCGAGTACACCGTGGCGCAGGTCCTGCTGGCGAACAAGGAGCTCGACGCCATGCGGGCCGCATACCGCGACGAGCGGGCCGGCGCGGACTGGAACGAGCGGTTCCCGGAGGCAGGTAACTACCGGCGGACGGTGGGTGTCGTCGGCGCGTCCCGGATCGGCCGGCGGGTACTGAGCCACCTGGCCGCCTTCGACCTCGAGCTGCTGCTCCACGACCCGCACGTCGACGACGCGACCGCGCGCGAGCTCGGCGCGCGCCGGGTCGAGCTGGACGAGATCTTCCTGGCGAGCGACGTCGTGACGCTGCACGCGCCCGACCTGCCCGAGACCCGGCACCTGGTCGACGCCCGCCGTCTAGCGCTCATGCGGCCGAACGCCACGCTGGTGAACACGGCCCGGGGCGGCCTGGTCGACACGGCCGCGCTCACCGAAGCGGTAGTGGCCGGCCGGGTCCGCGCCGTCCTCGACGTCACCGAGCCCGAGATCCTTGCCGCCGACTCTCCCCTGTACGAGCACCCAGGGGTGGTGCTGACCCCGCACGTGGCCGGGTCGGTCGGGGGCGAGCTGCGCCGGCTCGGTCACACGGCGGCCTACGAGGTCGAGTCCTGGGTGCGTACCGGAAGGTTCCGCACCCCGGTGCATCCCGAGACCCTCGCCATCATGGCCTGAGGCTCGCAACGCTGAACGGCGCAACGCTGAACGACAGAGAAACTACAGAAAGAGGACAACGTGGTCCGAACACCATGGCGCATCGTCGCGCCGCTCGTCGCGATGACCCTGGCGACCGGGTTCCTGCCCGCCGCGGGGGCCGCCGTCGGCGAGGAGGAAGAGCTGCTGGTCAACGGCACGTTCGACGCGGGAAGCAAGCCGTGGTGGACGAACGCCGGGATGGCACCCGACGTCTCGGCCGGCGAGCTGTGCTTCGACGTGCCCGCCGTCGCCAACCCGTGGGGGGCGATCGTCGGGCAGAACGACCTGGCGTTCCGGCCGGCGACCGAGTACACGCTCAGCTTCACCGCGCGGGCGGACCGTGCAGTCACGATCCGGCCGGTGGTGCAGTCGACCGACGGATCCGCGGGCGCCGCCTACCTGACCAGGAGCACGCCCGTCGGGACGGGGCCCACGACGACGACCTACACGTTCGTCACGCCCGACCAGGAGCTCCCGGTCAGCAACACCCTGCACTTCCAGCTCGGGGGCGGGGGCGCGTACGGGGTCTGCCTCGACGACGTGAGCCTCACCGGTCCGGCGTTCGAGTACGTGCCGGAGACCGGACCGGCCGTCAAGGTCAACCAGGCGGGCTACCTGCCGCACGGCCCGAAGGCGGCGACCATGGTCACCGCTGAGACGACGCCGCAGCGGTGGAGCCTGGAGTCGGCGACCGGCAAGGTGCTCACCCGCGGCTTCACGAGACCCCGCGGTACCGACCCCTCGTCGGGCGAGCGGGTGCAGACCATCAACTTCTCCTCGTACACCAGGTCCGCGCGGGACGTGCGTCTCGTGGTGGGCGACGTGTCGAGCCACCCGTTCGACATCGACGCCGACGTCTACCAGAGCCTGCGCGCGGACTCGATGGCCTTCTTCTACACGAACCGCTCGGGCACCCCCATCGACGGTGCGGTCGCCGGCTCCGGGTACGCGCGGGCGGCGGGCCATGTGGGAGCGTCGCCCAACCAGGGCGACGTCTCCGTGCCGTGCCAGGAGCCACGGGCCTGGATGGACGGCTGGACCTGCGACTACACCCTCGACGTCACAGGAGGGTGGTACGACGCGGGCGACCACGGCAAGTACGTGGTGAACGGCGGGATCTCGACCCACCAGCTGCTGACCGCCTACGAGCGCACGCTGTACGCCGACGCCGTCGACCGGGGGGCGCTCGCCGACTCGACCCTGCGTGTCCCCGAACGTGGCAACGGCGTGCCCGACATCCTCGACGAGGCACGCTGGAACCTCGAGTTCATGCTCAAGATGCAGGTGCCCGACGGCGAACCCCTGGCTGGCATGGCGCACCACAAGGTGCACGACGTCGAGTGGACCGGGCTGCCCATGCTCCCCGCGGCCGATCCGAAGGCCCGCGCCCTGCACCGGCCGTCGACGGCCGCGACGCTCAACCTCGCCGCCGTCGCGGCGACCGGAGCGCGGCTGTGGAGCGAGATCGACCCCGCGTTCGCAGAAAAGCTGCTCCAGGCGTCGACCACGGCGTACGAGGCGGCGCGGGCCCACCCGGCGCTGTTCGCCCCGCGCGCGGACGGCGAGTCCGGGGGCGGCCCGTACGCCGACTCCGACGTCTCCGACGAGTTCTACTGGGCCGCCGCGGAGCTCTATCTCACGACCGGCGCCGCCCGGTACCAGCGGGACGTCGCCGCGAGCCCCCTGCACCGGGCCGACGTGTTCTCGGGCGACGGCTTCTACTGGGGTTCGGTCGCGGCCCTGGCCCGCCTGGACCTCGCCACCGTGCCCTCGCGACTGCCCGACCGCGGCCGGGTGCGACGTTCGGTGGTGGCCGGCGCGGACCGCCTCGTCGCGCTCCAGGAGCGCGAGGCCTTCGGCCAGACCTACACGCCGTCCGACGGCCGCTACGCCTGGGGCTCGAACAGCTCGATGCTCAACAACCAGGTGGTGATCGCCACCGCGTTCGACATCACCGGGCGTGCGACGTACGCGCGGTCCGTGCTCCAGGGGCTCGACTACCTGCTGGGCCGCAACGTGCTCGGCACGTCCTACGTCACGGGCTACGGCACGGTGTACGCGCAGAACCAGCACAGCCGCTGGTACGCCCACAGCCTCGACCCGAGGCTGCCCGCGCCGCCCCGCGGGACGGTCGCCGGTGGACCCAACTCGAGCATCCAGGACCCGGTCTCGGGAGCATGGCTCGAAGGCTGCCTGCCCCAGTGGTGCTACGTCGACGACATCCGCGCGTGGGCGGTCAACGAGATCACCATCAACTGGAACTCGTCGCTCGCCTGGGTCGCCTCCTTCGCCGCCGACCTGGGCGACGGGTCGGCTTCCCGGGGCTCGGGGTGGTACGCGCACCCGTAGCGCCGGAGCACCGTCAGGGCCGGCCGTCAGGACCCGCGGCCGGCCCGCCGTGCACCCGCCCGAGGAAGTCGCGCACCAGACCGACGACCTCGTCGAGGTTCGTCTCCAGCAGCCAGTGCCCGCCGTCCAGGAGGTGCAGCTCGGCGTCCGGCAGGTCGCGCAGGTAGGCCCGCGCCGACCCCTCGGGCATGTAGCCGTCCTGCGGGCCCCAGGCGATGAGCGCCGGGGGCCGGTGCTCGCGCAGGTACGCCTGGTAGCGGGGGAACCACTCGAGGTTCTCGCGCAGCCCCTCCATCAGACCCACCATGATGCCGCGGCGTTCTGGGGTCCAGAGCTGCGCCCACGCCACCGTCCACAGCTCGGGCGGGACGAGCTCGGCCAGCTCGTCCCGCACGTCGTTGAGGAACTCCTCGCGGAATCCCTCCTCGGTCACCGCGTTCTCCAGCACCGCGCGCCCCTCGGGCGTCGGGTTCTTCCAGTAGTCCCGCAGCCCCTGGTACTTCGGCCCCAGCTCGTCCTCGTAGATGTCGCCGTTCTGGACGATCAGCGCGGCGACCCGCTCGGGCGCCCGGATGGCGAGGCGCAGCCCGACCTGCGAGCCGTAGTCGTGCAGGTACAGCGCGTACCGGTCCAGGCCCAGCCGGGCACAGAACGCGTCGAGGAAGCGCGCGTACCCGTCGAAGGAGTACTCGAAGGTCGCCAGGCCGGGCGTGCCGCTGTACCCGAAGCCCGGGAAGTCGGGGGCGACGGTGCGCCAGCGGTCGGCGAGCGCCGGCATCAGGTCGCGGAACTCGTACGACGAGCAGGGATAGCCGTGCGGGAGGAGGAGCACCGGCCCGTCCGGGGGTCCGGCCTCGCGGTAGAACACCCGCACGCCGTCCAGGTCGAGCGTGCGGTGGCGGACGGCGCGGGCCATGTCGGCGTGGCCGGTGGCTGGGTCCATGGGTGATATCTCCATGATCCTCACCATCGCGAGCCTCCGTGTGGCTCGCAACGGGGTGCGGGGCGCCACAATCGCGAGGCCCTGCCATGATGAACGAGTGTCCGCCTACGACCTGCACGTCACCGACGCCGACCCGGCCCGCGTCGTCACGGTCCTGCCCGGGAGCGGCTACACCGCCATGGGCCCCCTGCTCTGGTACGCGCGCAGCGCGCTGCGCGACCTGGGCTGGACGGTCCGCACCCTGGAGTGGACGGCCAGGCCGTCCTTCGGCTCGGCGCGCGAGGCGTACGCGGAGATCCTCGACGGCGGCGGCGCGCCCGGTGAGGACGCGCTGCACCTGGTCGTGGCCAAGTCCCTCGGCACGCTCGCCATGCCGATGGCGGTCCGCCTCGGCCTGCCAGGCGTCTGGCTCACCCCCGTGCTCACCAGCGAGCAGGCGCCCGACGTCCGGGAGACGGCGGCCGAGCTGGACGAGGACCACCTGCTGATCGGCGGCACCGCCGACCCCCTGTGGGACGGCGAGCTCGCGGACGGCTCGGAGGCCGACGTCCTCGAGGTGGAGGACGCCGACCACAGCCTCGAGGTGCCGGGCACCCGGGCCGAGAACCTGGCGATCCTCGACGAGGTCATCAGCGCGATCGAGGAGTTCGCGGGCTCGTTCGGCGAGGAATGACGGTCGCCTGGCAGGGCCGGCGGCTCACCCCGCTGGCTCAGCCCCGGACGCCGGCTCCGGCCCGGGCAGGATGTTCTGGTTGACGTTCAAACGTGCCATGTGGGCCCGGCCTCCGGGCCCACCGTCCGGCGGAACGCCCTGGGGAAGTTTGGTGCGTCGGGCCGGTGCGCCCCTCCCCATACCAGCGGAACAGTTAGCCCCGTTAGTGATGCAGAAACGGCTAGATTCCGCCACTCCTGTGCCGCTTTGGCATCCGTAGGCAAGCGTTGTCGCCCGTGGTCGCTGGAACCGTGTCACCTCGCGTGTCAAGAGCAGCATCCGTGTCAGGGAACATGTCACCGCTTGGATCGGTACGGCGAGCTCAGAACCGGATTCCGTCCCACCTCATGGATCAGGTTCCCGTATCTGGGCACGTGTCCGATTTGCCACTTGTTCGGGCCGACAAGGTACATCGTGCGCACCTGCGCCCCCGACGCCGAACGCGGACAGGACCTCCGCCACACCGCGGTGCCCTTGACTCGAGCCAGTCTTCACGACGCACAGCAAGCACACGATGGCGAGCGAGACCATCCGGTGAACCACCGTCTATAGCGACGACAGCAAGCACGCAACCCCAAGAATCCCGGCTATCCGACCACGTTGTGCTGCCAGGCACAGCAAGCTTCGTTGGAGTAGGTAAGCGACCGCGATCCCTGGAGCAGCCATTCTTGCGAAGGTTCTGCCCTGAGCTACGCGCGCGGCTCTTGAGGCGCTTGTACGTCCGCTTCAACCTAGCCCTGGACCCTACCGCTACCGCGATCCTCCGGCACTACCCGAGATCTAAGGATCGAGTGTCCAGCGCTCGTTATGAAGTCCGTCATCGCGGTGCGCAGGAGGCGCGGCGACATGGCCCCGCCAGACGCCGTCGCATCGGCACCAGGGTGCAGGCAAACCACTTCTATGGCTGTAGTACTAGGCGATAAGGCCGCCGTCCACAACTAGCGCCTCGCCAGTGATGAAGCCAGCTTCCTCACTGACGAGGTATGCCACAGCAGACGCAATCTCTTTCGCATCCGCGAGCCGTCCAACAGGAATGCCCGAAGCAAGATCCTGCTTGTAGGCCTCAAATGTGGTCGCCCCCGAGGCGGCATAGCGCCGTGCCAGATCGTCAATAATGTCCGAATCCACTGCGGAAGGATCCACTTGGTTCACCGTGATTCCGAACGACGCGAGGTCCTTGGCTGCAGATCGCGTCAGACCCAAAAGCGCGTGCTTGGACACATTATAGGTTGAGTTGTTACTGGTGCCACGATGTGCGTAAATCGACCCGATATTGACTATCCGGCCCCAGCGCCGTGCCTTCATTCCAGGCACGACCCGACGGATGAGATGAAAGGGAGCGACGAGGTTAACAGCCAAGGTCTGTTCGATCTCAGCGTCACCCACCTCTTCGACCGACGTCTTTGTCAGCAGAACACCCGCAGAGTTTACGAGGATGTCGACGTCCGGAAAATCAGGAATGACGCCGGTTCGCAGATCGATCTGAATGCTGGTGGCACCCGTTTCTCGACTGATTTCAGCCGCGCGTTGGCTGTCCGAGTGGTACTGAAAAACCACGGAGATGTTGTTCTGAGTCAGGGCCCGTACGATACTGCTGCCGATTGACCCGGTACCACCTGTGACGAGAGCGCTTCGTTCCATAAACTATCTACTCCGATCCAAACGAGTACTGTGACTGGACACTGAGCCATGAGGCTACCGCACCGACCACTGTGGACTCAAGACCAGCGAAGTGATGGTCTCCGCCCCCAAGGAGCAAGACGCTGAGTTCCGAGAATAGTCCTGCTAGGTACTCCGACACCTGATCGGCAGAACTAGTAAGGTACGGATCTGATGTACCCATATACACGTGACCGGGGCCTAGACGGTTGCTAGGTTCCCAACCACCATCAAAGTCCAGAATCCTCATTGCATCGGAGCTCAGGAGGTCGACCAGCGCGGCTCTGGTGATCGGTATCGGATATTCGGTGCGACCTTGGCGGACTCCATATTCTCCAGGCGGAACCAACGTCATGGAACCAGTCTCGATGTCCCCTGCGGAGAGCAGCCTTGCGAGTTGCGTAGCTATCGGCTCCCCGGTGTAATTCTCCTGCACTACCCTGCTACTGCCGGGCGACAACAACGAGATAGGAAGTTCATCCCCGACTTGCCCAGCATAGTTCAAGACCTTTTCACATCCAAAGCTATGTCCCTGGAAGGCAACAACCTCGCTCTGTTCGGCTGCGACCTCATGCATCGCGCGAAGATCGAGCACAGATTCTCCGAATAACTCCAAGCTCCCACCGAGATAGTTATACGCGCCGGCCACCCCGGCCGCCTCCACTATGCAATCTCGGCCGCGAGTATTCATAGTAAGAAATCCCAGACCGAGATCCTCGAACATCTCAGCGAAAATCTGCACGAAATGGTTCTGATAGAAATTTCCGCACTTGCCATGCACATGCACCAGAGTCGGCATTCGGGGCGTTGCCGGCCGAACGATTACTCCATGAAGTTCGACGCCGTCTAGTGTCTGGGTCGAAATGAATCTCATAGTGACCCCGCTTCAATCTTGTTGAGGAATGGCCGGGCGCTCCGGCGAGCCCACGACCTCGTACTCTCGCCGCGAAATGGCGCTGGGAGGCAACCGCCCTGTCGCGAGTTCGTAAATCGTCATTGGACCGTCGTTACTGTCCTTAGGGGCATCAGCAAAGTCCCATGCGCGGCTGAATGCCTTAGCAAGGCGCACAATCACTATCGGATCTGTGGAATAGGTGCCGGCATTGTTGGCGGCTTCTAGCTTGGGCGAGTGGTAGGCCAACACGTCTCCCCACACTCCCATGTCACCGTGTTCATGGATATCAAGATCAGTCAGAACCGTGCTCCACGAATCTTCCGAAATGAGTCGGCAGTCATGGTTTCGGTTGCGCGCATGAAATGCGATTATACGCTGTGTCAGCTCGTCTTGAAGTTGGTCGATCGACCGATAAACCACTAGGCGCCTGATGACAACGTTTCCATTGCAGCCAAGGGTGCTGATACGGCGATAGTAGTCCTGACCTTGAATGGTATCTAGAAAATTGTCGCCCGCATGATGCACGAACCGGAGCACGTCCCTATTTCGAGCAGCAATGATATTTGTCGTGAATTCAGAGGCCCTGTACGTATACTTGTCGACGGGCAGTGACTGCTCCACTGCCGCGCGGTTAACGGCGCGCTCAAGGTCGGACAGTGAGTCCGTGAAGAGCTGTGCGAACAGATTGTCACCGTATGGATTGCGCTGAAGCAGAGTCGTGAAACTGACCTTTAGGTTCGCAACCAAACCATCCAGTTGCGACTCAATACGGCCGACTCGGGTCTCTTGTGACGCCGCACGGGCCAACGTCGAGATGTCCTGAGCCATTCCGCTCAACGTGATTGCGACGAACAGGAGAGCGCCAATTACCGTCTGGTCGAAATTATCCAGAACTGGACTACCGTCCTTGTCTCTGATGACAACTCCGAGCAAGATCGGCAACACTATTGACGGGACTACGTAGAGCACCCATTTTCCCGCAAGCCTGCCAACTTGCAGAAACGCCCTGCGCCGCTCCTGCGCCTCATCGTTCAGTATGATATTAACGATACTCATGCGGGTCTTGCTAGAGAGTCGTCCATCTGCCATGCTTCTACCACCTTGTTCGTCTCGGCGAGAAAATGAACGTTTCTATGCGACGCATAAACCTGTCTCGTTTAGAATCCATGTGAGTTCCCTCGATACTAAAGAGTCCGCCGTAATGGCGCTCGACGGTCTCCCACGGGCGTCCGTAAAACCAGACACCATCCGCTGGAACCACCTGAGCAGTCATCGCTAGCACTGCCTGCAGACGCCTGTCGTGTCGATATCGATCCGAAAGGATGGCAACGATTTCTCTCACGTCGACGATGCCACCCTGCTCGACTATCTCGCTAGTAAAGAAGTACTCGTTCGCGAAGTTGTTCACGGTCAGGAGATTTAGCGGCGCGCGCCGATAGTATTGATCCAGATGCTTCAAGCGCTGATACCCTTCTCGATTAGTGAGAACGCGCTCAATAAAACGCCCGTTTCGGCGAAGGGCTTTGGCGATACTGCTATAGAAGTCAGCGCGGGCAGGATAATCCACGTTGCCGCTGACGAGATCCCCGAGGATCACGTCGAACCGGCTTTTCAACGTCGGCAAGTAATCCTGCCATCGCGCAAATGTGACGGCCTCTGTGGCGTCCGTGTAGACACGCTGCGCTGAGACGTGGCGGTGGAATGACTCGCTGTAGTCAATAACGTGCACAGAGCCGACGCGTTCTTCAACGCAAAGATCGCGATACTCGGGCGTCGAACCGAGGATCAGGACGTTTTCCGCTCCGCGTAGATGGCTCCTGATGAACTGGAGCTGCGTCTGCGGGGGCCGACCGGGCGGCAGCATGCTCCACCAGTCAATGTGGGTGAGCCACTTGTTCAGTTCGCGGCCCTCAGTCATCGCTCGAAGATCTCGACAATCTGAGTGATTGTGCTCGCAGGGTTTGACGCGCTGAGCAAACGTCGTCCGATGCAGAGGCCCGACACGCCTGCTTCCTTCGCTTCAGCGACACGGGACGTCGTCTCAGAGTCAGGCCCCGGTGGGCCACCCGCCAAAACGACCGGCAGCGGATCAACTGCGGCGACGATTCGCCTAAGCCCGTCCCGACTACCTGGCCATGGAACCTTAATGATGTCGGCGCCCAGTTCGAGGGCGCATCGCGCTGCGTGAGCCTGTTGTGAGGCATCCAGGATAGGCACGCCATCTTGACTACGAGCGTAGGAAGCGGCCAAGACTGGAAGCCCGAATCCGTGTGCGTCGGCGACCACGTGGCCAAGCTGGGCGAGCATCACGCCCTCGTTGGGCACGCCCAGACTCACATGAACCGCCACCGCATCAGCCGCGCAGCGGATAGCCTCCGCGACGCTGGTCACGATCACCTTTGACGCCACGTCATGCCTCACCGTCGAGCCGGCGACGTTCACCACCCTACCGACCGACGGTATGTCGCTAAACTGGGATCGGAAGAATCCGGGGTATCCCATTACCGCGCTAAATCCCAACGCATGCGCGGTGCTAGCGACCGCGCCCGCAGCAGCTTGGTTTTCGTGCGGCCCGGATACATATCCATCGTCAAGCACGGCGAACAAATAGCTCCCGGCGGCATTCCTCAGACGCCGCATCCTGACTCTCAGACCGTACTCAGCCGATGAGTGAGCACGAGCGTAGGAAACCGCCTCGTTTTGAGCGCCGGGCGTTGCCACCATCACTCGTTCACACAGTCAACTGCTAAACAAAACACCAATCCGGTCGCCGTGAAGTTCCGACGGATTCTGATCCAATACGGGTGCTTCGCCTGCGCTACCATTGCGCTGCCTCCGCTCTCAGTTTGGACCGCTCCCGAGACAGCGGACGCTATGTTGATTGTAGCGCTCCTTGTCAATCCCCAAGGCGACGAGTCGACTTTTTTGACGAGAAGCGGCGATTGCATGTCTGGAGCAGACTGGCAGATCCCACAGCCTGGACGCCTCCCGATCTTCTATCTCGTGATGATGTCGCTGGTTCGGTGAGGGCTTTTTGCTGGTACCTAGTTGCTGTTAATATGGATGGTGCCGGTTGCTTGCTAGTGGGTGATGGCGGTGTTGCGGAGACAGGCGGGGTTGCGGGGAACGTGGCCGGTGCGGGCGGCGTGCTCGTTGATGGCGACTTTGCGCATCCATTGGACGGGAGCCGGCGTGGGGCTGAACTTCAGGTGGCCTCCAACCTGGTGCTGGCCGAGCTGTCCTGGACCTACGCCGAGCAGACCCAGGTCAGCGACCGGATCCGCCAGCCCGAGTCCGTCACGGCCTGGCGGATCATCGCCGCCCAGACGATCGACTCCACCATCGCGGAGCTGATCGACAGCAAGTCCTCTCAGGCCGCCAGGGCACTGGACGGGGCGGGTGACGAGGACATCGCGTCATCCACGCAAGCCCAGTTCGAGGGCCTCGTCGCGATGCTCGCCGACGCGCTCGCCGCCGAAGGCACCGCCTGGACCATCGAATCCACGGACGGCCCTATCTCTCTAGAGACAGCACTACGGGCGGCCCGGTAGCGCCAGGCTATCGACGGACCGCACCATCGAACGGAGCAGCGCTGTCGGAGTCATCGGCTGGGTCCTCATCGGCTGGATCATAGGCGCCATCGCCCGCGCGATCACGCCCCGCAAGGCGGTAAGCAGGCTAGCTCATCGCGTTGGTCATCGAGGTGCTCGGCGCCCTGCTGGGCGGCTGATTCGGCAAAGCGCTCTTCGGCGTCCCGGCCAAATCCTTCTTCTCCCTGACTATCTGGCTGTGGGCCTGATCGGATCACTGCTCGTCCTGGCCAACTGGGGCGCGGTGACCGGTAGAGAGCGCTGACAGCGTGCCTGTGAACCGTGATATTCACGGACACCGCCCTCGCCTGGTGTCCCCCGCTCAGGCCGTGGTAGCGGTCTGAGCGGGGGACCGGAAGAGCAGTTTGAGCAAGCTCCCAGCCGGTCAGACGGCGGACCCGCGGAGGCAATCCGCTCGGCCGCTGCCTCGAAGTTCGGGGCGAGGAACGGGTTCGCCAGCTGGCGCGAGCTCACCCAGCTGGGCACCACCCGCTTCTCGGCGCCGGACACCGACGCGGTCGGCGGAGGCGGCAGGGTTCGACCTCCAGACCCTCCCGCCGCGCCAGCGCGAGCGCCGCCACGACGTCGTCGGCCTGCCGACAGCGGACGATCAGCGCCGGCCGGTGGTCGACCATCGCGTTCCACACCGTGCGCGCCTCGTCGAACCCGGCATCGCCCGGGCGCCGGACGTCGAGCCCCGACACCGCGGAGCCGTCGATCGTGTCCATGCTTCGCTCCTCCTCGAGCAGGGTCCCTCGTGCGGGCGCCCCGGTGCACAAGAGACCGTCCGGGGGCGGAGGACTCATCGCGGTCGGCCAGACCCGAATGACGTTGCCGCCGCCGGTCCCGCTTGGGACCATGGGGCGGTGACCGCGCCGACGATCGACGAGAGTCCGGATCCGCCCCTGCGTCTGCGCCCGCCACGGCATGCCGTGGACCCGCGCGCCGTCGGCTGGTGGTCGCTGCAGCTCGTGCTCTGGATGGCGGTGCCCGTCGTGATCCTCGGCGTGCTGGGCCTCCTGATCCCTCCTGCCCGCCTGTGGCTGCTGGTCCCCGCGGGCATCCTCGCCGTCCTCGGGGTACTCGCCGCCGTCACCCTCCCCCGGCTGTGGTTCCGCCACCACCGCTGGGAGGTCACCGAGGAGGCGGTCTACACGCGCACCGGCTGGTTCTTCCAGGAGTGGCGGGTCGCACCACTGTCCCGGATCCAGACCGTCGACACCGTCCGCGGGCCGCTGGAGCAGCGCTTCGGGCTGGCGACGCTCACGGTGACGACGGCATCAGCGAAGGGTGCGGTGAAGGTCGAGGGGCTCGACGCCGAGACGGCCGCCGACCTCGCCGCCGAGCTCACCGTCGCCACGCAGGCCACACCCGAGGACGCGACCTGAGCGCCGACGACCCAGCATGGGAGCGGCTGGACCGCCGGGCCTTCCTCGCCGGCGGCATCTACACCGCGCTGCCCACCGCGGGCGCCGCGCTCATCACGGGCTACTGGCTGGCCGTCGGCAACACGGTCGGCACGGCCCTGGCCTGGGTGCTGCCGGCCTTCGTGGTCATCACCGCCGCCGGGGCCGCGTCCGGCGAGTGGATGTGGCGCGTCACCAGCTATCGCGTCGACGCGGAGCGGTTCCACGTCCACACCGGCGTCGTGTTCCGCAAGCGGCTCGCCCTCCGCCGGGAGCGGATCCGCTCGGTCGACCTCACCGCTGACCCGGTGCTGCGCGTGCTCGGCGCGGTGACCGTGCGCGTGGGCACCGGCGAGAAGGCAGGGGCCGAGGGCACCGTCACGCTCTGGCCGGTGCGCCGCGCGGACGCCGAGGCGCTGCGCGCCACCCTGCTCGCGCACGCCGCCCGGCCGGACGCCGACGGCGGCGGCGCGGACCCGGCCGACGGGTCGCTGGCCCGGTTCGACCGCGGGTGGATCCGGTTCGCCCCGCTGTCCTTCCTGACCCCCGCGCTGGGGGCCGCCGCGGGCGGCGGCCTGCTCCAGGTGGCCGAGTGGTTCGGGATGCAGCAGCGGGTGTTCGACGTCGTCGGGTCATGGTTCGGTCTCGCCCCGGTGCTGCTCGTCGCCCTCGCGCTGGCCGTCGCCCTGCTCGTCGTCGGCGGCGTGGCCACTCTGGCGCTCTGGGTCGAGACCTGGTGGAACCACACGCTGGACCGCCAGGCCGACGGCACGCTGCAGGTGCGGCGCGGCCTGCTCACCACCCGGTCGATCACGCTGGAGGAGTCCCGGCTCCGCGGGCTGGAGGTCGTCGAGCCGCTCGCCGCCCGCCTGGCCGGCGGCGCGCGCGTGGACGCCGTCGCCACCGGGCTCACGACGGACGACGAGGACAAGACGGAGAGCCGGACCCTCCTGCCCACCGCGCCGAAGGAGCTCGCCGACCAGGTGGCCGCGAAGGTCCTCCGCGAGCCGACCCCGCCGACGTCGGCGCTCCTCACACCGCACCCCGAGGCGGCTCGGGGCCGCCGGCTGCGCTGGGCGCTCGGCACGGTGCTGGTGACCGAGGCGGGAGTGCTCGTGCTCGGGGCGCTGCTCACGCCCGTGCTGCTCCACGTCGCCTGGATCAGCGCCCTCGTGCTCTTCCCCGTGGCGATCGCGCTGGCGAACGACGCCTACCGTGCGCTGGGCCACACCCTCACGGGCGCGTACCCGGCCGGCTATCTGGTGGCACGCAGCGGCACCGTCCGGCGCGCGACGGTGGCGCTCCAGCGGCGCGGCATCGTGGGCTGGACCGTCCGGCAGTCGTGGTTCCAGCGCCGGGCCGGGCTCGTCACCGTCGTCGCGACCACTGCCGCCGGCACCGGCGCGTACGCCGTCCGCGACGCGGCAGAGGCGGACGGTCTCGCCCTCGCGGACGCCGCCGTCCCCGGCCTGCTGCGGCCGTTCATCGACAGTGCAGTCGGCGACAGTGCAGTCGGCGACAGTGCGGTCGGCGCCGACGCCGAGCAGAAGGTCACGCGGAGCTGACGGCTCCGCGAGGACGACGGGTCAGACGCCGGCCTTCTGCCGCACCACGGCGACGGCCTTGCCCATGTTCACGCTCCAGCCGACGCCGAACACGCGGGGCCCCACGACGTGCTCGGCGTCGGGGTTCCAGAGCCGTTCCCGGGCGCGCTCCAGGGTCGGGACGCGGAGCTCGTACGGGACCACCGACGCGATCTTGCCGTGCCAGGTCCGCTCCTCCTTCGGCCTGCGCAGCTCCTTCACGACCGCCGCCGCCGTCAGCGCGAGCGCTACCAGCGTGAGGAACTTCTTCAGCCCTCCGCCGCCGTGCGCCGCCTTCTCGACGTGGTCGGTGTGCTTCTTGCGACCCATCTTGATGCCTCCCGTGCTCTCGGTGTCAGCTGCTGGTTACCAGCTCTGCACGACCATCCTGGGGCATGTGCCCGCCACTGGCCCGTGCAACGCGCGGACGGTCAGCGGACCCGTACGGCGCCAGGCTGGATGGTGATGCTGACCCGGGTGGTCTCCCCGAGGTCCTCGCCGTCGATCTCGAAGACCCGCGGCTCCATGAGCTCGAGCCGCAGGCTCCGCACCCGGAGGTGCGTGGCGCTGTCGCTGCTCTCGGCCACCGTGCCGCCCGTCGCGAGGCGCTTGATCCCGTTGTCCCAGACCAGGTTCCGCATGGTGTCGAGCCAGCCCGCCGCGCCGTCCGCGCTCAGGAGGAGCAGGTCGAGCTCGCCGTCGGAGGGGTCGGCGTCGGGCAGCAGGTTGAAGCCGCCCTGGAGCGTGCCGCAGTTGCCGACGAGCAGCGTGTGCACGCTGTCCCCGTCGTGCGCCTGGCCATCCGCGGTGATCCGGACCTCCAGGGTGTCGCTGGCGGCGAGCGCGCGCCCCATCGACTCCACGTAGGCCAGCCAGCCGACCTTGTCCTTGAGGTCCTCGTCGGTCTCCGTGATCATGTGCGCGTCGAGGCCGAACCCGGCCATCACCGCGAACGCGTGCCGTTCGGGCCCGCCGGCGAGCTCGATCTCCAGCCAGCCCACGTCGATGGCCCGCGCCTCGCCGCCGAGCGCCCGGGTCAGGGCGCCGGGGATGTCGTTCAGCGGCACGCCGAGGTTCCGGGCCAGGAGGTTGCCGGTGCCGAGCGGGACTATCGCCAGCTCGGTGCCGGTGTCCGCCTCCGCGAGCCGTTCGGCGACGGCCCGGACGGTCCCGTCGCCGCCGGCGACCACCAGCAGGTCGGTGCCCGCCGCGAGCGCCTGCGCCGTGACGCCCTGGCCGGCGTCGTCCTCGCTCGTCTCGAACCAGATCGCCTCGAAGGTGGTCCCTGCCGCGGAGGCCGCCCGGTCCAGCCCGGACTCGAGGTCGGCCCGGGTCGTCTTGACCGGGTTCCAGATGATGGAGAGGCGTTGTGCGCTCATGGCCGCATGTTTCCACAGCCGGTCGGGAGCCTCGACCCGAACCCGCCGGTCACGGGTCCGTCGTTCACAGGTCCGGCACCGCCGCGGCGAACCGCTGGGCGAGCGCCCTGACCGCTTCTTGGAGCTCGGGCCCGCCCTCTACCCGGAACGGGTAGGGCACGCTCGCGAGCCATTCCTGCGCGTACATCGCCGGGTTCCGGGTGCTGCCGACCAGCACGCACCCGTCGTCGGCCGCTTCGAGCCGTCCCATCTGGGCGCCGACCCAGGGGGCGACGTCGGCGAGCGGGGCGTCGAACACGACGCGGGTGGTGAACTGCCATCCGGTGCCCAGGTGCTCCTGGAGCGTGGCCACTGGGTCGAGGCCGTCGGGTGGCGTGAACTTCCGGTCGGTGTGCTCGACCGCGTGGACCCTGTCGACCCGGTAGGTGCGGGTGGCGTCGGCGCGATGGGAGTGGCACAGCAGGTACCAGCGCCCGTACCGCACGACGACGGCCCACGGGTCCACCTCGGCGACCCACTCGCTCCCGGACTCGCCGCGGTAGGTGACCAGCACGCGCCGTCGGGCGGCGATCGCGGCGACCAGCTCGCTCGTGACGGCGGTGTCGGGGCGGGCGGCGAACCGGTCGGGTGCGGCGGACGCGTGCTCGCGCAGCGCGGCGGCCTGCCTGCCGACGTCCTCGGGCAGCGCCCGGATCACCTTGCCGAGCGCGGTGTCGACGAGGTCATCGCCGTCGGCGTCGGGGTGGCCGTCGAGCACTGCCATGACCAGGCCGAGCGCCTCGGTCTGCGTGAAGGTGACGGGCGGGAGCCGGGTCCCGCGGCCGAGACGGTAGCCGCCGTGCGGGCCGCGGGCCGAGGAGACGGGGATGCCGGCCTCGCGCAGGATCTCGACGTAGCGCCGGGCGGCCCGCTCGGTGACGCCCAGCCGGTCGGCGAGCTCGTTCGCCGTCGTGCCGGGGCGGGTCTGCAGGACCTCCAGCGCACGGAGCGCACGCGCGGTGGGGCTCATCTCGGAGGGCACACGTGCAGGCTACGGCCATGTCGGGAACGCGTGCCCGGGGCGCGTGCCCGGCGCACGTGCGAGTGAGTCCCGCCCGGGTCACGGTGAAGGAACCCGACGAAAGGAGAGCCTCGTGGCCAGCATCACGAAGTCGATCGACGTGCATGCCCCCGTGAGCACCGTCTACAACCAGTGGACGCAGTTCGAGGAGTTCCCCCGGTTCATGGAGGGCGTCGAGGAGATCCGCCAGCTCGACCCGACCCACACCCACTGGAAGACGAAGGTGGGCGGGGTAGAGCGCGAGTTCGACGCCGAGATCACCGAGCAGCACCCGGACGAGCGGGTCGCGTGGACGAGCCGGACCGGGCCGCAGCAGGCCGGCGTGGTCACGTTCCACCGGCTCCAGGAAGATCAGACGCGGGTCACCGTGCAGATGGACTGGGAGCCGGACAACGCCACCGAGAAGGTGGGCAGCGCCCTGAACTTCGACGACCGCCGGGTCCAGGGTGACCTCGACCGGTTCAAGGAGTTCATCGAGTCGCGCGGCACCGAGACGGGCGCCTGGCGCGGCGACGTGAGCTGACCGTCCTGCGCTGACCGTCCTGCGCTGACGGGTGCGCTGACCGTCCCGGGCCGATCGGTCCGGGACGGTCAGCGCATGTGACGGTCACCTACGCGACGGTCGGTGCGCGGGACCGTCAGCGCACCACCTCGAAGATCTGCTTCTGCACGCCGTTCTTGTACGCCTCGTGCTCGACGAGCCGGAGCTTCTGGGCCGCCTTGTCCGCGTCGCTGAACAGCGGCTTGCCCTGGCCCAGCAGCACCGGGAACACGAGCAGGTGGTACTCGTCGATGAGTCCCGCGTCCGCGAGCGCCCGGGTCAGGGAGACGCTGCCGTGCACCTGGATCTCGCCGACGTCGGAGTCCTTGAGCTTCGCGACGTCGTCCAGCGAGCGCAGGATGGTGGTCTCGCCCCACCCCTCGGTCAGGTCCGCGTCGGTGAGCGTCGTCGAGACGACGTACTTGGGCAGGGTGTTGTAGCGCGTGAACTCCTCCATGTCGGGCCAGACCGGCGCGAACATCTGGTAGCTGGCCCGGCCCAGCAGCACAGCGCCCGCTTCCTCCTGCTCACGGCCCTTGAGCTCGTACGCCTCCGGTACGGGGGCGACGGTCTTGAAGGTCCACGCGGTGTCGTGCAGCTCGGGGTCCCCGCCGGTCGGGTCGACCTTGCCGTCGAGCGAGACGAAGTGGGTGGCGACGATGGTGCTCATGGGGGGTTCTCCTGGGTGGTGACGGTTCAGGTAGTGGTGGCCTGGCGGATGCTCGGCCCTCTGCCAGCTCTGACGACCGGCGACCGAAAACTCATCGGCCCCCGGTCCGGATGCAATCCGGAAGTAGAACGTCCGGAACTGGCTCTAACGTGGTGCTCAACGGCATCCTGCCGCACTCACCTCGGGAGAGAAATCATGGACATCCTGCTCATCGGCGGCCTCTGGCTCGACACGTCTGCCTGGGACGACGTGGTGCCCGAGCTCGAGGCGCTCGGCCACCGTGCCGTGCCGGTCGCGCTCCCCGGACAGGGCGACGGCTCGACGACGGCGACTCTGGAGGACCAGGTCGCCGCGGTGCTCGCGGCAGTGGACGCAGCAGTGGACTCGGGATCCGGAAAGCCGCTCGTCGTCGGCCACTCGGCCGCGTGCACCCTGGCCTGGCTCGCTGCCGACGCACGCCCCGAGAAGATCGCCGGCGTGGTGCTGATCGGCGGGTTCCCGTGGGACGAGGGCAAGCTGTACGCCGACCTGTTCGAGATGACCGACGGCGTCATGCCGTTCCCCGGCTGGGGGCCGTTCGAGGGGCCGGACTCCGCCGACCTCTCCGACGAGGTCAAGGCTGCCCTGGCGGCCAAGGCGGTACCGGTCCCCGAGGCGGTCGCCCGAGGTGTGGTGCACCTGGCCGACGAGCGCCGGTTCGAGGTGCCGGTCACTGTCGTGTGCCCGGAGTTCACCGCCGAGCAGGCGAGGCAGTGGATCGAAGCCGGCGACGTGCCGGAGCTCGCGCGGACCAAGAACGTCGACCTGGTCGACCTGGACTCGGGCCACTGGCCGATGTTCACCCGCCCGGCAGCCCTGGCAACCCAGCTGGCGAAGGCCGCAACCCCCTGACCCCCTTCCGTTGAGTGCTGGATATTCGCCCCTCTTTCGCGTGCGAAGGGGCGAATATCCAGCACTCAACGCTTCAGGCCGAGGGAGCGCAGCTCCAGGTCCGCAAGCTTGCGGATCGCTGCCGGGTCGCCGGCTCGCCATGCGGCCACCGGGTCGTCCGAGATGCGGGTCAGGGACCTCAACGGCTGGTTCGTCAGGGCGCGCAGCGCGAGCAGCTGCGGATCGGCGCCCGCGAACCGCCGGGCCGCGGTCGCGCGCCGGATGAACCGGATCCGGAACGGCACGTACAGCACGGCGATCAGCAGCACCGGGATCAGGAACACCGCCAAGCCGACGAGCAGCGCGATGTCGGCGACAGTCTCGGCCTGGGACCGGCCGGCGGCGGCCAGGCTCTCGGCAGCGGAGGCAGCGCCGCGGAAGGGCGCGGCCAGGTCGTCCCCCACGCCCGGGATACCGCCGATCCGGCCCTCCACGTCGTGGAACCGGCCGGCCATCTCGTCGGCCGCCGACGCCGTCGCCAGGCCGGGCTGCCCGAGAGTCAGCGTCGCGTCGTGGGTCTCGCGTCCGGCCCAGGCCCAGCCCGCGATCCAGGCGAGCAGCATCAGGTCACCGAGCACCTGACGGGCGCCTCGGGCGGGCGCTGCTGCGTACAACCTCATGGACAACCTCATGGACAACCTCATGGTCTGGCCCTCCGGACGTCGGCGGGTCGCACGCGCACCGTAGCGGAACGGAGCCGGTTTCGGGGGCCACCGCGCGACCGATCTGTGGTTGCATACTCTCCGACTTTGTTTCCGACATTGCGGAGGTATTGCCCATGACCACCAACGACGAGCTGAGCCGTACGTTTGTCGAGTTCGACGGCGACGGCGACGGCCGGATCACCGCCGACGAGTTCCGTCAGGCCATGGCCACGCGCGGCGAGGAGACCTCGGACAAGGACCTCGAGCAGATCTTCGGCAAGGCCGACAACGACGACGACGGCAAGATCAACCTCGCCGAGTTCACCGAGGCCTGGGACGCCTGAGCGCACCACGGGACCACGAGCACGGGACCGCGAGCACGGGAGCTGACCATGGCGCGTGACGACCTTCCCCTCGCCAACGACGGGAACTTCGACCAGGTCGTGCCCGCCGGCCCTGTGGCGCGGTTGTTCACGTACGTCTCGGAGACGGTCGGGCTGCTGGCCGGGCCCGCGCTGATCGTCGCCCTCGACCTGGTGGGCGAGCTGCAGTGGCAGGGAATCCTGGGCGGCGTCGTCGTGACGGTCGTGGTGGGCGGCCTCAGCGCCGCGTCGCTCGTGGCCACGGTACGGATGAAGCGCCGGACGGACCGGCTGGCGCGCAACGGCCAGCCGGCGACCGCACACGTCGTCGACTCCCGGACGGTCTCGATCGGCGAGGAGACCGGGACGGAGCTGACCCTGCGGATCAGCGGCCCGGACGTGCCGGAGTTCGAGACCACCCACCGCGGCACGGATCACCGCACCGGCGAGCTCGGCGACGAGTTCCCGGTGGTCGTCGACCCCTCCGACAACATCTTCATGATCCTGCCGCGCCGGTCGAGGGCCTGAGCGGGACGGAGTCCTACGCACGCCCACCGCTCGGTTGGGCCGGCGCCCGCCGGGCGCGAGAGGATGACCCTCGTGACGAAGCCCGAGAATCCCCAGGTCCGCGACCTCAACCTCGTGCGCACCTTCCGCGAGGTCCGCGCGGGTTCCGGGTCGACGACGACGGAGCTGGTCCGGGCGACCGGGCTGTCCCGCCCGAGCATCAACTCCCTGGTGTCCGAGCTGACGGACCTCGGCTGGGTGGTCGCGGTGGAGCCGGTGCCGAACGGTCAGGGCGGCCGCCCGCCGCAGCGCTTCCGGTTCCACGCCGAGATCGGCAGGATCCTCGGGATCGACATCGGGGTGCACCGGATCAGCGCCGTGCTGACGGACCTCGCCGGGACGGTCCTGGCCGGGCACGAGCTGGCGGTCGAGCCGACGGCGGCGCCCGCACAGCGCCTCGACCGGCTCGACGAGGTCGTCGAGGCGGCGCTCGCCGGCGCGGGTGCGATGCCGGAAGCTGTCTGGTCGGTCGCCGCCGCCGTGACGGGTCCGGTCGACGCGCAGGGCCGCACCTCGATGGTGAGCCCGCTGCCCGGCTGGGCAGAGGTCGACCTCGTCGGACATCTCGGCCGCCGGTTCACCTGCCCCGTCCAGGTGGAGAACGACGTCAAGGTGGCCCTCCTCGCCGAGCACGAGTGGGGGGTCGTCAGCGACGCCCGCGACGTCGTCTACATCCTCGCCGGGCTGCGCACCGGAGCGGCGGCACTCGTCAACGGCCGGCTGGTGCGGGGCCACGGTGGCGCCGCCGGGGAGATCGGCGCACTCCCCGCCGTCCGCTGGCTCACGGCCCTGGAGGACCTGCAGCACGTGCCGGGCATGCCCGAGTCACTGCGGGAGAGCGAACGGTCCGCGTGGACGTTCCGGCAGGCCCGGCAGGGCAACGCCGAGGCACGCGAGGCGGTGTGGCGGTACGCGCGCGACCTCGCGACCGGGGCCGCCGCCGTGGTGCTCACGCTCGATCCCGAGATAGTGGTGCTGGGCGGCGGCAACACACCCTGGGCGGACCTCTGGGGCGCGGAGTTCGGCGCGATGCTCAGCAAGAGCGTCGTGCGGATGCCCCAGGTGAAGGTGTCCTCCCTGGGGCCCGACCACGTCGCGCGCGGGGCCGTCCGGCTGGCCATGGCCGACGTCGAGTCGACCTTCTACGCCGAGCGGCTGCTGCCCGCCGAACGCCCGAGCGCTCGGGCCTGACCGGCGAACGCCCGCCCAGGCCCGAGCGGCAGCCGCCTAGAGCGGGTACTGGCCCGGTCCGCCGTCGATCGCCGGACCGAAGTCCACCAGGCGCGAGCCGATCCGGTAGCGGTAGCGGTCCACCCGCTCGGTCTCCGGCGCGTCCGTGAGGAACTCACGCAGCGCCGGAAGGTCGGCCGGCTCGATCCAGTCGGGCGGGTCCGAGACGGCGCGGAACGCCGAGAGCTGCGCGCAGTCCCGCAGCCACTGCATCTGCTCGTCGCTCAGCAGGTTGCGCCGGCGCCGGAAGTACACGACGTCGGGGTCGAGACCGATCAGGCCGCGCATCCAGAGCCGGTTCACACCGTTGAAGACTGCGTTGCGCGCCATGGCGTCGGACGGGTCGTCGCTGGCGTAATTGTCCCACATGGGCGCCACGTCAGGCCCGGTGCGCACCGCGTTCAGCACCCCCAGCGACGGAAAGACCGGCGCGCCGGACCCCAGCAGGTAGACGTCCGGGCCGACGGCGTCCCGGATCAGCTCGATCGCCGACCGGTAGGCGGCCTCGCGGTCGATGTCCTCGGCGCGCACCCCTGCCACGGCGCCCGCATTGATGAAGTCGAGCTTGAGGTAGCTGAACCCCCAGTCGACGGCGCGCGTCACCGTGTCCACGAGGAAGTCCCGCGCGTCCTGCCGCGTGAAGTCGAAGGTGTAGTAGTCAGTGCCCCAGTTGGAGCCGGCGCGGACCGGGACGCCGTCGCCGTCGCGCAGCAGCATCTGCGGGTTCTGCCGGACCACCCGCGACTGCGGCAGCGCGATGAACGGCGCGATCCACAGCCCGGGGCGCATCCCGCGGTCGGTGATCGCGCCGGCGGCGTCCTTCATGCCGGCGGCGAACTTCTCGTTGGGCGTCCAGTCCCCGACGAGCTCCTCCCAGCCGTCGTCGATCTGGACGGTGTCGAAGCCCAGCTCCGGGAGCTGCGGCACGATCTTGTCGAGGTCCGCGCGGGAGACCGTCTCGTACAGCGAGTACCAGGACGACCACACGGTCCCCGGATCCTCGCCGCGTACGCCGTACCGGTCCGCGAGCAGGTCGCGGTACCGCGTGAACACCTCGTCCTCGGTGCCGGCCAGCAGCACCCAGGAGGCGTCCCGCCCCGTCTCGGTCCAGGCGGCGAGCACGTCCCGGTCGGCGTGCAGCCTGGGGGTGTCGCCCTCCAGGCAGCCGAGCAGGTGCGCGGTGGCGCCGTCGGTCACGGTCATCATCCACGACGCGTGGTGTCGCGACGGGTCGTCCCAGCCGGTGTCGTCGGCTGTCTGCCTGCGCCGGCCGTCGGCGACGCGCAGCGGCTCCTGCGTGAGCCGCCGCCAGCCCGTCGGGGACCAGGAGTTCTGTCCGTTCCGGTAGACGTCGCCGTCGGCGATGCCGTGCAGCACGGACACGCGTGAGGCGTTCAGGAAGGTCTCCGCGACCCCGGTCGCCGGCCGCGCCCAGCTCGGCCGCTCCGCGCACACCGCGCCGTCGAGGCGCATCGGGACGGTGGCCTGGGTTCCAACTGACATGCGTTCTCCTCGTGGACGGCGGGAGCGGCGACGCGCACCGCTCCCGCCGTGGGACGGACCGACGCGAGGTCGGTCGGTGTGCCGACGGCGGAGGCCGCCGGCCGGTCCGGACTGCTCGAGCCGGTCTGACTGCTCGAGCCGGTCCGGACTACTCGAAGAGCGACTCGACGGCGTCGTTCGCCTCCCCCAGCCGCTCGGCCGGGTCGGCGCCCTGGGCGATCGCCTGCATGGCGTCCTGGACGGCGGCGTTCACCTCCGCGGCGTTGTTGAACGCCGGCACGGCGAAGATCTCCCCGGCGTCGGCCACGCCGACGAACGCCGACGAGTCGAGGCCCTGCTCCTCGCGCGCCGCGAGCGCGGCCTCGGTACCCGAATTCAGCGCGGGGAACACGAGGCCCGCCTCCCCCACCGTGTCCTGGCAGGCCGGCGAGGCGAGGTACTCGACCCAGGCGGAGGCCTGGTCCGGGTGCTCGGTACCGGCCCAGACGGAGTCGGCGAGACCGTTCGTGGCGGCGGTACGCCCCTGCGGCCCCTCGGGCACCTGTGCGAAGGCGAAGTCCACTGGCACGTCCTCGGCGAGGTACGTGGACGCCGTCCACGAGCCAGTGATCGTCGAGGCCGCCTTGCCGCTCGTCATCACGGCCTCGGTGCCGAGCGTGGACTGCTCGTCGAACGGCGGCGCGTACCCGTCCTCGATCAGCGTCTGCAGCCAGCCGGCGGTCTCGACCAGCGGGGCGGAGTCGAAGTTGAAGGAGGTGGGCGCACCCTCGTCGTCGCTGTAGGTGAACCCTGCCGAGTGGGCGAAGTTGCCCCAGCCGTTCTGGCCGACTGCGCCGTCCGCCCACTCGGGGTAGTACCCGTAGCGGACGACGTCGTCCTTGTCGTACGCCGGGTCCAGGCCCGTGCGGCCCGCTGAGTCGAGCGACATGGCCCGGACCAGCTCCTCGAAGGTGCCGCCGTCGTCCGGGTTCCAGGTCAGCGCGCTCATCTGCTCGGCGCTGAAGCCCGCCTCCTTCGCGACCTCCGTGTCGTACAGGAGGGCCACGGTGTCCCAGTCCTTGGGCAGCCCGTAGCGCTTGCCCTCGAAGACCCACCGATCGGCGAGGCCCTCCTTGAAGGCGGCGAGGTCGACGTCGGAGGCCTCGACGGGGTCGGTCAGGTCGAGGAGCTGACCGTTCTGCACGAACTGCAGGTAGTACGAGATCTGGTTGGTGAACACGTCCGGGGCGGTCCCGGCGGTGATCTGCGTGCTCAGGTTCTGCCAGTACTGCGCCCACCCGGTCTGGGTGAGCGTCACCGTGATCTCCGGGTTGAGCTCGTGGAAGTCGTCGGCACACTGCTGGTACAGCGGGAGCTGCGTGTCGTCCCAGAGCCAGTAGTCGATCGTCACGGCCTCGCCGGCGGCATCGTCGCCACCGGTTCCGGAGGAGCACGCGCTGAGCGCCAGCAACGATGCGGCACCGAGCGCCGCGAGCGCCTTGGTCCTCTTCATGGTTTTCCTTTCGGTTCGAACGGGGGTCATTTCCCGCCGGAGAAATTGAGGGACTGCACGAGCTGCCTGCCCAGGAGGACGAGCAGCAGGAGTACGGGCACGACCGACAAGGTGGCGCCGGCCATGAGCCCGGTCCAGTCGGGTGCCGTGTTGGGCGACTGCTGCTGGAACACCCCGAGCGCGACGGTCAGCACGCGGGTCTCGGGTGAGCTCCCCGCGACCAGCGGCCACAGGTAGTCCTTCCACATGCCCACGAGGGTGATGAGCATCATCGTGGCGAGCGGTCCGCGGCTCATGGGCAGGGCGATGCGCCAGAAACGCCCGAGGCTGCCCACGCCGTCGAGCATCGCTGCCCCCTCGACGTCGGTCGGCAGGGACAGGAAGAACTGGCGGAGGAAGAAGATGGTGAACGGGCTCATCAGCAGCGCGGGCGCGACGAGCCCCACCATGGTGTTCAGCAGGCCGAGCTCCCGCATGAGGGCGAAGTTCGGCAGCAGCGTGAAGATGCCCGGGACCATCAGCCCCGCGAGGACCAGGCCGAACAGCGCGTCCCGGCCGCGGAAGTGCAGGCGCGCGAAGGCGTAGGCCGCCGCCGCGCAGGACAGCGTCTGGATCACTGCCACGGACCCGGCGTAGAGCAGCGAGTTGGCGGTGTAGCGGACGAAGTCGATGGCGGCCCCGGTGCCGCCCGCCGCTACCGACTCCTCGACGCTGGTCAGCCCGAGCACGCGCCGGAAGTTGACCAGCGTCGGGTCGGTCGGCCAGAGCCGGCCGGCCTCCTCGATCAGCCCGGCGGCGGGCGTGAACGCGGTGCGCACCATCCAGAAGAAGGGGAAGACCGTCGCGACGATCACCACCGTCACGGCCACCCAGGCCATCACCCTGCCCGGTCGGACGGCGGGGCGTGGCCGGCGGGCGGGACGCTGCCCGACGGCGGGGCGCCAGGCCCGGCTGGTCCGGAGAGGTGTGGCGATCGCGCTCATGACAGGTCCGATCGGTTGGCACGCATGAGGCGCATCTGCACGTAGGTGAGCACCCCGAGGATGACGACGAGCAGGATCGCTATCGCGGAGGCATAGCCCATCTTGTAGAACGCGAATGCCTGTTGATAGATGTAGTAGTAGATGACGCGGACCTCGGGGATCGGGTTGTTGCCGTACCCCACCTGCACCAGGTCGAACACCTGGAACGACCCGATGAGCGACACCACGAGCACCAGGGCGAGGACGGGCCGGATCAGGGGAAGCGTCAGCCGGAAGAACATCCGCGTCTCGCTCGCGCCGTCGAGCGCGGCCGCCTCGTACAGCTCCGCGGGCACCTGGAGCATCCCGGCGTACAGCAGCAGGGCCGTGTAGCCGAGGCCGGACCAGACCGAGATGCCGACGACTATCCAGAGCGCCGCGTCGGGGTTGTAGAACGTGACCCCCTCGATCCCTATCGAGTCGAGCAGGTTCTTCAGGAAGCCCACGTTGGCGTCCAGCAGCCAGCCCCAGATCAGCGCGATCGCCACGTTGGGGACCAGCCAGGGCAGCAGCAGGAGCGAACGCACCCAGGTGCGCAGCCGCAGGCGCTGCATGAGCGCGGCGAGGCCCAGCGCGAGCACCAGCATGACCACGAGGTTCCCGAGCGCGAAGACGGCGGTGATGCGCAGCGACGTCCACACCTGCGGGTCGGCGACGAGCGTCCGGAAGTTCTCGGCGCCCACAAAACCTGGGTCCTTGAGCAGGTTGAAGTCCGTCATCGAGTAGTAGACGCCCCGGACCGTCGGGTACAGGTAGAACAGGACGAAGCCGAGCAGCGCGGGGAACAGCAGGACGGCGGCGGCCCACTTGTCGGCCCTGCGCAGCCGCGGCACGGCCGGCGTGCTGCGCCGGCTCAGGTCGACAGTCATCGCTCTCGTCATCGAGACCCTCCTCATGGGCTGCGGCCCACTTCGGGCCAGGCGTTAGGCAAGCAGTTTGACAGAACTATGTCAAGCCTCTTGCATAACCTGCTCACTCCTGCTGTGATGGCCGCACGGCGCCGGGACGTGCCCGGCGTCGTTCGCTCGGTCAAGGAGGACTGTCGATGTCAGTTCCACGCACCACGCCAGGTCACCGAAGAAGAACTTCCGCCGCCGCCCTGCTCGGGGTCGTCACGCTGGGCGCCATGGCCCTGCTGGGCGGCACGGCCGCCTGGACCAGCGCCGCGGCCTCGCCGGGCGCCTCGTCCGGCGGCGACGGCGGCGACGGCGGCAAGCGCGGCGGTACCCGCGCCGTGACCCAGACCGTGACGCTCGAGCCGACCGCCGCGCTGGCGGACAACCCGCTCAAGGGATTCCTGCCGTTCGCGCCGGAGCCCGGACAGCCGCTCGACGCCGCGGACCCGTCGTTCCCCCACACGCTCGAGTGGTTCTACCTGCCGGTCGACGCGGTGGTCACCGGCGAGGACACCTACGACTGGACGCGGGTGGACGCCTACCTCTCCAGCATCGCCGAGCGCGGCCACCAGTCGGTCCTGCGCTTCTACCTCGACTACCCCGGCCGCGACTCCGGCGTGCCCGCGTACCTGCTCGGCCCGGGCGGGATCAGCCAGGAACGCCGCTACGACTTCTGGGACAACAACGGCGTCAGCTTCTCCCCCGACTACGACGACCCGCGGGTCGTGGACCTCATCACCGGCTTCATCGACGCCCTGGGCGAGCGGTACGACGGCGACCCGCGGATCGCGTACCTCACGGCCGGGCTGGTCGGCTTCTGGGGCGAGGACCACACGTACCCGATGAACGGCCTCGTCGAACCGACCAACCCGGACGGGACCGACTGGATGCCGTCGGCGGCGACGCGCGCGACGATCTGGGACGCGTGGGACGCCGCCATCGACGAGACGTGGCTCCAGGCGCGCTACCCCACGGCCGCCGTGGCCTCCCACGGGTTCGGGCTGCACGACGACTCGTTCGGATACGCGACCCTGCCCACCACGGACTGGCACTTCCTCTCCCAGGTCCAGGCCGCCGGGATGACCGAGGCGTGGCGCACGGCGCCGATCGGCGGTGAGCTGTACCCGCCGCTGCAGACGTGCATCTTCTCCGAGCCGCTCGACTGCCCGAACGCCGCGGCGGAGATAGCGGCCGGCCGCGACTACGACGTCTCCGGCTCGACCACGGCGTCGCACGCCTCCTGGATCATCAACCACCAGGCGTGGGCGACCGGGTACGACGGCGACGACCGCGAGCGCGCCGTCGCCGCCGCTGCCGCCCTCGGGTACGACCTCGCCGGCACGCAGGCCACGCTGACGAACAACGGCGGCGGGGCGTCCGTCACGCTGACCCTCACCAACCGTGGCGTCGCGCCCTTCTACGGCGACTGGCCGGCCGAGCTCGTCATCCTGGACAGCGCCGGCGAGGTGGTCCGCCGGACCGTCGTCGACGCCGACCTGCCGAGCATCCAGCCGGGAGCCTCCGCCACCGTTGAGGCTTCGATCGACGGCGGTGGCCGGAACCTTGCCGGTGCCACGGTGGCCTTCCACGTGCCCAACGTCATGGCGGGCGGGGAGCCGCTGCGCTTCGCCAACACCACGCAGGACCAGGACGCGCCGGGGTACCTCACCCTGGGCAAGGTCCCGGGACTCTCCTGACCAAACCTCCCGTTCGCCGGTCGAGCCTGTCGGCACCCTGGGGTCTCGACAGGCTCGACCAGCGGGGAGCTCAGGTGTGCAGCAGGTCCGTGCTGAGGCGGTCGACCACGTCCCGCACCGCGTTCCGTGCCGGGGCGAGGTACTTGCGCGGGTCGGTCACCGCGCCGTCTGCCGCGAGGTACTGCCGCACCTCTGCCGTGTAGCCCACGTTCAGCGCCGTGCCGACGTTGACCTTGCGGATACCGGCGGCGACGGCGGCCCGGAGCGTCGGGACCGGCACCCCCGAGGACCCGTGCAGCACGAGCGGCACGGGGAGACGCTCCGCGAGCCGGGCGATCAGGTCGAGGTCGAGCTCCGCCGTCGCGCTCGTCATGGCGTGCGAGCTGCCCACGGCGACGGCGAGGCCGTCCACGCCGGTCCGCGCCACGAAGGACGCCGCCTCCTCCGGGTCGGTGCGTACGCCCGGCGCGTGCGCGCCGTCCTTGCCGCCGATCGCGCCCAGCTCGGCCTCGATCCACAGCGAGGTGCGGTGCCCGGCGACGGCGAGCTCCGCCGTCGTCGCGACGTTCGCCTCGTACTCCAGGTGGGCGGCATCCACCATGACCGACGAGATGCCGAGCGGCCAGGCGTTCGCGACGACCGACCGGGCCAGCTCCAGGTCCTGGACGTGGTCGAGGTGCACCGAGACCGGCACACCCGCCGACGCCGCGACCTCGCGGCAGCCCGCGACCAGCGGCGCCATCCGCCCGCCGTGGAAGTTCACCGCGTTCTCGCTGACCTGCAGGATCCCGGGCAGGCCGGCCGCCTCGAGGCCCAGGACTATGCCCTCGGCGTGCTCGAGCGTGATGACGTTGAACGCGAGGACGGCGCCCTGGGCCCGCACGGCGTCGGCGACCAGGGATCCTGTCGCCGCGAGCGTCACAGCGCGCTCGCCGGTCCGCCCACGACGACGCTGCTGCGCAGCGCCTCGGGCAGCAGGTCGCCGTGCGCGGCGGTGAGCTCGTCGCACAGCGCCCAGATCTGCTCAGGGGTCAGCGTCGAGGCGGTGTTCGGGTCCATGAGCGCGGCCTGGCGGACCAGGAGGGGGTCGCCGGTGCGGGCGGCCTCCACGGTGAGCCGGCCCACCGAGACGTACGCCTGGTTGACGGCGGCGCACTGGATCGGCAGCGCCCCCATCGCCACCGGCGTGATGCCCGACCCGTCGACGATCGCGGGCACCTCGACAACGGCGTCCTGTCCCAGGTTGTCGATCAGCCCGCGGTTAAGGACGTTGACGTGCACCTCGCGGCGCGTCCCGGTGACCATCGAGTGGATGATCTGGGGCGCGTACTCGCTCGCGCCCTCCTCGAGCTCCAGCTCGCCGCCCGCGGCGAGGGTCTGCTTGGCCCGGTCGAGCTCGGCGAGGTTCTCGCGGCTGATGCCGACGTACTCCAGCGGCTGCAGGCGGTAGCGGTCGATCTGCGCGTCGGAGCGCAGGAACCACGACAGGTACTCCGACGAGTGCTCGCTGGTCTCCGTCGGGTAGTAGCCGATGCGGCGGAAGATCTCGACGCGCACGCGGCGCTCGAGCTCAGGGTCGGTGCGGATGCGGTCGCGTAGCACCGGGTAGAGGTCCTTGCCCTCGTGCTCCCACTCCAGCAGCCAGGCCTGGTGGTTGACGCCGGCCGCGCGGAAGCGGGTCTCCTCCACCGGGACGCCCACCAGCTCCGCGAGGTCGTGAGCGGTCCAGTAGACGCTGTGGCACAGCCCCGCGACCTTGAGCTCAGGGGCGACGACGGACAGCCACCAGACGTTCATCGCCATCGGGTTGGTGTAGTTGAGCAGCCAGGCGTCCGGGCACAGCTCGCGCATGTCGGCGGCCAGCGCCGTCAGCACGGGGAACGTGCGCAGCGCGCGGAAGATCCCGCCCACGCCCGTCGTGTCGCCGATCGTCTGGCGCAGGCCGTGCCGTGCCGGGATCTCGAGGTCGGCGATCGTCGCGTCGACGCCGCCGACCTGGATCATGTTGATGACGAAGTCCGCGCCGTCGAGCGCCGTGCGGCGGTCGAGAGCCGCGATGACGGTGGCCCGGCCACCGAGCTGGCGGTCGACCTGCCGCGCGGTCGCCTCGGCGACGTCGAGCCGCTCGGGGTCGATGTCGTGGAGCACGAGACGTGCGTCCACGAGCTCGGGAAAACGCAGGATGTCGGCGACGAGCTGCCGGGTGAAGACGACGCTACCGGCGCCGATGAACGCGATGCTGACCATGCCGTCGATCATCCGGTGGCCCGCGCGACATGTGCAAGAATGCGATCAGAATCCGCGTTAAACGATCAGTCTGAGTGAGCGGTTCAAGAAGGGAACGCCATGGCGAACACGGCGGAGTCGGAACCACGCGCCATCTCGCACAAGCGCACCGAGCGCATGATGCGGACCCTTACCTACGTCAACGAGCAGGGCACGGCCCGGCTCACCGACCTCGTCCGGGAGCTGGGCGTGTCCTCTGCGACGATGCGGCGCGACCTCGCCGCCATGGAGGAGCAGGGTCTGGTGGTGCGCACGCACGGCGGCGTCCGCGCGCTCGACCCCACCACCGAGGTGCCCGTGCTGCTGCGCGACAACCGGTTCCGGGACGCGAAGGTGCGTATCGCCGAGCACGCCGCGGGGCTGCTCCCGGCGGGGCGCTACTCGGTCGCCATCAGCGGCGGCACGACGGCGGCCGCCGTCGCCCGGGAGCTGGCCACCCGCCCCGACCTCGCGATCGTCACGAACGCGCTGACCACCGCCACCGAGCTCGCGTCGCGCAGCAACCTGAAGGTCATCATGACCGGCGGGTTCGTGCGGTCGAGCTCGTTCGAGGCCGTCGGGGCGCTGGCCGAGAACACGTTCAACGCCATCAACGTCGGCACGGCGTTCCTGGGCACCGACGGCATCAGCGTCCGCGGCGGCGCGACCACCCACGACGAGACCGAGGCCCGCACCAACCACGCGATGCTCGCGCACGCCGAGCACGTGGTGGTCGTGGCGGACGGCTCGAAGGTGGGCCGGGTGACGCTCGCGAAGGTCGCCGACCTCTCGGAGATCGACGTGCTGGTGACGGACTCGTCGGCCGACCCGGAGGCGCTCGCCGCGATCGAGGCGGAGGGCGTGGAGGTCCAGGTAGTCCCGGACTGAGGCCTACGTTCGCCGCCCGGGCGCCAGATCAGGGGCGGTGGTGACCTGCACCTCCTGGGTCAGACGGCGGGCCTGGGTGGGGTCCAGGATGGCCGCGCCCGGGACCTGGGCGTTCGCCGTCCCGGTCGCCGTCGCGAGCGCCAGGGCCTCCGCGAGGTCGTCGCCGCCGTCGAGCGCGACGAGCAGGCCGCCCAGGAACGAGTCGCCGCTGCCCACCGGGAAGCCTCCCGTGTGGCCGGTGAGCTGTGCGCGCAGCACCTGGGCGCCGTCGGTCGCCCAGGCGCCGGCGGCGCCGTCGGTGATGACCACCAGCCCCCCGGTACGCGAGTGCACCGCGGCGAGGAGCTCGGGCACGGACGGCTCGACACCATCAGCACCACCCGCCCCCACCAGCTCCAGCGCCTC
Organism: Promicromonospora sp. NPDC023805; assembly: GCF_040639635.1. Taxonomy (NCBI): domain Bacteria; kingdom Bacillati; phylum Actinomycetota; class Actinomycetes; order Micrococcales; family Promicromonosporaceae; genus Promicromonospora; species Promicromonospora sp. NPDC023805. The sequence goes on along the minus strand of NZ_JBFAAH010000007.1, from coordinate 121,191 downwards.
CGCGCGGTTGACCTTCACGAGGTCCGGACGGGCGCCCACGGCGTCGTGCAGCGCCGCGCCGTGGCTGTCGACGGCGACCCGCACCCCGGCGTCGTGCAGGCGCCACACGGCGTCCGCGAGCAGACCCTCGGGAGCGGACTCCGGCAGGCCGCCCGAGATCAGCCACCACCCCGGCCTGCCCGCCGCGAGCTCCACGGCGGTGTCCAGCGCGGCGGCAGCCTCGCTCGCGGAGACCGGGACGGCACGCTCGTAGACCTCGGTGAGCCGCCCGGTACCTGCCGAGAAGATAGAGATGCAGGCGCGCGTCGGTTCGGTGCCGGGCACCACGTGGACGTCGACGCCGTCGGCCCGGGCGCCCGCGGAGACGTCCTGCCCCGCGCCCCCGCCGAGCACCGCCACGGCGGAGACCCGAGCGCCGAGCGCCGCGGCCGCACGCGCCGCGTTCAGCGCCTTGCCGCCCGCGACGCGGTGCACCGAGCGTGGGCGCTGGATCCCCTCCAGCTCGTCGACCACGTACGTGACGTCGAGCGACGGGCTGAGCGCTATCGCGGAGATCACCGCGCGAGCTCCCGCTCCAGGTCGTCCAGGGTCGCCTGCCGTCCCGTCCCGCCCGAGCCGAGCGTCGACAGGGAGCCGGCGACGGTCGCCCACCGCACGCGTGTGCGTTCGTCCGCGACGCCGTACGCGAGGGCGGCCAGGTAGCCCGCGTCGAAGCTGTCCCCGGCCCCCGTCGTGTCCACGACGTCGACCGCCACGCCCGGCGCACGCACGACGGCGCCGTCTGCGCCCACCGACCAGCCGCCGTCGGCCCCGTCCTTGACGACCACTCGCGGGCCGCGCCGCGCGATCCGGACCGCGAGCGCCACGTCGTCGATGCCGTCGTGCGAGTCCGCCGGCTCGCCGAGGGCACCGGCGATCGCGCGCAGCTCGTTGCGGTTGGGCAGCAGCAGGTCCAGGTGCGGCAGTACCTGGTCGAGGCCTGCCCACGCCTCCCCCGGGTCCCAGTTCGTGTCAAGGCTCGTAGCCCAGCCCTGGGCCCTGGCGCGCGCGAGCACGCCGGGCAGGTCCCGCGCCAGGCCCGGCTGCAGGAAGTAGGACGCGACGTGCAGCAGCCCTGGCGCGCTCCGTGCGTCGAGCACCCGGCTGACCCGCTCGCCGGTGAGCGTCGGGATGGTTCCAGGCACCGTGAGGATCGCCCGGTCCTCGGGTGTGGAGAGGATGACGGACAGCCCGGTGGGCTCGTCGTCCGCGACCTCGACGGAGCCGACGTCGACCCCGCACCCGCGCAGGGCGTCCAGCGTGAACGCGCCGAACGTGTCCGCGCCCACCCGCGCCACCAGCGACGTCGGTACGCCCAGGCGTGCGACGCCCGACGCCGCGATGCTCGCCGAGCCGCCGAGCACCAGGTCGCCGGAGTCGGCGAGCTGTTCTGCCTGGCCGAAGCGCGGCACGACGTCGCCGCGCAGGACCAGGTCGACGTTCGCGTCCCCCACCACGACGACGGGCAGCGGTACGTGCGGCGGGTGCGGTCCGGCGGCGCCGGTACCGGCGGCCGTCTCGTGCTCGGTCATCCCTTGACTCCCGTGAACGTCATGGTGGCGATGAACTGCTTCTGCGCGAAGACGAAGAAGAGGATCAGGGGCAGCGTCGCCACGACGTTGCTCGCCATGAGCAGCGACCAGTCGGTGCGCCGTGCGCCCTGGAAGTTGGTGATGCCCAGCTGCAGCGTAAACGCGCTGGGGTCGTTGATCGCGATCAGCGGCCAGACCAGGTCGTTCCAGGAGCTCAGGAGCGTGAAGATCGCCAGCGTCGCGAGCGCCGGCCGGGCGAGCGGCAGGATGATCCGCCAGAACGTGGCCCAGCGGGAGCAGCCGTCGAGCTCTGCGGCCTCCTCGAGCTCTGCGGGCAGCGACAGGAAGAACTGGCGCATCAGGAAGATCCCGAACACCGAGGCGAGCCACGGCACCATCGCCGCCGCGAGGGTGTCGATGATGCCGACGCGCGCGAACATCACGTAGGTGGGCACCATGAGGAGCTGGGTAGGGATCATGATCGTCGCGATGATCATGAGGAACCCGGCGTTGCGCCCCGGGAACTTCAGCCGGGCGAAACCGTAGCCCGCGAGCGAGCACAGGGCCAGGTGGGAGACCACCGCGACCAGGGACACCAGCACCGTGTTGCCGGTCCACAGGAGCACGTCGGTGTCGCGGAACAGCTTCACGTACCCGTCGAGCGTCAGCTCGGAGGGGAAGAAGCGCGGCGGGAACCGGTTGATCTCCGACTCGGGGGTCAGCGAGGTCAGGAACATCTGCACGAACGGCGTGGCGAACAGCAGCGCCACGGGTACGAGCACGAGGTGCGACCAGCCCGTGCGGCGCTTGCGGCGCGGCAGGGGTTCCGCCTCGGTGGCCGACGGCGGCGCGGCGAGCGGGCCGGTGGGAACGCGGATCATCGTCATCAGAATCCACCTACGGTGCTGCGGCGCGAGTAGATCGTCACGCCGATGGTGATCGCGAGGGTGACGGCGAACAGCCCGTAGGCCACCGCCGACGCATAGCCGAACTCGAGGTCCTTGAAGGCAGAGGTCCAGAGGTAGTACACGATCGTCTCGGTGGCCTTCAGCGGCCCGCCGCGGGTGGTCGTGTACACGAGGTCGAAGAGCTGGATCGCCTGGATCGTCTGCCAGATGCCGACGAACACCGTCACGGGCGCGAGCTGGGGGAACGTCACGTGCCAGAAGGACTGCCAGCGGTTGGCGCCGTCGACACGGGCGGCCTCGGTGAGCTCGGCGGGGATGTCCTGGAGCGCGGCGAGGTAGATGACCGTGGTGAACGCGGCCTGCCCCCACAGCGACATGATCGCGAGGACCGCCATCGCCTGGTGCGGGTCCTCCAGCCAGCCCTGCTGCGGCAGCCCGAGAACACGCAGCACGTTGTTGACGAGCCCGAACTGGGGGTTGAACAGGTACGTCGTGAGGATGCCCGTCGCGGCGGCGGAGACGACGAAGGGCAGGAAGATCAGGGTGCGGTACAGGCCGACCAGCACGATGCGCCGGTTGAGCGCCACGGCGAGGCCGAGCCCGAGCAGCACCGAGGCGGGCACGAACAGTGCGGTGTACAGCAGGGTGTGCCCGGCGGCCGCCGCGAGGTCCGCGTCGGTGAGCATCTCGCCGTAGTTGTCGAAGCCGACCGGCTCCGGCGTGGAGAACCCGTTCCAGTCCTGCAGGGAGAGCAGGAACGCCCAGACCGCGGGGAAGATCGAGAGCCCCAGCACGACGAGGGTCGCCGGCGCGACGAACCCCCACCCGGTGAGGCCGTCCCGGACCCGGCGGGCAGAGGCGGGCCGCCGGTGAGGGACGGCCCGCCGGGTCCGGACGGCGGTCGCCGTCACTTGTCCGCCAGTGCGGCGGTCGCCTCGTCGGCCGCCCGCGACAGCGCCTCGGCCGGCTCCCCCTCGCCCTGCAGCACCTGGGAGATGGCGGTGCCGATCGCCTCGGAGAGGTTGACGTAGCCGGGGACGGTAGGGCGCGGGATCGTCGCGTTCACGCTGTTCTCGGCCATCACGTCGAGGCCGGGCATCTCCTCGACCTGCGCCTGGAACTCCGGCGACCCGATCTCGCTCTCGCGCAGCGGGAGGTTGCCGTAGACGACGTTCCAGCGCACGTCCTGCTCGGGGTCGGTGAGCCACTTCGTGAACTCGTACGACCAGTACTCACGGTTGGTGTCCTGGTGGTCGAACAGCACCCACAGGTCGGCGCCCGAGATCGTCGTCTGCACGCCGTCGGTCCCGGGCAGGGGCACGACGCCGTAGTCGGTGCCGGCCACCTTGAGGTCGTACAGCGACCACGGGCCCGAGGTGATCATGCCGATCTGGTCGCTCGCGAAGATCTGCCCGAACTTGGTGTCGGTCTGGTCGAGGTACACCGACTCGTCCTCGACGGCCATGTCCCGCAGCAGGGTGAGCGCCTCCACCCCGGCCTCCGAGTCGAAGGTCGCCTCCGTGCCCGACTCGTCGAGGATCTCGCCGCCGTTCTGCCACAGGTGCGGCCAGAACTGCCAGGTGGTCTCCTCGGACCCGGAGACCGAGTACGCGTACCCGTAGGTGCTGGTCGCGGGGTCGGTGAGCTCCTTCGCCGCGGTGCGGAAGTCGTCCCAGGTCCAGTCGGCGGTCGGGTACTCGACGCCCGCCTCGTCGAAGACGGTCTTGTTGTAGATCAGGGAGAGGTTGTCCACCACCGAGGGGAACCCGATAGTGGCGTCGCCCGTCGGCCGGGCCGTCGCCTGCGCCGCACCCGAGAACTCGTCCCAGCGGACGGCGGGGTCCGCCACCTGCTCGGTGATGTCGAGCGTCCGCTCGGACTCCGCGAGCTCGCTCGCCCACGAGCCGAACGCGTAGGAGATGTCCGGATAGGTGCCGCCGGCGAACGACGACGACAGCTTCTGGAGCAGGTCCTCCGTCGACGGCGCCCCCGACGAGACCTCGATGGTCACGTTGGGGTGCTCCTCCTCGAACTCCTCGGCGAGCCCGGTGAGGATGGTCTGGGCCTGGTCGGCCTGGCCCGTCCACCAGGTGAGCGTGACGTCGGCATCCTTGTCGAGCGTCGTCGCACCCTGCGCACCCGAGGAGCACGAGGCGAGCAGGGCCGTCGTGGTGAGCAGGGCGGCGGCGCCGGCGGCGGCCCGTCCTCGGGAGGTACCTCTGTGTTGACGCAGCATGATCGTCCTCGTCTCTTCTGCGTACTTCGCTGTCTTCTGTGGGTAGTACTTTCAGGCGTGCGGGCTCGGTGTCAGGGGAGCACCACTGAACGGGTGAGGTGCCGCGGGTTGTCCGCGTCCAGCCCGCGCGCCCCCGCCAGCTCGATCGCGAGGCGCTGCGCCTGCACCAGCTGGACCAGCGGATCGAGGTCCCAGTGCTGGACGGTGGCGCCCGTGCGCTCGATGTCGGCGGCGAGCGCCGGGTCGGCGTCGCCGAACAGCGTCACCAGGCTGGTCTCCCCCGCCACGGCGACGGGTCCGTGCCGGTAGTCGAGGGCCGGGTAGGACTCCGACCAGGCCTGCGCTGCCTCGCGGATCTTGAGCGCTGCCTCCTGTGCGAGCCCGTAGCTCCAGGACCTGCCGAGAAAGACGAAGTGGTCGAACCGCTCCGGGTCCACGGGCAGCGGCACGGCGAGCACCGCTGCCGCCTGGTCGAGCACCGCCGACAGGTCCTCGCCGAACCCGGTGCGCGCCAGCGCGAGGACCGACGTCGGGAACCGCGTCTGGACCACCGACTCCTCGTCCGCGAAGTCCAGCACGAGCGCCTCGTCGGCCGCCACCACCACCGGCGAGCCGGCCACACCGACGACCGCCGCCTTCACCGTGCCCGCCGGCACCAGTGCGAGCGCCTCGAGCACCTCGCTCGTGGTTCCCGACCGGCTGATCACGACCACCCGGTCGTAGGGGCGACCCGGCGTCCACTCCGACGCATAGGCGGCATCGGTCTCGCCGTGCCCGGCCCGCTCGCGCAGGACGGCGACCGACTCGGCGACGAACGCACTGGTACCGCAGCCGAGCAGCAGAACCCGCTCGCCCGGCCGGCCCAGCACCCGCGCACCCTCCCCCGCCGCGGCGACGGCGCGTGCCCAGACCTCGGGCTGGCTGCGGATCTCACGCTCGGTGATGGTGCTGATGCTCACGTGCAGCTTCCTGTCGTCGTCCGGGGCGCCCGCTGCCGGGCACCGGTGCTCGGCGCCGACTGCTCGGCCCCGTCGACGCCCATCGTGCTCGACAGTTGCGCGGCAGTCACCAAGACTGGCGAACTCGATCACTCTGAGTGATTGAATCGCGTAACAAGTCGGCAATCTGCTCACGAATACCCGATCCTCGGTGACGTGCCGCTCACGTCGAGCACTTTCCAGCACCGTCGCCGAGGAGCCAGCAATGAGCCACGACCACAGCCCCCTGGGAGCCACGGGCCCCACCACCGTCTCGGTGCCGGACCTCCGGCTCGTCGACTGGGCCCCGCGACCCCAGGTCAGCGTGCCCGCCACGCGGGTCTCGCGCGCGTCGGTGCCCGCGATCGACGTGCACAACCACCTCGGACGCTGGCTCACCACCGACTGGTGCGCACCCGACGTCGCGGCGCTGCTCCGGATGATGGACGACGCCGGCCTGGAGACCGTCGTCAACCTCGACGGACTGTGGGGTGACGAGCTGGAGGCCAACCTCGACCGGTACGACCGGGCCCATCCGGGACGCTTCCTGACGTTCTGCCAGGTCGACTGGACCCTCCTGAGCCAGCCCGGCGGGGAGCGCGAGATCCAGGACCAGCTGCGCGACAGCGCCGCACGCGGCGCCCGCGGGGTCAAGGTATGGAAGAACGTGGGGCTCACGGTCATGGGGCCCGACTGCGAGCTCGTGGCTCCGGACGACCAGCGCGTGGTCGACGTGCTCACCCTGGCCGGCGAGCTCGGCCTGCCCGTCCTGATCCACGTCGCCGACCCGAAGGCGTTCTTCGACCCGCTGGACGCGCACAACGAGCGGTTCGACGAGCTCGCCGGCCAGCCCGACTGGTCGTTCGCCGACCGTGACCGCTACCCGTCGTTCGACCAGCTCCTGGACGCCTTCGAGAGGCTGCTCGTGGCGACGCCAGGCACGCAGTACATCGGCGCGCACGTCGGCTGCGTCGCCGAGGACCTCGACCGCGTCGAGCGGCTGCTGCGCGCGGCCCCGAACCTCGCCGTCGACATCGCGGGCCGGCTCGGCGAGCTCGGGCGGCAGCCGCGACGGTTCCGCCGCCTCGTCGAGTCCTTCCCCGACCGCGTGCTCTTCGGCACGGACGCCTTCCCGCTGTCCCCCGAGCAGCTCGAGGTCTACCTCCGCTTCCTCGAGACCGACGACGAATGCTTCGACTACGCGCCGGGCGACGACGTGCCGCCGCAGGGCCGCTGGCAGATCTCCGGCGCCGGCCTGCCCGCACACCTGCTGCCCGCGCTGTACGCGGGCAACGCCCGCCGGGTGCTCGGGCTCGACCAGGGCTGATCGCCCGTTCCGCTCTACGCTTGCCTGTCAGCGTTTCCCGCGGAAAGGAGCCCCACGTGGCGTGGACGTCGCTCGCCCTGGACCTCCTGGGCGTCTTCTTCTTCGCGGTGTCGGGCTCGCTGCTCGCCGTCCGGCGCGAGTTCGACATCGTCGGCTCGCTCCTGCTGGGCACCTGCGTCGGCCTCGGCGGAGGCATCCTGCGGGACGTGATCCTCGACGCCGGCGTGCCGCGCGCGTTCGACTCGCCGATCTACCTGGTCCCGCCGGTCGTCGCAGCCGTGGTCGTGTACTTCTTCGCCCACGCCGTGCAGCGCTTCCACGACCTCCTGCTCACGTTCGACGCCGCGGGCATGGCCCTCTTCTCCGTCACGGGCACGCTGGTGGCGCTCGCGGCGGGCATGAACCCGACGGCGGCCGCGATCCTCGGCGTGGTCACCGCCGTCGGCGGCGGCGTGATCCGCGACGTCGTCGCCAACGACGTGCCGCAGATCTTCCGCGCCCGCGGGCTGTACGCCATCCCCGCGCTGATCGGGGCCGCGCTGACGAGCCTGGCCTCCTGGGCGGGCTGGTTCGGTGTCGGCACCGGGACGGCGATCGCCGCGGTGGTGTTCGCGCTGCGGATGGTCTCCCTGAGGTACCGCTGGGGAGCGCCGCCCGCGGGCGGCCACCACGGCCCGGCACTCCCGCCGCCGGCGGTGTGAGACCGACCGAGAATGCCGAATATGCCCGAGATGCGAGTAACTGGGAACGGGAGCAGTGTTGAACACAGCACGGCGCGACAGTGCGCTGTGAGGAGGAAGGAGATCAACATGCCCTCGTGGCTCATTCTCGTCCTGGTCGGCGTGGCTCTCGTGATTCTCGGTGTCGCCACTGAGATCGGCCAGTTCCTCATCTGGATCGGTGTGATCGTGCTCGTGGCCAGCCTGGTCATCGGCCTGGTCAACCGCAGCCGGACATAGCGCCGGAACGTACCGGACCTCTCCAGGCCGCGATCTGCTGATGCCCCCGGCAGGTCGCGGCCTGGGCCGTTCCCACGACCGGTCTCAGACGAGCCCCTCCTCGCTCAGCACCTCCTGGGCGATGGCGAACGCGCGGTTGGCGCTCGGCACCGAGCAGTAGACCGCGGTCTGGAGCAGCACCTCCCCGATCTCGTCGACGCTCAGCCCGTTGCGCACGGCGGCGCGAACGTGCATGGCCAGCTCCTCCCAGTGGCCACCGGCGACGAGGGCGGTCAGCGTGATCATCGACCGGCTGCGCCGGTCGAGCCCAGGCCGGGTCCAGATCTCGCTCCACGCGTACCGGGTGACGAGGTCCTGGAAGTCGGCGGTGAACGGCGTGGTGCCCGCGACGGCGCGGTCCACGTGCGTGTCACCGAGCACCTCGCGCCGCACGGTGGTGCCGTCTTCGCGGTGCTGGTCCTCGCGATCGGTCATGCCGCGACCCACCCCGCCACCAGCTCCCTGACCAGCGCGGCAACCTCCTGCGGCCGCTCGGCCGGCACCAGGTGCGCCGCCCCGTCCAGCACGTGGAACCGGGCCCCCGGGATAGCCTGCGCAATCTCTGCGAGCTGTGCGGGCTTCGTCGCCCGGTCCGCCGCACCCGCTATCGCCACGACGGGGACACCGACGACGCCGAGCCGCCCCCGCAGGTCGTGGCCGCCCAGCGCGCGGCACACCGCGGCGTACCCGAACCGGTCGGCGGTCTGCAGGTCGGCCAGCAGCCGCAGGGCGACCTCCGGTGCGCGATCCAGGAACTCCGGTGCGAACCACCGTCCGGCCGCCGCCTCCACCTGGGTAGGGGTGCCCGCCCGCTGCACCAGATCGGCTCGTTCGGCCCACGCAGTCGGTTCGCCGAACCGCGTCGCGGTGCAGATCAGCGCGGCGCCGAGCACCCGGCCGGGCGCGTCCAGCAGCAGCCGCTGGCCGACCGCGCCACCGACTGAAACCCCCGCGTACCAGAACGGCCCCCCGGAGTCGCCGCGCCGTGCCTGCGCCCGCTCGACCACGCCGAGGACGGCGGTCGCAAGGTCGCCGACGGTGAGCCCGTCGAGCTCACCAGGCGTGGGCGACGGGGCGGTGCCGTGGCCGGGCAGGTCCCAGCCGACCACGTCGAGATCAGCACCCAGCAGTCCCGCCACGTCGGACCAGAGCGCCGCTACCGAAGTGCCCAGCGAGGGCCCGAGGACCAGCAGCGGACGCGTCGCGTCACGCAGCGTGAGCTCGACGGCACCCAGCCGGGGCCGCACGGTCACGGCTCCTCGCTCGGCCGGCCGAACCGGCCGAGCACCCGGTCCACCACCGCGGCGGCCGCCGCGACGTCGGGCGCCCGTCCGACGTCGGTCAGGCCCTCGCGCAGGTTCCGGTCCACGGCGTCGGTGTCCACCTCGAGACCCTCCAGGAGCTCAGCGACCGCATGCGCCGACGCCACGGTGTGCCGGGCGAGCTGCTGCAGGGCGGGCCACTCGGCGTGCCACGCGCCGTCGGACCGCTCGTCGACGGCGAGACCTGCTGCCGCCAGCACCTGCGCCGCCAGGTGCGGTGCGGCGATCGCCGAGCGCCGCACCAGCACCGACAGCACGGGGTTGCGTTTGTGCGGCATCGCCGACGACGCCCCGCGGCCCGGCGCGGGCGGCTCCCGCAGCTCGCCCACTCCGGGCCGGACCCCCTGCAGGACGTCGTTCGCTACCTTGCCGAGCGCCGCGCACACCTCCGCGAGCGCCGAGGCCAGCCGGACGAAGGGCGTGCGCGTGACGTGCCACGGGCCGGGGCCGACGGGTAGCCCGAGCTCGTCGCCCCAGGCCTCGACCAGCGCGAACGGGTCGCAGTCGGCGACGGGGTCGCCGTCGGCCAGGTCGCTCACGCCGGACAGCTCGCCGGCCGCTCCGCCGTAGGCCAGCGGGAGGGCCTCTGCGGTCTCCGCGAGGAAAGCCCGGGCCGGGTCGAGGCCCTGGAGCCAGCCCGCGAACCGGGCGCCCAGCGTGGTCGGGACGGCGGCCTGGGCGAGGGTGCGGCCGAGCGTCGGCCGGCCGCGGTGGTCCTCCGCGAGGCGGGCTGCGGCGGTGACGGCCCGTCGGAGGTCGGCGTCGGCGTGGCGTGCCGCGTCGCGGAGCAACAGGACGAGGGCCGTGTCGAGCACGTCCTGCGATGTCAGCCCGGCGTGCACGAGCGGGGCGAGGTCAGGTCCCGCCGCGTCGCGCAGCTCGGCGACCAGCGGGATCACCGGATTGCCCCCGCCGGCGCTCGCGCGGGCCACCCGGGTGGCGAGGGCAAGCGCGACCTCGTCCGGACCGGCCAGGCGTTCGACGACGGCGTCCAGCCCGTCGCCGCCTCGATGCCTCGTGAGGACGCGCACCCATGCAGCCTCGGTGCGCAGCATCGCGCGCAGCACCGCTACGTCGTCTGTCATCGCGGCCGGGGACCCGGGGCCGAGGTCCGCGCCGGGGGTGAGCAGGCCGACGTCAGGCATCGATGCCGTCCTGTCCGGCCGCGGCGGCCGGATCGCCGGCGAGGGCGTGCGTGCGGACGTGCGCGCGGTCGTACGTGAGGAACACGGTCTCCTCCTCCCCTGGTGGTCCGCCCTGGAGGCGGATGTCGAAGCGCAGCGAGCAACTGACGCCGTAGCGCAGCGCGCCGTCGGCCTCGCCGCGTGCGAACAACGTGGCCCGTCGCTCGGGTTCGAGCGAGGCGAGCAGCGGGTCCTGGCCCGACGCTCCGGCATCCGGCAGGTAGGCGCGTGTGAACAGGCGGTCCTGCAGGCCGCGCGCGAAGACGGTCACGGCGAAGAACGGTGTCCGGCCCGGCTCGGTAGCGCCCGGGCGCAGCGTGCGGAACCAGTACCCGCCCTCGCGGTCGGTCTCGGCGCGGCCCCAGCCGGTGAAGGTGCCGTCGCGCAGGATCGAGCCGCTCCGGCGCACGACGGCGCCCGCCGGGTCGGCCTGCCAGATCTCGATCAGCGCGTCGGGGACCGGCGCGCCCGCGCCGTCGTACACGGTCCCGTGCAGACGGACGGCGCCCGGGGTGCCCGCCTCGACCAGCTCGTTGCCGTGCGGGTAGGGCAGCGCGTAGCCGAAGAAGGGGCCGACGGTCTGGCCGGGTGTCGGTGGCAGCAGGGGCTTCGGCGACAAGGGCTTCGTGGCGGGCTCACTCATCGCCGTCCTCCGGTTCGGTCCAGGTGCGGTGCGACCCGGTCAGGACGATGTCCCAGCGGTATCCAGTGGCCCACTCGTGCTCCGAGACGTCGTGGTCGTAGGCCGCAACGAGCCGGTCGCGGGCTCGGGCGTCCTGGATCGACTGGTAGATCGGGTCCAGGGCGAAGAGCGGGTCCCCGGGGAAATACATCTGGGTGACGACACGCTGGGTGAGCTCCCGCCCGAACAGCGAGAAGTGGATGTGCGCGGGGCGCCACGCGTTGAAGTGGTTCTTCCATGGGTACGGGCCGGGCTTGATCGTCTGGAACCGGTACCAGCCGTCGTCGTCGGTCAGCATCCGCCCCACGCCGGTGAAGTTCGGGTCGATCGGCGCCGGGTGCTGGTCGCGCTTGTGGACGTACCGGCCTGCGGCGTTGGCCTGCCAGACCTCCACGAGCTGGCGGCGTACCGGTCGGCCCTCCCCGTCGACCACCCGGCCGCGCACCACTATCCGCTCGCCGATCGGCTCGCCGTGGTGCTGGACCGTCAGGTCCGCCTCGAGCGCGCCGATGTCCCGCTCGCCGAAGACCGGGGCGAACAGCTCGATCGTCTCCGGGTCGGCATGGTGCAGGTCCTTGGTCGGATGCCGCAGCAGCGAGCTGCGGTAGGGCGGCCAGTCGAGGCGCGGGCCGGACTCCGCCGGCGCGCCGCGGTCCAGGCCCTGCTCGTAGGCGCGGTGCGCGGCCTCGATCTCGGCGCTGAGCCGCGCCTGCGAGTCGAGCGCCGGGGGCGGTCCGGAGGCGTCCGGCGTCATCGTGTCCCCCTGTCGAGCCGGTCCTGGGCGGCGAGCAGGACCGGGGTGTTGTCTCCCGCGTAGACGTCGTACCCGCCCACCCGCTGCACCACCTCGAAGCAGACGCGGCCGATGCGCGGCGTGTAGAAGTGCCAGAACTCGCCGGTCACTGACCGGTCGAACATCAGCTGGTGCTCGCGCAGGAGGGCCAGCGTCGCCTCGTCGAGCCCGAACCTGGCTCGCAGGTCGTCGTAGTAGTTGTCCGGCACGGGCACCGGGCGGAGCCCCCGGTCCCGGGCTCGCCGGGCGACCGCTACGACGTCGGTGCAGGCCAGCGCGATGTGCTCGGGATGCGACACCCCGACGGGCGCGACGTTCAGAGAGATGCGGACCGCGCCGCTCGGGGTGCGCATCACCTGGCTGCGGACCAGGCCCTGCGGTCCGGCGGCCTCGGTAGCCGTCGGCTTCTCCAGCCCCAGCACGCTGGTGTAGAACAGCACCGCCTCGTCGTGGGCGTCCCAGCCGTGCGAGACGTTGACGTGGTCGATCCCGGTGATCTCCCCCGCGCCGCCGGTCCGGCCGCGGTCGAACTCGGCGGCCCAGGCGGGCTCCTCGCCCGCCGCCGTCCGGTCGCGGCGGTCGTTGAGGAACACCTCCAGCCCGCTGGGTGCCACGAACCCGGCGAGGTCCTGCTCGCCGTCCTGGGTCCTGCGGGGGGCGGCGCGGACCGCCAGGGCGCGGGCCCGGTCGCCGGCCACCGCGGCGTCGGCCACGCCGAAGCCGATGCCCGCCAGGTGCGGGTCCAGGTCCCGCGCGTGCTGCTCGTTGAGCACTATCCGTGCGTCGCCGGACGACCACAGCCGGACCGGCTTGGTGCGGTGCTGGCCGCTGAAGGTGAGGCCGATCTGGTCGAGCAGCACCTCGACCCCGCTCGTGTCCTCCGCCTTGATCTCCACGTAGTCGTACCCGGTGGGCACGTCGACGTCGGCGATCCGGTGGAGGCTCGCCCGGCCGTCCCCGCCATCCCTGGTGGCAGCGGGCTCGCCGTCGTCGGCCAGGAGCCGGGCCGCCCGGTCCTCGAGCCAGACCAGGGAGCGCAGCGCGTGCTCGGCGGTCCGGCCGGTGTCGGTCTGCCGGAAGACGTCGTTGAAGACCTCCAGCGAGAGCGGGCCGGTGTAGCCCGCGCGGACCAGGTGGGTCACGAACCGGCCGAGGTCCCACACGCCCTCCCCCGGGAACAGGCGGTGGTGCCGGCTCCACGAGAGCACGTCCATGGTGAGCGCGGGCGCGTCGGCGAGCTGGACGAAGAAGATCTTCTTACCGGGGATGTCCTCGATGCCGGCCGGGTCGTGCCCGCGGGAGAGGATGTGAAAGCTGTCGAGGCACACCCCGACGGCCTCGTGGTCGGCGAGCTGCACGATCCGCCAGGAGCGGCGGTAGTCGTCGACGTACCGGCCCCAGGCCAGCGCCTCGTACGCGACCCGGATCCCGAAGGATGCGGCGAGGTCGCCCAGGCGGCGCAGCTGCTCGGCGGCGACCTGGTCGGAGCCGACGGTCGCCGTGCCCACGTTGCTGCAGACCAGCACGGTGCCGATACCGAGGCGGCGCATCGTCGTGAACCGTTCCCGTGCCCGGCGCAGGTTCTCCTCCAGCAGGTCCGGGGTGACGCCCTCGAAGTCCCGGAAGGGCTGGTAGAGGTCGAGGCTCAGGCCGAGCCGGTCCGCGAGCGCCCGGATCTCCTCCGGGCTGCGGTCGTTGACGACGAGGTCGGGCTCGAAGATCTCGACGCCGTCGAACCCGGCGTCGGCGCACGCGTAGAGCTTGTCCTCCAGGCTGCCGCTGAGGCAGACGGTGGCGATCGACCGGCGCATGTCAGCCCTCCGTGACGAGCTGGTCGAAGTGGGCGTGCATCCGGTCGACGTCGGGTTCGAGGCCCGTGATCAGGCGCAGGCTCTCCACCGCCTGGCCGACGGCCATCCCGCCACCGTCGAGCGTCGGCAGGCCGCGGGCCCGTGCGCGCCGGAGGAGCTCGGTATCCAGCGGCCGGTAGACGACCTCGGCGACCCACGTGTCAGGGCCGAGCCGGTCGACGTCGAACGCGACACCCGGGTGCTCGGCCATGCCCACCGGCGTGACGTGGACGACGCCGTCAGCCCGGGGCAGCCAGGCGTCGAGCGAGCCGCCGCTGCCGCGCAGCGCGCCTGAGAAGCGGTCGACCATCGCCTCGACCGCCGCCGGGACGACGTCGTGCACGACTACCGGGTCGAACCCGAGGTCGAGCAGCGCCGACGCGGTGGCGAGCCCGGCACCCCCCGCGCCGACCTGGAGCACCGTGCCGCCGGACCGGCCACCGGACCGACGGTCACCGAGAAAGCCCTCCAGGGCGGCGCGGAAGCCGGTGACGTCGGTGTTGTGCGCGGTCCGCCGGCCGTCACCGAGCAGCACCAGGTTGGCGGAGCCGAGACGGCGCACGACCGGGCTGAGGTCGGCCACGTGGCCCAGCACCGCCTGCTTGAACGGGTGGGTCACGTTGGCCGCGTCGAAGCCTGCGGCCTCCAGCCGTCGCAGCTCGGCGCCCAGGTCCACCTCGCGGCGTCCGCTGAGGTCGACGGTCCGGTACTCGTAGTCCAGGCCGAGCCGCCGCGCCTCCTCCATGTGCAGCGCGGGCGACAGCGACGGCTTGATGCCGTTGCCGAGCAGGGCGACCCGGTAGCCGCTGCTCATGGCGCGCCCGTCCTCTGCGCTCGTGGTACGGGCGCTGGTGGTACCGGCGTCACTGTGCGGAGCCCCGGATGGCCTCGTAGACGGCCAGCGAGTCGCCCTCGAGGTTGGCGCGGAACCACTCGTCGGTCTGCTGCGCGAACGCCTCCTGGTCGACGTCGTCGACGATCTCGACGGAGCCCTCCTGCACCCACTTCTCGAGGATCTCCCGCTCGGCCTCCTCGACACAGCCGGGCATCTGCTCGACGGCGGCCGCCACTGCCGCCTCGAGCGCGGCCCGCTGGTCGTCGTCCAGCTCCGAGTCGAAGGTCGGCGCGGCCACTATCAGGTTCGAGTTCTGCCCGTGGTCCGACATGCTCACGTAGTCCTGCACCTCGACCAGGTTGCTGGCGGAGATGTTGGTCAGCGGGTTCTCCTGACCGTCGACCACGCCCTGCTGCAGGGCCAGGTACAGCTCCTCGTAGGCGACCTCGGTGGGTTCCGCGCCGAGCGCCTGCGCGTTGAGCAGGTGCTGCGCGGACCCCGGGAAACGCATCCGCAGCCCGTCGAGGTCTTCGGGCTCCCGGATCGCCTCGTTCGCGGTGAACTGCCGTGCGCCGGCCGACCACGCGCCGAGGATCGACACGCCCCCGGAGGCGTCCTTGAAGTCCTGCTCCAGCTGGTCGGCCGAGCCGTCGGTGAAGAACCGGACCAGGTGGGCGCCGTCGTCGAACACGTAGGTCGCGTCCACCACCCCGGCCGGCTCGTAGACGGCGGCCAGCGCCGAGGCACCCTGGATGTCGATGTCGACGTCGCCCGACTGCACCGACGCGATCCGGTCGGCGTCCCCGCCGAGCTGGCTGTTGGGGTACACCTCGACAGTGAGGCCGACGTCGGCGGCCTCTGCCTCCTCCTTGATGACCTCGGCGCCACAGGTGTGCTGCGGCTGGTCCTCGGTGTAGCTGTGGGCGAGCGTCAGCTCGACCTGGCCGCCTCCGGCGTCCCCGCCGGGGTCGTCACCAGCGCCGCCGCAGGCGGTCAGCAGCACCAGGGGCAGGGCCACGGCCGCGCTCGCCGCGGCGGTCCTGGAGCGATGCAGTCTGGAGCGGTTGTGATAGAGGTTCATGACGGGTCCTCTCGGTTCGTACCGACGTCGTCGTCGGCTGGGTTGAAGGAGCGAGCAGAGCAGCTAGAGCCCGAGCTGTGCCGGCAGCCAGGTGGCGATGCCGGGGAAGAAGATGATCAGCAGGCAGACCAGGATCAGCGGCACGATGAAGGGCAGGACGCCCCAGAAGACCTCGCCGACCGGTACCCGCTGGGTCGAGCTGAGGACGAAGAGCACCGTGCCGACCGGCGGCGACAGCAGCCCGATCATCAGCGAGATGATCATCACGACGCCCAGCACGAGAGGGTCCACCCCGAGGGCCAGGGCGATCGGCATCAGGATCGGCACGACCAGCACGAGGATGGGCGTCGCGTCGCCCACCGTGCCGAGCACCAGCATCAGGAGTAGGACCAGCAGCAGGAAGACCGTGCCGTCGTCGGTGATCCCGAGCACGAGCTGGGACAGCGCCTGCGGCACGCGCTCCAGGGCGAGCACGTACCCGAGCAAGGCGGCCGACGAGACGATGAGCATGATCGATGCAGTGCTGAGCGCCGTCTCGACGAAGATCTTCGGCAGGTCCCTGACCTTGAGCTTCCGGTACCCGAAGCCGAGCGCCATCATGTACGCGGCGCCGACCGCCGCGGCCTCGGTCGGCGTGAAGAGCCCGCCCAGGATGCCGCCGAGGATGACCACCGGCGCCCCGAGGGGCAGCACCACGCGCTTGCCGGTCTCCGCGACCCGCGCCCAGGAGAACCCGATGTGCCGGATGTCGGGCTGGCGGCGCACCAGCAGGAACACCACCACGCACAGCCCGAGCACCATCAGCAGCGCGGGCACCACGGACGCGGCGAACAACGCACCCGTCGAGACCGCAGCTATCCCGGCGAAGATCACCGCCGGGATGCTGGGCGGCATGACCGGCGCGATGAGCGCGGACGCCCCCACGACGCCGAGGCCGAACCGCCGGGAGTACCCGGCGCGCAGCATCGGCGGGATCTCGACCTTGCTCAGCGCCGCGGCATCGGCCACCGCGGACCCGCTCATCCAGGAGAAGCCGAGGCTGACGCCGACGCTCACGTAGCCGAGCCCGCCGCGGACCCTGCCGAACAGCGCGAGGGCGAAGTCGAAGAGCCGGTCCGCGATGCCCGCATGGTTGGCGACCACACCGAGCAGGATGAACAGCGGGACCGCCAGCAGCACGAAGTTGCCTGTCGCGTCGGCGACCAGCCGCATGGGCAGCCCGAGCGACTGGCCCTCGAGGAGCAGGTAGCCGAGGCCGGGACCGAGGAAGGCGAACGCGACAGGGACGCGCAGGGTCAGCAGCGCCATGATCGTCACGACGAGCAGGAGCGAGGTCATCACGGCACCTCGACTTCCGTGGCGTCTCCTGTGGCGGGCATGCCGAAGCGGGCGACCCGCACCGTGCCGACGGCGGCCCTGATCGTCGCGCTCACCAGGCCGATCAGCGCTATCCCGTACACCCAGGACATCGGCAGGCCGAGCGCGGGCGAGGTGAGGAAGCCGGCCGAGTACACCAGCTCCCAGCACGCCCAGGCGAACGCACCGGCGATCAGCGCCACCAGGGCCATCGCGAAGGTCTGCACCACCCGCACCACGACAGGGCTGGGCAGGGTGTCGATCAGCTCGATGGCGATGTGGCCGTTGCGGGTCACGAGCACCCCGGCCGCGACGAACGTCAGCCAGATGAGCGCGAACTGCGACAGCTCGCCCGCCCAGACGATCGACGGCACGGGCAGGTAGCGCTGCGCCGCCTGGAACAGGATGAGCCCGAAGATCATGGCCGCGGCGAGGCACGTGATGCCGAGCTCGACGGCGGTGAGCAAGCGGACGAGGCTACCGATGCCCCGTCTCGTGCCGCGCTCCCCCGGCGGACTCTCAGCCAGGTTCTCCGGCGGGTTCTCCGGCGGGTTCTCAGCCGGGCTCATGCGTGGTTCACGTACATCGTGACGGTCCCCTTCCGTCCGGCAGCACACAGCGGTGTGGTGCGGTCATCACCACACGTCGGCGTGTGGCGTCGTCACTGCGGCGACAGTAGAAACCGCCCGACAACTTGTGCAAGCAGTTGCCAAAATTGCCGCGCGTATGGCTAGATGCCCAGGTGCAGCCCACGATCTACGACGTCGCGAAGGCGGCGGGCGTGGCCGCGTCGACGGTCTCGCGCACCTTCAACAAGCCCGGCCGGGTCAACGAGGCGACCCGGCAGCGGGTCCTCGCCGCCGCGTCCGAGCTCGGGTACCAGCACAGCCCGCAGAACCGCGCGCTGCCGGGCGGGCGGCACCGCACGATCGCGATGGTCCTGTCCGACATCACCAACCCGCACTTCTTCGAGCTCATCCGCGGCGCGGAGCAGCGCGCCAGGGCGTCCGACGTCACGCTGGTCATCGTCAACGCCGAGGAGTCGCAGCGGGTCGAGGAGGGCCAGATCCGCGACCTGGCCCCGACCGTCGACGGGTTCGTCCTCGCAGCGAGCCGGCTCGCCGACGACGACCTGGTCGCCCTGGCCGGCAGGCACCGCGTGGTCCTGCTCAACCGTGAGCTCACCGGCCTGACCAGCGTGGCGCTGGCCGTGGGCGCGGGCTGCCAGCAGATCCTGGAGCACCTGGCCTCGCTCGGCCACCGGAGCCTCACCTACTGCGCCGGACCGCCCGGTTCCTGGATGGGCGCCGTGCGGTGGGCGGCGCTGAGCGCCGGGGCCGAGGAGCACGGCATGACCGCGCACCGGGTCGGCCCGTACACGCCGAACGTCGCGAACGGCGGGGTCGCGGCCGACGGCGCGCTGCGCACCGGCGCTACGGCGATCGTCGCGCACAACGACCTGCTGGCGTTCGGCGTCATCCGCAGGCTCACGCAGCGCGGCGTCCGCGTGCCCGACGACGTGAGCGTGGTCGGGTTCGACGACATCTTCGCCGCCGACTTCGTCCACCCGTCGCTGACGACGCTCGGCGGGCCGGGCGCGCATGCCGGCCGGCTGGCCGTGGAGCTCCTGATCGACCAGTTCGCCGGGCGCTCGGTGCAGGACGCCGAGCAGATCAGGCTGCCTACCGAGCTGGTGCTGCGCGAGTCATCGGGTCCGGCGCCGCGCGAGTCCTGACGGCGTCGTCCTGCTGAAGATCCTCATGATCATCTTGACCGCGGGACACCACCGGCCACAGATTCGATCCCGATTGGCCCGGCGCTCTCACGCCGTCGCGCACCGGAGCTCGACGGCGGGCGCCCGGGCCGGACTGGAGTCGTCGTGGAACCGAACCGCGTGGACCGAGCTGGATCGAACCGAGCGAGACCGAACCGGCCGGCATCGAACCGAGATCCCGGGCTGGACCGGCGCAGCCTGCTCCTGGGCGCGACGGTGCTCGGCTCAGCCGCCGCCCTGGGCATCGCCGCCCCGGCCCGAGCGGCGGTGCCGGGCTTCCCGTCCTTCACCCGCCTCGGCGCAGCCATGGACAGGTCGGCGCTCGCCTACAACCCCACCGACGAGATCATCTTCCCCTCGATCCTGCACGTCGCCGGGAGGGTGCCGAACCCGTTGGGCGCCTGGTACATGTACTACGCCCCGCACGACCCGCCCGGCGGGATCTGCCTCGCGTACGCCGACTCCCTCGCGGGCCCCTGGCGGGAGCACCCGGGCAACCCGATCATCGCCCGCACCTGGTCGCCGCACTACTCCGTCAGCCACGTCTCGAGCCCGCACGCGGTCTGGAACGCCGCCGACCGCAGGGTCTACCTGTACTTCCACGGGGAGAACACCACCACCAGGGTGGCCACCTCCGCCGACGGGCGCGGCTTCGCCTACGGCGGCACGGTGCTCACCACGGGGATGCTGCCGTCGAACGTCAGCGAGGCCTCCTACGCGCGGGTGTTTCCCCACCCCTCCAGGCCCGGCATGTACGTGATGCTGTTCATGGGCAACCAGGCGGGGACCCGGAAGATCTTCATCGGCTGGTCGCAGCGGCTGGCCTCGGGCTGGCAGTTCAAGCCCGACCCGCTGATCTCGCCCGCCGCGGGCGAGGGCGGCCAGCTCTCCGGGGCCCACTACTGGTCCCGCAACGGCGGCGGCCACGTGGTCTACCACAGCGGCAGCGGCTCGATCCACGTCGCCCACGTGGGCACGAGCTTCGACCGCGAGAACCACCTCGGTGTCCTGTACACCGAGCCGGTGGCTACCCGGGCCGCGGCGCCGAGCTTCGCCGAGGAGGGCGGCCGGCTGCACATGTTCTACGAGGCCGGCCAGCGCGGGAACACCAACATCGCCATCGCGCGCGCGAACTGATCACTCTGCTCCGGCCCGGCCCGAGGGGGCGCCGGGCCGGAGCGGCGACGTCCCGGGCCCGACAGGCCTTGGCCGCGCCAATGTTAGTGACTAACATTATGGGATGGTCACACCCCGCACCCTCCGGACCAGGGCCCGCATCCTCGATGCGGCGCTCGATCTCTTCGAGCGCCAGGGCTACGACGCCACGACGGTGAACCAGATCGCGGAGGCCGCCGGAGTCACCCCGATGACGTTCTTCCGGCACTTCCCGACGAAGGACGCCGTGCTGGTCACGGATCCGTACGATCCGCTGATCGCTGAGGCCGTCGGCGCCCAGCCGACCGGTCTTCCGCCCTTGGAGCGCACCCGGCTCGGCCTTCTCGCCGCCCTCGGCGACATCACGCCCACCGAGGACTCGACGGCGAGGCGCCGCGTGGCCCTGGTCGCCACCTCCCCTTCGCTGCGCGCCGCGATGACGATCAGCACCGAGGCCACCCAGGACGCCATCGTCGAGCGGCTCGTGGCCGACGGCGTCGATCGCCTCGACGCCGCGATCTCAGCGTCCGCCTGCCTGGCCGCCACCACCGCGGCTCTCCTGGCCTGGGGCTCCGCGCCCAGCGACGTCACGCTCGCTCGTCTCGTCCGCCGCGCCCTGGCACAGCTCGCCCCGGCAGGAGCGGCCTCATGACGGCGCCCGCCCTCCAGCTCGACGACGTCTCGCACACCTTCGACGGCAGAGCAGCCCTCGACCGCCTCACGCTGACCGTCCTGCCCGGCCGGGTCACGGCTCTGATCGGCCTCAACGGCGCGGGCAAGACGACAGCGCTGCGCGCGCTGACCGGCCGCCTGCGCCCCACGTATGGCGTGGCCAGGATCCTCGGCCACGACCCGGCCGGCATGCCCGTGGACACCGCCAGACGGTTCGGCCACGTGGTCGACACGCCGTTGGTCTACCCGGAGCTGACCGTTACCGAGAACCTCCGCTGCGCCGCCCGCCTGCACGGCCTGGCGCGGCACGCCGCCGCAGCAGCCGCTGACGCCGCCGTCGGGCGGATGGGGCTGGACCCGTGGCGCCACACCCGGGCCGGCGCGCTCTCGATGGGCAACCGCCAGCGCCTCGGGATATCCGGCGCGACCCTCCATCGACCCACGGCGCTGATCCTCGACGAACCGACCAGCGCCCTCGACCCGCAAGGCGTCGTCCTGGTCCGCGAGCTGGTCCGCGGCCTGGCCGACGACGGCGCGGCGGTCCTCGTCTCGAGCCACCACCTCGACGAGGTCGCCCGGGTCGCCGACGAGATAGTCGTGCTGCACGGCGGGCGCGACGTCGGGCGGCTGGAGCCCGGGGGCACGGATCTGGAGCAGCGGTTCTTCGCCATGGTCCTCGATGCTGACACCCGAGCAGCGGACTCTCGCAAAGCCGGCAGCGGGAGCCTGACGTGACCGCCGGAACCGCGCTCCGCGCCGCCCTGGCCGTCGAGACGCTCAAGCTGCGCCGTTCGACCGTCGCCCGCGTCGCGACGGCACTGCTCGTGCTCCTCGTTCCGCTCGGCAGCGTCGGGATGGTCGCGCTCGCACGGTCACCGCAGGCCGTCGGTCCGACGGCGGCCAAGCTCGCCGACTACGCGGCCGGCGATCTCGCCACGACACACCTGCTGGTGTGCGGCCAGGTCCTCTCGGTCGCCGCCCTGGCCGCCGGCGGGTTCTTCGTCGCCTGGTCGTTCGGGCGCGAGCTGGAGAGCGGCACCGCCGGGGCACTGTTCGGGCTGGCCGTGCCGCGCGGCACCGTCGCACTGGCCAAGTGCCTGGTCGCGCTGGCCTGGATCACGTCGTGCGTGGTGCTGGCCGTCGCCGTCACGACGGCTGCCTCGGCGCTCGTCGCCGGGGTATCGGGCGATTCCTTCCCGACCTGGGCAGGGGTGCGGAACGCCGTCGCCGCCGGGCTGCTCGGCGGTGGCCTCGCCCTGCCGTTCGCCTGGGTGGCGACCGTGACACGCAGCCAGCTCGGCACGGTGGGCGCGCTGGTCGGCATGGTCGCGCTCACCCAGATCGTGGTGCTGCTCGGCGGCGGCACCTGGTTCCCCTACGCCGCGCCGTCCCTGTGGGCGGGCATGGGCGGGGCGGACGCCGCGGCCGCCGTCGGCCCGCCTCACCTGATGCTCGCCGCCGCGATGGCCCCGCTCGGCGCCGCAGCGGTCGTCAACGCCTGGCGGCGCCTGACGAACGTGTGACGCGGGTGATGGGGAGGTCTACAGTCATTACTGGTGTGCCGGGAAGCCTGGTCGGCGGTCATTTTGTCGACCCTGAAGGAGCTTTCCGATGAAGGCGCTGATCATGACCTTGGGCACCCGCGGTGACGTACAACCGTTCGTGGCGCTGGCGCGGGCACTGGAGACCGCAGGCCACGAAGCGGTCCTGTGTGCGCCGCACCGCTTCGAGCAGCTCGTCACAGGGAACGGCGTGACATTCGCGGGCGTCGACGACGGCCCGCTGCGACAGCTCGACACCCCGGCCGAGGCCGGCGAGGCGTTCGGGGGCGGCCTCCGGATGCGGCTGCGGCAGATCCGCGAGATGCCCTCGATGTTCGACCAGGTCCTGGGCGACTCCTGGCAGGTCGCCGCCCACGGCGCCGGCAAGGGTGCGGACGTCGTCATCCACAACGGACAGATCCTGGCCGGCCAGCACGTCGCCGAAGCACTCGGGATCCGGGCGGTCCTGGGCCTGCCGCTACCGATGTACGTCCCGACGCGCGAGTACCCGTGGCCGGGCCAGTCGCTGCCGTTCGGCCTGCCGGGCCGGCTGAACCGAGCCACGTTCGGCGGGATGCGGCTGCCCGCGGCGATGTTCGGCCGCGTGATCGACCGCTGGCGCCGGGACGCTCTGGGCCTGTCGCGCAGGCGGGGCCGGCACGATCCGACGGTGCGGCCTGACGGCGGGCCGGTCCCGGTCCTGCACGCCTACAGCCCGGCTGTGTTACCCCGACCCGAGGACTGGCCCGCAGGGGCCGAGGTCACCGGGTATTGGTTCCTCCCACCCGAGCCCCGGCTCCCGGACGTCGTCGAGGAGTTCCTGGCGGACGGAGCCGCACCGCTGTTCGCCGGGTTCGGCTCGATGTCGGGGCTGGCTCCGCAGACGAGCACCCGCGCAGTCGTCGAGGCCGCGGCCCTGACCGGCAACCGGCTGGTGATGGCCACCGCCTGGGGCGGGCTCGACGCCGAGGCGGCGCGCGCCGCGGCCGACGAGCACCGCGTGGAGCTGCTCGTGGTGGGCGACGTGGACTATCAGCGGCTGTTCCCGCGGATGGCCGCCGTCGTGCATCACGGCGGAGCGGGCACCACAGGCACCGCGTTCACCGCCGGACGGCCCCAGGTCGTGTGCCCGTTCGTAGCCGACCAACCCTTCTGGGGGCGCGTGACCCACGCGCGCGGCGTCGCCCCGACGCCCCTGTCCCAGCGCAAGCTCACCGGACCGGCGCTGGCCGGGCGGATCGCCGAGGCGTGCGCACCGGCGGCGACGGCCGCTGCAGCAGAGCTCGGGGCTCGCATCTCCCGGGAGCGGGGCCTGGACCGGGCGGTCGCCCGTGTCGAGCGCGCCGCCGAGGCCGGTCGCTGACCTTCGAGCCGGCGCACGCGGCAGCGAAGGTCTACAGCGATGTACTACCGCTCAGGATCTCGCCTCTCTACAGTTCGCGCGGGAGCGCGCCGCCGTGAGAGCCGGAACAGTCCTGGGGGGACCTGTGCTTCGCATTCACTTCTCTGCCACCGACCTGGTGCGCACCCGCGTGGGGACCCGGCTCGACCCGATGTGGGAGCTGGTCCTCAGCGTCCACCAGGTGGCCCGGCCCGAGTCGTACTTCGGCTCGTGGAGCAGGCTCGCCCGGCGCAGGCTCGTCCAGGCCGGGACGATGCGCGACGCGGAGCTGCTCGCGACGCTGACTCCCGCGCGCGGCTACTTCCCCGACTTCCTGACACCCGCGGCCCTGCCGACGGAGTTCGAGGCGGGCGTCGAGACAGTGCTGTCCACCGGCAAGCAGCGGCTCCGGGCGGAGGTCGGCAGGCTCGACGGCGGCAGAGGAGCCGGGCCGTGGCTCGACGACGTGGCGGCGGGCCGCCCCGCCGCGCTGCACCGGCTCGGCGTCGCCATGCGGCGCTACCACCGGACGGTGGTGACGCCGCAGGTCGACCAGGCGGCAGAGATCACCGGCCGCTGGGTGGCCGGCCTGGCGCACCGGACGCTCACGCACGGCGTCGACGCGGTGCTGAGCACGCTCGGCCCGAGGACCCGCTGGCGGGCGCCCGTCCTGGAGATCGACTACCCCGTGACCCGGGACCTGCACCTCGGGGGCCGCGGACTCTCCCTCGTCCCGACCTTCTTCGGCATCAACCACCCGATCACCCTCGCCGACCCGGAGCTGCAGCCCGTGCTGGTCTACCCGGTCAGCCGCGAGCCGTTCTGGCGGCCCGACCGCGACCCCACGGACCGGCCGCAGGCCGACGCCCTGAGCGAGCTGCTGGGCCCGACCCGGGCGGCGGTGCTCCGGGTACTGGACACCGAGCTGTCGACCACCGCCCTCGCGGCACGGACCGCCGCCTCACCCTCCAGCGTCAGCCGGCACACCGCGGTGCTCCGGCGATCCGGGCTGATCACCACCTGGCGCAGCGGCACGAGCGTGCTGCACATGCGCACCACCATGGGGAACGACCTGGTCCACGGTCGCTGACCGTCGGGGGCCCGGCGGCGGGCGTACGGCAAGGCCCGTGACAGGGCGTTGTGGCAAGGCTTTGCGCCAGGGTGCATTTCGTTGCCGTGACCGGACACATTTCCTACGTTGCGTCTGCCCGAATTCACCCTTTCCGACCCACGGAGACGCAGCCTGTCATGAACCTGCCCCAGACCCGAGATCCAGCGCCCGCGCGGCGCCGGCGGCGCGAACGCCGTAGAAGGCCCCTGCTCCGCGTGGTCGCCATCGGCGTCACCGCCGCCGTCAGCGGTACCGCCATCGTGCCGGTGTACGACGCGCCGGACGCGGTGGCGCACTCGCACACGGAGTTCTGCTCGGAGCTCGTCGGCCAGTCCGAGGAGTACATCTACGAGGAGTTCCCCGAGGAGGGGGCGGAGCCGGTCGAGGCCGAGGCCGAGAACTACACGTACGACACCGAGATGGACGCGATCCTCGACTCCTACGTGGAACCGACCAGGGAGTACCTGGACCGGGTGCCGGACGAGTGGGCGGCCGATCCGATGGACAGCACAAAGCGCCTCGAGTGGAGCTACAAGACCCATCTCGCCGGGAACCCCGACGCTCGGTTGTCGTGGGACCAGTGGAAGGGCCTGTACGGGAGGGTCAACGATGACCAGAGCAGGGGCCTGGCCTACGAGCGGACTGCACTCTCCACCCTGTTCCCCTTGGACACCGCCGACTGGCTGTGCCGGGACACCCGCCTGGAGAACGGCCAGACGACGAGCGCGGTGAACAACCGGACTCGCCAGTTCATCAACGTCTCCCCCGGAAACACGATCTCGACGGCCCGGCTCAACTCGTACAAGGACCTGACTACCGCTGGCTACAAGGCGCATCACGTCTTCAGCACCACGCCGAGCACGACCACGGCGCAGCAGGTGCGGGCCTCCGGAGCCACCTACTCGGTCACGCGGGCGACCGGGTCGAACCCGCCCCCGCCCCCACCCGGCGGCGGCGGACCGTTCAACCCGTCTTGCCCTCCTGGGCGAGCATGCGCGCCCGCGAAGCCGAGCGGCGGTGCCGTGAACTCCCTGGCGCGCAACTCGGGCACCAGCGCGAGCAACGCCGCAAACCTGCGCACCGCCGGCAACCAGCTCATGAACTCCTCGCCGCGCCAGTTCCGGCCGCCGTTCCCCCTGGGTGGCATCGACTGGACATCCCTGGAGCTGCGCTATGTCTCCGACGACCCGAGCGCGCAGGAGTTCGACTACGCCTTCTCCGCCGCCGAGATGCCGGAGGGCGCCGACCCCTCGTTCGGCGGCGAGGCCGTGCTCGACCTGTCCTCGGACGCGCTGTTCACCTGGCTCGCCCTCGAGCGGGACCAGTTCTGGGTGAATCTCAACCCCGACCAGCCCGAGACGATCATCGACGAGCAGTTCGCGACGACCGAGGCCGGCCGGGTCCTGCTCGAGTCGGACTTCGAGCTCAAGAGCACCCTCTACGACAACTTGAACCCGGAGACCGAGTCGGGGCGCGAGTTCTTCGAGTCGCTCGAACGCGGCCCGAACGGCGAGCTCTGCTGGGGCTCGCACCGCATGTGGATCGAGCCGCTACCGGCGTCCGCGAGGGAGGACGGCGACCAGCTGTACATCCTGGACTCACCACTGAACGTCCAGATGGAGCCTTTCGAGGTCTCGGCGCCTCCGGGGTCGGGACCCACCTGTGAGGAGCTCGTGCCCGAGGAGGTCCTGGACCGCAACCTCCAGCGGCTCATCGACCGGATGGTCCCGCTGATCGAGGAAGCGGTCAACACCGCCCCGGAGTACGCGGACCTGCGCCGCGTCTACACCGCCCGGATCGCCGCGGAGTGGCTGCGGCAGCGCGACGCCGTCCGGCCGGGTGCGTTCCACGACATCATCAACAGCGGCGACGTGTCGCAGTGGCCCGTGCAGGAGGGCTGGGACCCGCAGGACGTGTACGACGAGTTCATCGAGGCGACGAAGACCGTGCAGTTCCGCTACGAGTACGAGCACGGCGGCATGGACTACTACATGGACGTCACCGGCGGCATCGCATTCCCGGACGCCCCGCGCGACCCGATGCCCGCCGCACAGTTCGAGCGGGAGCACGCGACCCTGCCCGAGAGCGTGCAGGACGCGAAGTACGAGGCGGTCGCCGACCGCGACGTCGACCCGGAGGCGGACGCCGGGACCGCCTGGCTCGGCGGCGGCACGCTGCCCGAGCCGGACCCCGACCCGGAGCCGACCCCCACGCCCACGCCGACCCCGACCGACGACGGCCCGGGTGACGACGGGCCCGGCACCGACCAGCCCGGTGACGACGCGCCAGGTGACGGCTCGGACGACCGACCCGGCACGAGCGAGCCCGCCCCGGACGCCGCGGACCGTCCGGACGACGGGGAGCTGGCCGCTACCGGGTTCTCAGGCGGCTGGCCGATCTGGGCGGCGCTCGTACTGGTGCTGGCCGGCGCGACCCTGATCGCCCTGCGTTCCCGGCTCCACGCGAGACAGCGATAGCACCGCCCGTCCTTCCCGCCGGCCCGCGTCGGCGGGAAGGACGGCACCTGCCGAGAACGCGCACGTTTGTGGGAGGTCCTGTCGGGGTATGCCAGATCGGTCTCACCTGGCCATAGTCTCGGGGAAAGCACGGCGAGCGCCAGGGGGCCATCGCCTGCCGGCCGGTTCCCCAGACCTCGGAGACGCATCATCACTCGAAGAGCAAGTACTTGGACCGTCCCGCTCGCGGCCGCGCTGCTGCTGACCGGCTGCGGCACGGGCGGGATGACGTGGCCGCCGGATCTCGCCCACGCGCCCGCGCCGCTCCAGCAGCTTCCCGAGGCGGCCGGCCGAGGCGACGTCGACGAGGTCCCCCTCGCGGAGCTGGCGCACGCGGGCTGGCTGGCGGACGCCGCGGAGCGCACCGAGATCCCGCCACGCGCCCTGGCGGCCTATGCCGGCGCGGCCCTGCGGCTGGCACGGACGCAGCCGGAGTGCGGCATCGGGTGGAACACGCTCGCGGGTGTCGGCATGGTCGAGTCGGTGCACGGCACCTACCTCGGGGCGCGCACCGGCGACGACGGCACGGTGCGCCCGGCGATCATCGGCATCCCGCTGGACGGCAGCGAGGGCGTCATGGCGATCACCGACACCGACGACGGCGAGCTCGACGAGGACGCGGAGTGGGACCGCGCCGTCGGCCCGATGCAGTTCATCCCGGCCACCTGGGCGGACCATGCGGAGGACGGCAACCTCGACGGGGAGGCCGATCCGCACCAGATCGACGACGCGGCCCTGACCGCCGCCCACTACCTGTGCGAGAGCGGCGGCGACGTCACCACCGACGACGGGTGGGCCACCGCGCTGGCGGCCTACAACCGCTCGGTGTCGTACGCCAACGACGTGGCAGACCTCGCCGGGTCGTACGCGGAGCAGCCTCAGGCCTCGTGACGCGCGGTCAGCGTGCGGAGGACCGTGACGACGCCGTGCTCGTGCAACGTCCCGGTGACCTCGTCCGCGGCATCGACGACGGCCACCGGCGCGTGGCCCATCGCGACGCCGCGAGCCGCCCACGCGATCATCTCCAGGTCGTTGACGCCGTCGCCCACGGCTACGGTCCGCCTCGGGTCGACGCCGATCCGCTCGCGGATCCGCTCGAGTGCCGTCGCCTTGCTCACGTCGCGCGGCGTGACGTCCAGCCAGTCGGGGCCGGCCGGGGTGGGGGTGACACCCAGCGCGCGCAGCGGCCCGATCAGGTCCAGGGCGCCGGCGCCCCGGAGGATGACGCGTGACGCGGGCACGTCCCACAGGTCCGGGTCGGGGACGCTGCGCTGCTCCCCGTTCACCAGGCTCGGGTCGAAGAACCGGTTGACCCGGTAGCCCCAGCCGATCTCCTCGACACCTACCTGGACGGTGGGGAGGGCAGCGCGAGCGAGGCGGATCACCGGCTCGACGTCGAAGGCGTGCACCGTCTCGAGCCGGAACCCGCCGGACAGGGCAGCACCGACACGCGCGACCACCGCGCCGTTGGACGCGACGACCCAGCCCGGGTCGATACCCAGCCGGCGGGCGACGGGGAGAACACCGACCAGGGACCGGCCCGAGGCCAGCACCACGTGGTGCCCGGCCCGCCGCACGTCCTCCACTGCTTCGACGGTCACGGCAGGGACGGTCATGCCGCCCGCCGACAGGGTGCCGTCGATGTCGAGCGCGATCAGGGCGCCGGCCGCGGCGTCCCTTCCAGGAAAGGTCCCGGGAACGGGCACAGTCGCCCGCTGCGGGTCGGTGGAGGACGGCGTCACGGTACCTGTCGTCGGCGTCATGCCTCTCAGACGCTCTGGGCGACCGGATGTCACAGCACTTCCCGGATCGCTCGGCCCGCGGCGGTCAGACGAAGGTCCAGTTCGGCATTCTCGAACCCTTCGGGAGCTGTGGTGCGCCCGGGCCGTACACCCAGTTGACGTCGGCGGGCCCGGTGAGGTCGCGCATCCGCCACGGCATCTCGTCCCCGTCCCGGAGGACGGGTTCCAGCCTGGTGAGCAGCCCCGTCATGAGGTCGCTCCCACCGCGCACGACGGCCTCGACCGGCATGTCGGGCGAATCGACGCTCTCGCCGCCGACAAAGAACCCCGGCGGCGGGGAGACCGGCACGAAGCACCCATTCGCCAGGCGGAGCACCAGCACCCGGTAGCCGTGCCGGGTCGCCGATCTCGTTGCGGAGCCGCCGGAGGCGCGGGTGCCGAACCAGACGTCGGTCACGTCGCGGAGGTCGACGGTCACCTTGTCCCCCCGGCCGAGGTACAGGTGGTCCTCGGTCAGGCGAAAGTGCGCCCGGTCGATGAAGCGCACGATCTTCGGGTGCGCCCAGAGGACCGCCAGAACGATGGCGGCGATCCAGAGCGTGGTACCGACCACCCTGAGCACGGGTTGCGCGGGGGAATCCCCGAGCGCGATGAGCGGCACCACGATCACCAGAGCGCCTGCCATGGCACCGAGGTTGCCGGCGGCGACGTACAGGAACCAGAACGTCGGCCAGCCGAAGAGACCTGGCCTTACCTGGGCGAGCGTCATACGGATGATTATGACCCTATTTGCGCGCTATTTGCACCCTATTTGCTCACGATTGACTCCCGTAGCCACGCGTCCATGCCGCCCTCGACCGACCGGGCGTCGAGCCCTGTCTCGCGCAGCTGCCGGGCCACGCGGCCCGACCGGGCCCCCGACTTGCACAGCACGTGCACCGGGCGGCCCGCCGCCCAGGCCGCGACGTCGTCGAGCACGGCCCCCGCGCCGTCACCGGCGAAGGCTCCCGAGGGGACCGGCCGTGCGCCCGGGAGCGCGGCGAGCTCGATCTCCCAGGGCTCGCGCACGTCGAGCACAGCGGGCTCCGAACCGTTCGCGCGCAGCGCCGCCAGCTCCCCCACCGTCGTCCGCGCCGTGCTCGCCGCACCGTCCGCGGGTTCCGAACCGTCCGGCAGCAACAGCCCGCAGAACACCGCGTACGGGTCGGCGTCGCCGGTACCTGTGCCGGTGCCGGCCAGCAGCGCCGTGACGGGTGCCCGGGCCGGATCGCGCCGGACGGTGAGGTGCCGCCAGGTGAGGGCCAGTGCGTCGTACGTCGCGAGCCGCCCGAGCAGGGTCTCGCCCAGCCCGGTGACGAGCTTGATCGCCTCGGTCGCCATCACCGAGCCCAGGGTCCCGCACATCGCGCCGAGCACGCCGCCCGTCGCGCAGTCGGGCGAGGCGCCCGCCGGTGGCGGCTCCGGGAACACGTCCCGGTAGGTCACGCCCTCCACGCCGGCCGGTGGAGCGCCCCAGAACGTGGCGACCTGCCCCGTGAACCGGTAGATCGCGCCCCAGACGCACGGGATGCCCAGCACCTCCGCGGCGTCGGAGACGAGATAGCGGGTGGCGAAGGCGTCGGTCCCGTCGAGCACCAGGTCGTAGCCGGAGAGCACGTCCAGCGCGTTGGCGGCGGTCAGCCGCTCCCGGTGCTCGACGACGTGGACGTGCGGGTTGACCTCCGCGACCGTCGCGCGCGCCGACGCGGTCTTCGGCGATCCCAGGTCCGAGACGCCGTGGACGACCTGACGCTGCAGGTTCGACGTCTCGACGAGGTCGTCGTCCACTATGCCGAGCGTGCCGACGCCCGCCGCGGCGAGGTAGAGCAGCGCAGGGCTGCCGAGGCCGCCCGCGCCCACCACGAGCACTCGCGCGCTCGCCAGCCGACGCTGCCCCTCGGTACCCATCCCGGGCAGCACCAGGTGGCGCGCGTACCGGGCCAGCTCGTCACGGTTCAGCTCGCGGCCGGGCTCGACGAGCGGCGGCAGAGCGGTCACAGCGCCAGGTCCAGGTTGTCGCCGACGGCGACCAGGCCGCCGACCGGGGACGACGCCAGCGCGCGCTCCCGCCGCGGCGGCCGGCCCGCGCGGGCCGCTGCGTACCCCGCCTCGACCGCGAGCCGCATCGCGTGCGCCATCCGCACCGGGTCGGCCGCGCGGGTCACGGCGGTCGCGAGCAGGACGCCGTCGCACCCGAGCTCCATCGCGAGCGCCGCGTCCGACGCCGTGCCGATCCCCGCGTCCAGGATCACCGGGACCGAAGCCGCGCCGGCGATCGCCTCGATGTTGCGCGGGTTGGCGATGCCCAGCCCCGAGCCGATGGGCGAGCCCAGCGGCATGACCGCCGCACAGCCGACGTCCTCCAGGCGGCGTGCGGTGATCGGGTCGTCGTTGGTGTACGGCAGCACGGTGAATCCGTCGTCGACGAGGATCTTGGCTGCTTCGACGAGGCCTATGACGTCGGGCAGGAGCGTCACGTCGTCGGCGATGACCTCCAGCTTGACCCAGTTCGTCGCGCACGCCTCGCGGGCGAGCTGCGCGGTGAGCACCGCCTCTCGCACGGAGAAGCAGCCGGCGGTGTTGGGCAGGGCGCGGATGCCCAGGCGCTCGAGCAGCCCCCAGACGGACGGGTCGCCGGCGGCTGCGGGGTCGGCCAACAGCCGGGGCCGGGACACGCGGCGCATCGCGACGGTCGTCAGCTCGGTGCCCGACGCCACGAGGGCGTCCTCCAGGGCGAGCAGGCTCGCCGCTCCCCCGGTGCCCATGACCAGGCGTGATCCGAGCGTCGTGCCCGCGATGGTGAACGGTGTGTCGTTGGTGCTCAGCATGTTCAGCCTCCCTGCACGGCGGTGACTACCTCGACGCGGTCGCCGGGCCGGACGTACGTGGTGCCCCAGGCGCTGCGCGGCACGACGGCGTCGTCCAGCGCGACTGCGACGCCGCGCGGTGCGCCGTCGACCACGAGGCCGGGCAGCAGGCGGGCGACCAGGTCGGCGATCGGCAGCGGGCCGTCGAGCGGGTACGGCTCGCCGTTGACGACGGCGGCGCCGGGCGCCCCGGGAGCCTGTGCTCCGGTGGTGGCGGACGGTGCTGGGGTCATGCTGTGCCTCCTCGTTCAGTCGTGGGTGCAGTCCTGGGTGCAGTCGTGTCTGCGTCGGCGAACCGGCGCGGGTCGGCGTACCGGGCTGCTGCCTCGACGGCGGCCCTGACCTCCGGCCGGCCGTTCGCCCCGCTGAGCGCCCCACCCAGCGCCTCGTCGACGGCGGCCGCCGTCAGCGGGGTGAGCAGGATGCCGTTGCGGTAGTGCCCCGTGGCCAGGCACAGGCCGTCGGCCGCCCAGCCCAGGAGTGGTGCGTTGTCCGGGCTGGCGGGCCGGGACCGGGTGACGGCCTCCAGGAGGACCGCGTCGTCGAGCTCTGGCAGCAGGGCCCGGACGTCGCGCAGCAGCGCGAAGACGTCGCCGGCGCGGGTCAGGTGGTCGTCGTCGCGCTCGTCCGACGTCGCACCGACGACCAGCTCACGCCGCCCGTCGGGCCGTACCCGGCGGGGCACCGCGTAGACGGGGCGGCCTTGCACGGTGCCGCGCACCACTACCGCGGGCGACCGGTCGGCGGCGGCGTCCAGGCGCAGGGTTGTGCCGGGTACGGCCCTGGTGGGCGCGCCCGCGTACAGCGACGCGCTCGCGTGGCCGGCGGCCAGGACCACGGTCCCCGCCGTGTATGTGGTGCCCGTACCGTCGAGCGCGCCGACGACTGCGCCGTCCGCCCAGGTCAGCGAGACCGCGGCGCGGGGCACGAGGGTCGCCCGCGCGGCAGCAGCGGCGAGCGCCGCATGCACCGCACGCGGGTCCACCTGGTGGTCACCCGGGACCCACGCCGCACCCGCCACCCGGGCCCCGACACCGGGCTCGCGCCGCCGCGCCTCGGCGGGCGTGATCTCCGCCGAGGCGAGACCGAGCTCCCGGTGCAGGGCGAGCGTTCGGCGCAGCTCGACCAGGTCGTCGCCGTCGTAGGCGAGGGCGAGCGTCCCTGCGGTCTCCAGGCCGACGGCGCCCGCCGGCAGCCCCGCCGCGCGTTCGAGCGCTTCGGCGAAAGCCGGCCAGAGCGCGAGCGAGGCGGTGCCCAGGCGCGCCTGCGCCTCCTCCCCGAAGCCCGCCTCCATGACCGGCGCGAGCATGCCCGCGGCGGCGTGGGTGGCGCCGTCGCCGGGCGACGGATCCAGGACGACGACGCTCGCCCCGGCCTCGAGCGCACGCCAGGCAGCGGTCAGGCCGATGACGCCCCCGCCGACGACAAGGACGTCGCACGCGTGACTGCTCACGTGTTCTCCCTTCGCTGGCATGACCCAGATCAGGTTCGACGGTCGGCGCCCTGCGCCCTCTCAGCCCCGTCCGGGGCTCCCGTGCACGCGACAACCATAACCCCGCCCGGCAGCCGCTCCGGGACACCTGTGCACGAGGCGTCGCGGGACCGGCCTGTCGGTGCGTCGACCTAGAATCCCGCCCATGGACCCCCGCACCCGGCTCGCCGACGCCCGCCTGTACCTGTGCACGGACGCCCGTCAGGACACCGGCGACCTGGAACCGTTCCTGCACGCGGCGCTGGAGGGCGGCGTCGACGTCGTCCAGCTCCGGGACAAGTCCCTGGAGACGGCACGCGAGACGGAGCTCCACGCGCTCGTCGCCCGGGTGGCCGCCGAGCACGGCGCGCTGTGGGCGGTCAACGACCGGGCCGACATCGCGCGGCTCACCGGTGCGCCCGTTGTGCATATGGGTCAGGGTGACCTGCCGTCCGGCGCGGTGCAGACCCTGCTGGGCGACGGCCCGGTGCTGGGCCGCTCGACCCATTCCCTCGACCAGGCGCTGGCCGCCGAGGCCGACCCCCGCGTCGACTACTTCTGCGTAGGACCCGTCTGGACCACGCCGACCAAGCCGGGCCGCGCCGCCGTCGGCGTCGACCTGGTCCGCGACGTCGCCGCCAAGGAGCCGGCCACACCCTGGTTCGCCATCGGCGGGGTCGACGACGCCCGCCTGGACCAGGTGCTCGACGCCGGGGCCCGCCGCGTCGTCGTCGTGCGCGCCATCACGCAGGCGGACGACCCGCGGGCCGCGGCCGCCGGTCTGCGTCGCAGGATCACGAACGCGGACCGGTAGCGCGCGGCCCCAGGGCCGTCCGGGGCCAGCAGGTCGTCAGGCCGTCACGACGTGACGCGCTGCCAGGCCTGGTTGGTCCCGCCGGTGCACGTCCACTGCTGCGCCTTCGCGCCGTTCGCGGTGGAGAACGCGGCGACGTCGAGGCACTTGCCGCTGTTGCGGTTGACGAGCTGGACGTGCCCGGCGGCGACCGCCTGGACCCGCCACTGCTGGTTGGTACCGCCCGTGCACGTCCACTGCTGGACCGTCCCGCCGTCGGCGGTCGAGCCCGCGTTCACGTCCAGGCACCGGTCGCTGGCGCCGTTCGTGAGCTGGACGTAACCGCCGGCGACCGCCTGGACCTGCCACTGCTGGTTGGCGCCGCCGGTGCACGTCCACTGCTGGACGATGCCGCCGTCGGCGACCGAGCTCGCGTTCACGTCGAGGCACTTGCCGCTGTTGCGGTTCACCAGACGTTCGGGCCGCTGCTCGACCAGCGTCCAGTCCTGCGAGCCGTCCGAGGCGGCGGCCTGGAGCGTGAGCTGACCGCCCGCGGTCGCCCCGGTCAGGTACAGCCCGGTGCTCGCGGCCGCCTGCAGCCGGGTGTACCCGTCGCTGGTGGTGACGCGGTTCCAGATCCCGGACTCCGTGTCGTCCACCCACTGACCGACCTTCTGGCCCGCGGACGGCGTCCCGGTCCAGATGCCCGCTGCCCGTCCGCCGGACTTGTTGAGCAGGGCCACCGCCCCGTTGGGCTTCGTGACGACGTGCCAGAACTGCGTGTCGCCGTCGGACGCCGAACCGGCCGCCTCCAGGACGACGTCGGGGACGTCGGCGTTGCCGATGTTGGCGTCGTTGCTGTGGTTGCCCGTGCCGATCACCTGGCCGGTCTTCCGGTTGACGAGCTGGTAGTACGCGCCCGCCGAACGGCCGAGGTCGACCTCGCCGTACCGGATGACCGCGTTGGCGGCCGGTCCGCCCCACGCGCCCTGGAGGATGGCGACCCGTCCGGTCCGCGTGACGTACTGCAGGGTCCTGCTGTAGCCGGAGCCGACGGTGGTCTGGTACTCGGTCCACTGGCCGGTGCTCGAACCGGTGCGGTTGACCCAGACGTTGCCGCTGTGGCTCGCGTTGTAGACGATCCGGCCGTCGGGCAGCGGGATCATGACCGGGCTGCCGCCGGTCGCCAGCCCGCGTGAACCGCTGGTGACCCCCAGGGCCTCGACCCCGGTGCCGTCGGCGTCCCCGTCGGCGAAGAACTTCGTGGGGTCGCTCGCGATCTTGTACCGGGTGTTCGTCCCGCCGGCCCAGTACTCGAAGGTGAGCAGCCACTTGCCGTCGCTCGTCGGGGCGATGGTGGTCATGCCCGGCCGGCCGCCGCCGATCAGCGACTTGCCGCCGACGGTCTCCCGGATGCCCGCCACGTCGATGACCGGGGCGCTCCACGCGGCGCTCGTGCCGTCCCACGTGCGGTGGACGAGCACCTGGCCGTGCGAGTCGGGCGCCGTGTCGTTCGCCGGGTCCAGGGTCGCGACGCCGGTGGTGGCGTCGTAGCCGAGGTAGTCGTTCTCGTCCGAGTAGTAGGTGACGAGCTTGCCGTCCCGCACGATGAGGAACGGCTCCCAGACGGGGTCCACCTGCCGGTACGTGTTGGCCACGGCGACGTTCGTACCGATCGATCCGGCGCTCCCGCCCTGCCAGCCGCCCTTCGCGATGACGTTGAGCACCTTCCACGTCACGCCCTGGTCGGTGCTGGAGAACAGGGCGAGCGCCATGTCCTTGCGGTCACCGTCGTTGGTCGGCGTCCAGCTCGGGTCGGCCGCCTTGTGCTCCGTGTAGTAGTGGTCCTCACCGGTGACGACGCTCGCCATCACCAGGGTGCCCGACGCCAGGTTGCCGACCTTCTGCGGCAGCACGTAGAAGTACGGGCTCCCCCAGTTGCTCGTGTACTTCGCGTAGGCGGGGTCGCTGGAGAGCTCGGCCGGCGGCCGCACCGCCGAGAGCGCCTGCCACGTGGTGCCGTCGTCGTCGCTCTTGTAGACGGGCAGGGTCTCGCCGACCGCCGAGCCGCTGGTCGGGTTGACCGTCGCCTTCTCGAATCCCATGACGAGGCGGCCGCTGGGCAGCTCGGTGGACTTCGGGTAGACGGCGCAGTTGCCGCGCCCCTTGAGGCACTTGTCGGAATCGGTCAGCTGGTACACGATGCCGCCGGTGGGCCGATAGGCCTGCGCGATCGCGGACGGCACCAGCACCGTCACGAGCACCGTGAGAAATGCGGTGAGGACGAGCTTGGGTCTGGACGTCATGCCCCCTCCTCGGGGATGTTGTCGGCTGCCCGTGCAGCGCTGCACGGGCAGGTGGTACCGCGCGGCGTCAGCCGTTGACGCCGCGCGCACTGCGCGGCATTACTTGTTGAGTTACTTGTTGACGCCGAACCCCTGGGCGGTCCCGTACGCGACGATCTGCTCCTGCCAGGCCTGCA
The DNA here is from genome assembly GCF_040639635.1 of Promicromonospora sp. NPDC023805. Classification (NCBI taxonomy): domain Bacteria; kingdom Bacillati; phylum Actinomycetota; class Actinomycetes; order Micrococcales; family Promicromonosporaceae; genus Promicromonospora; species Promicromonospora sp. NPDC023805. The sequence continues at coordinate 84,527 of NZ_JBFAAH010000007.1, read as the reverse complement.
GGCCTGCGTTGAGGTCGCTGTGGTCCGTGTAGGCCGCGCCCACCGTGTCCGGGAAGACGCTGTTCGCGTAGACCTGGAACGGCAGGTACTGCCAGTCCGGCGCGACGTTCTCGGAGGCCTCGACCAGCACCTCGTTGATCTTCTGGCCGCCGAAGTACTCGGGCTCCTCCGCGAGGAACTCCGGCGAGCTGAGGTGCGCGGTGGTCGAGGGGAAGCCGCCCTGCTCCAGGAAGACGTCGACGCTCTCCTCGGAGCTGTTCAGCCACCGCAGGAACGCCGCAGCGAGCGCTGGGTTGTCGGACTGCTTGATCACGGACTGGGCGCTGCCGCCGTTCTCGGCGGTCACCGCGGAGCCGTCGTAGCTGGGCAGGGGTGCGACCCGCCACTTGCCTGCGCCGTCGGGCACCGAACCCTCGAGGATGCCGGGCATCCACGCGCCCGTGACGATGCTGGAGATGGTGCCGTCACCCAGCGCCTTCCACCAGTCGTCGCTCCAGGTGGGGATGTCGGCGAGCAGGCCGGGCTCGACGAGCTGGTTCCAGGTGTCGGCCCAGAGCTTGGTGCCCTCGTCCTGCAGGTTGACGGTCACGTCGGTGCCGTCGGTCACGTAGGGGTGGCCGCCCGCCTGCCAGATCAGCGGCTGCGCGAAGCCGGGGTCGCCGGCGTCGTTGGTGATGTACTTCGACGGGTCGGCGGTGTGCAGCTTCTCGGCGGCGGCGATGTAGTCGTCCCACGTGGTGGGGACGTCGATGCCGTGCTCGTCGAAGATCTCCTTGTTGTAGAGGAGGACCATCGGGCCCGAGTCCTGCGGCAGGCCGTAGAGCGCGTCGTCGGCGGCGACGGCCGACCACGTGGAGGCGGTGTACTGGTCCTCCAGGTCGCCCAGGCCGTAGGCCGACAGGTCGAGCAGGCTGTCCGAGAGCACGAACTGCTGCAGTGCGTAGTACTCGATCTGCGCGACGTCGGGGGCGCCGGAGCCCGCCTTGATCGCGTTCTGCAGCTTCGTGTACTCGTCGGTCGCGGTGCCCGCGTTGACGACGTCGACCGTGACGTTCGGGTACTCCTTCATGAACGCGTCCGCCTGCGCCTCGCCCGAGGGGGTCCACGTCCAGTAGGTGAGCTCGCCGCCCTTCTCGAGGGCCGCGTCGAGGTCGGCGGCCGAGCCGGCCGGGGCGTCGGCGCCCGGGGCATCGGCGGAGCCGCAGCCGACGAGGGTCACGGCAGTCAGCGCCGCGGCGGCGAGTGCTGCCGCGGCCTTGGTGCGGGTGGTGCGGGTGGTACGTCCTGCTCTGGTCATGGTCTTTCCTTCACGTCTTTGTGGTGGGTGAGGGTGAGGCAGTGTGGGTAAGGACGGGTGTCGGCTACTGCTTGACGCTCCCGGCGCTGAGGCCGGACTGCCAGAAGCGCTGGAGGAGCAGGAAGATCACGACGATCGGCACGATCGTGATGAGCGAGCCGGTGACCACGAGGTTGAAGATCGGCTCGGCCGCGACGCCCGCCGCCTGCGCGCTCCACTGGTTGAGCCCGACCGTCAGCGGGTACCAGTCCGGGTCGGTGAGCATGATCAGCGGCAGGAAGTAGTTGTTCCAGGTCGCCACCACGGAGAACAGCGCGACCGTGACGATGCCCGGGGCCAGCAGGCGGATCGAGATGGTGAAGAAGGTCCGCATCTCCCCCGCGCCGTCGAGCCTCGCGGCCTCCAGGAGCTCGGTGGGTACCGAGTCGATCGTGTAGACCCAGATGAGGTAGAGCCCGAACGGGCTGATCAGCGACGGGATGATGATCGACCAGGGGGTGTTGGTCAGTCCGATCTGGCTGAACAGCAGGAAGGTGGGCACGGCGAGGGCGGTTCCCGGCACGGCCACGGCGCCCAGCACGACGGCGAAGTACGCGCCGCGCCCCGGGAACCGGAACTTGGCCAGGCCGTAGCCGGCCAGCGTCGCGAGGAACGTCGCGCCACCGGCGCCGACGACCACGTAGAGCAGGGTGTTGCCGAGCCAGCGCAGGAAGATGCCGTCGTCGTGAGTGAGGGTGGCGACGATGTTGTCCCACAGGGCGAAGGAGTGCCCGAACGAGAGCCCGAACGTCGAGAACAGGTCGGGCTGGGTCTTGGTCGCGTTGACCACGAGCCAGACGATCGGCACGAGCGCGTACACGAGGAACAGGACCATGAGCAGCGTCATGGCGACCGACTTGCGCGGGCTGGTGACCGAGTAGGGCCGGCGGGCCCGGCCTGAGCGGGCCTTGACGTTGATGGTGCGCAGACCGGTGGACATCAGCGGTCCTCCTTTCGAGAACCGCGCATCTGCACCACGTAGGCGATCACCGCGGTGATGACGCCCATGATGATCGCGACGGTGGCCGAGTAGTTGTACTGCTGCCCGGCGAACGACAGGTTGTACGCGTACATGTTGGGCGTGAAGCTGCTGGTGATGACGTTGTTCGCCAGCGGCTGGAGCACGTTCGGCTCGTTGAAGAGCTGGAAGCTGCCGATGATCGAGAAGATCGTCGCGATCACTATCGCCCCGCGGACGGCGGGCAGCTTGATGGCCCTGACGACCTGCCAGCCCCGGGCGCCGTCGATCTCGGCGGCCTCGTACAGCTCGGTGGGGATCGTCTTGAGGGCCGAGTAGAAGATCACCATGTTGTAGCCGACGAACTCCCACGTGACGATGTTGCCGATCGACGCGGTGATCCACTGGCGCGCGAACGGCTGGAGCACGTTGCCGCCGAGCCACTCGTTGATGCTCGCCGTCAGGCCGAAGTTGTCGCTGTACAGGAATCCCCACATGAGGACCGCGACGACTGCGGGTACCGCGTAGGGCAGGAACACCACCACGCGGAACAGCCCGGTGGCGTACAGGCGCGCGCTGTCGATGGCCAGGGCCGCGACCATGGCGAGGACCAGCATGATCGGCACCTGGATCAGCAGGAACCCGAAGACCCGCCCGAACCCCTCCCAGAAGCTCGGGTCCTGGAACGCCGTGACGTAGTTGCCGAGGCCGACAAACCGGTTGCCGCCCACCAGCTGGTTCTGGAACAGGCTCAGCCAGAGCGCGTAGACCAGCGGCGTGATGAACACGAAGACGAACACGAAGGCGAACGGCCAGGTGAACAGCCAGCCCGTCCAGTCCCTCTTCCGGCTCATCGGCCGGCCTCGTCGACGAGCGTCCGGCAGCCCCACGGCCCGAGGGTGAGGTGCGATCCGGTGACGTGCGCGGTGTCGGCACCTGCATCCCGGACGTCGGAGGAGAGGACGAGCCGCTGCTCGCCCCAGCCCCAGTTGAAGACGAACCAGACGCGTCGCCCGTCGGGCAGGGTGCCCGAGGACACCGTGACGGCCGGGTCGCGGTCGCCCGCCAGCAGGTCGCCGATCCCTCGGGGCGCGGCCCACCGCACGACGGCGGTCGCGAGCGCGGGCGACGGGACCGTGCCGACGGTAGTGACCCGTCCGCTGCCGTGCGGGTGCGTGACCACGGCCGGGAAGTGGCCGAACCGTGGGTGCTCGTACGCGGCAAGGGTCTGGGCGCCGTCGGGGATCAGGCCGTCGACCCAGCGGCGCGCGGACGCGTCCGCGTCCAGGACGAGCGGGCTGCCTTCGGTAGCCACCACCTTGAGGTCGGTGTCGAGGTTGGAGAACTCCTCGTACCAGACGCCCGCGGCGTCGTGCAGGCCGTCGGGTGCGACCGCGACGCGGGCGCGCGCCTCGTCGTCGGCGTAGGCGGTGCGCGGACCGAGGATCAGGTGACCGCCTGCGGCGGCGTACCGGCGCAGCAGGTCCAGGTCGAGGTCGGTGGTGATGTACAGGCCGGCCGCGACCAGCACCGGGAAGCGGCGGGCCAGCTCCTCGGCGCCCAGCTCGTGCGCCTGCGGCAGGTGCAGGATGCGCGCCTGCCGGCCCGCGTCGGTCACACCCCGGTAGAAGGAGTCGACGATCTGCTCGTACGACTCGTCCTCGGCCTGCCCGTCGGTGGCGAGCGGGGGCATGAACTGCAGGGCGAAGCGGCTGGCGTTCGACCAGAGGATCGCGACGTCGGCGTCGGGCTCGTACCCGTCGAGCGTGGTCCCGAGGCCGGCGAGCTCGTTGCCGATCTCCGCGATCTCCGCGTAGACCCGGCCCGGGCGGAGGCTGTGCGGCAGCACGCCGCCCCAGTAGGTCTCCGCGCCGTACGGCAGCGTGTGCCAGTGCCAGTACTCGATCATCGCCGCGCCGCGGGAGATGAAGGCGTAGGCGGCCTGCTTGAGCTGGCCGGGGTACGGCGGGTGGTTGGCGTGCGACGCGTCGATGGCCTGCGCGTTGGTCTCGGTGACGAGGTAGCGGGCCTGGCGCGAGGAGTACATGCGGTCGGCCTGACGCAGCAGCCCGGCCACGCCCGTGGTGTTCCAGTAGTTCGGCTGGGCGAGGCTCATGCTGGCGTCCAGATGGTCCTGCATGCCGTAGTACGGGTTGCCGGACAGCACGTCGAGGTGCCTGCCGAGCTGCTCGTCGTCGAGCGCGCGCCGGGGGTACTGCAGGCAGGTGGTGACGAACTGGCCGGGGCTGCGGTACTCGCCCACGATGGCCGCCTGCCAGGCGATGAACTCGTTGGTGACGTCCGCCTGGTAGCGGCGCCAGGCCAGGTCGTACTGGGGGAACGAGTTGCCGTCGGGCCGCCACAGCTCGTCCCAGTCGGCCAGACGGTGCGACCAGTAGGTCAGGCCCCACTCCTCGTTGAGGGTCTCGACGTCGCGGTACTGCTCCTTCAGCCGCCGCACGAACCGCGTGAACGTCCCGTGGTTGTGGATCAGCTCGAGGCCCGGCTCGTTGTCGACCTGGTAGCCGATCACCGCGGGGTGCGAGGCATAACGACCGAGGATCGCGCGGATCACCCGCTCGGCGTGGAAACGGAACGCGGGGTGCGAGTAGTCGACCTCCTGGCGGGCACCCCACGGGATCGGCTCACCCGTGCGCCGTTCGGCGGCGATCTCCGGGTAGGCGGTCTGCAGCCACGGCGGCACCGCGTAGGTGGGCGTGCCGATGATGACGTCGATCCCCCGGGCTCCTGCGGCGTCGAGCACCGGTGCGAGCCATTCGAGGTCGAGCTCGCCGTCGCGCGGCTCCCACGTCGACCAGACCGACTCCCCGACGCGGATGACGTTGATGCCCGCCGCCACCATCAGGTCGAGGTCCTCCTGCAGGCGGCCGTGGCGGTGGTACTCCGGGTAGTACGCCACGCCGAACAGCATGTGGCGGGGCGGGGCGGGGCGGTTGTGCAAGTCCATGAGGCAGCTACTCCGTTGTCGTGCGCTGGAACTCGGGTGACGCTAGTGCCAAATGTGACCGGTCACAATGCCCCGAGACCAACTTGTTACCGGTCACATACATCGAATCGGTACTACCGCGCCCTACCGTGGGACGATCCGAGCTCGCCGACGAAGGAGACCGAATGCCTCACGGCACCGCACCGCTGGAGACCGGCGAGGCGCGGGACGCGCCCCGGGACGACCTGTCGTCCGAGGTCACGCCCGGTGCCGGCACGGTCGCCGCATCAGCCGAGGAGCTGGGGCGGCCCGCGACGATCCGCGACGTCGCGGCACTGGCACGGGTGTCGCACCAGACGGTGCACCGGTTCCTGCAGGGTTACGAGGGCATCCGGCCGACGACCCGCGAGCGTGTCGTCGAGGCGCTCGCCGCCTTGGAGTACCGCCCGAACCTGACCGCCCGCTCGCTGACCACCGGGCGGTCGATGCGGATCGGCGCGCTGACGCACGAGCTCGACCAGTTCGGCCCGAGCAAGATCATCCAGGGCGCCGCGCAGGCTGCCCGCGACGCCGGCTACGTGCTCGACATCCTGAGCCTCGACATGGGTGATCCGGAGGAGATCGACCAGGCGCTGCAGACCGTCACGCAGCACGACCTCGCCGGCGTGCTGGCCCTCGCCTCGACCGACCACATGGCGCAGGCGTTCGGCGCCGCGAACTTCCGGGTGCCCGCCTTCCTCGCGGGCGAGGAGGACGAGTTCGCGAGCCACCATCCCTCACAGCTCACCACCGTGGGGTTCCCCGCCCTCATCGACCACCTGGCTGAGCTCGGCCATCAGCGCCTGCTGCACGTCGCCGGCCCCACCGCCTGGTCGGCGGCCCGCAACCGGGCCCGCGCCTTCGAGGCCGCCGTCGCCGCCCACGGCCTGGTGTCCGTCGGGGTCGTGCACGGCGACTGGACCGCACGCTCGGGATACGAGGCCATCGCGGCCCTGCCGGCACGCCTCGACTTCACGGCAGTCATCGCAGCCAACGACCAGATGGCGCTCGGGGCGCTCCTCGCCCTCCGGGAGCGGGGCGTGCGGGTTCCAGAGGACGTGAGCATCACGGGAGTCGACGACATCCCCGACGCCGCGTACTTCTCTCCCCCGCTCACGACCCTGCGGGTCGACTTCGTCGCCCAGGGGCGCCGCGCCGTCGAGCACCTGCTGGCACGCATCGCCCAGCGCGAGCCCGCGGACGACGAGGCCCTGATCTCGCAGCTCGTCGTGCGCCGGTCCACCGGCACGGCGGCTCCGTAGCGCGAGCGGTCGATACGCGCCTACGTCGGCCCCGGCCGGCGCTCCGTCCTGGTGTTCACCGTGCGAGCAGCGAACGCAGCTCGTCGGCCGCGTCCGTGGCGTCGAGCAGCCGGGCGCCGTCGGGGAGCAGGACGAGAACTCCCAGATGTGCCCGCGCTGCGATCCGCGCCTGCTCCCAGACCAGGACGATCTGGAGAATGACCGCCTGGTAGGCGTAGTGGTCGCCACTTCTGCGCGGCTTCCCGAAGCGGCGGTGGAGCTCCTTGTCGATCTGACTCTGGGCTTGTTCACGCCCGAGCCCGATACCGGTGAACGCCGCCACGAACGTGCCGGCGGCGAGCGCGACGATCTCCTCGCCCAGCAACGCCTCGACGCCCGAGTCCGTGGTGTCGGTCACGGTGTCAGCGCTCGTCCGCTACGGGCAGGCTGCGCCGTCCGACGACAAAGCCGGCCGCGGCAGTGCCCAGCAGAACGAGTCCGAGAACGGCGAGAAGCGGGACGACGCCACGTACGGCGCGCCCCCGACGGGGTAACGGAGGCGGGGTGGCTGTCATGTCGCTCATCCTCCCGGCGCAGGTCGCAGAGGGCAACCGTCGTTCACGGCCGCCAGCGGGACAGAAAGGTCATTCCGGGTAGTTCTCCCCATCGATTTCGGCGACTTTTCACCTTTGTACTCGGTAGGGTGCTCCGGTTGCGCCTGTGTGGACCGTCCGGGCGAGCAATCTTTCGTGGAATGGGGAGGACGCATGAGCCTGGTCTCACGCGCGTTGAAGGACCGTCGATCCGTGGTGTCGACCAGTGTGGTGACCCTCTTCGGGGTGGGGCTCCTGAGCTTCGCGCTCCTGTACGAGGGCGAGTCGACAGCCGACGTCGAGCTGAACGACGCGGGCGTCTGGGTGACGCGGACCGCGCAGGGCGAGCTAGGCCGGTTCAACTACGACGCGAAGGCCTTGGACGGCGTCCTGCTGGCCAGCTCCGGAGCCTTCGACGTGGAGCAGGACGCACAGCGCGTCCTCCTGAACAGCACGAGCAGCTTCTCCGCGAGCCCGGTGAACCCGGGGCAGCTGGTGCTCGACGGCACGATGAAGCTTCCCCCCGGCGCGCAGGTCGCCTCGGGCGCCGCGACCACCGCCGTCTACGACCCGGAGACGGGCAAGGCCTGGGTCCTCCCGTTCGGCTCGACCACCTTCGACGAGAACAAGCTCGAGCCCACGGTCAAGGCAGGATCGGGCGGCAAGCTCGCCGTCAGCAACGACGGCACGGTCCTCCTTGCCGTCCCGAGGGACAGCAAGCTCTACACGATCCCCACCAGCAAGCAGGGCGTCGCCGAGAGCGTGGACGAGGTCAGCCTCCCCCTCGGCGCCGACGCCGAGGCCCAGGTCTCCGCGGTGGGTGACGAGCCGGTGGTGTTCGACCAGAAGTCCGGGACCCTGGTTCTGCCGGGCGGCGAGACGGTCAAGGTGGCCGAGGGGGCACAGGGCACGCTGCAGCAGCCGTCCGGCGAGACCGACAACGTGGTGGTCGCGACCCTGAAGGGCCTGGTCGTCCAGCCGCTGGCGGGCGGGACCCCCACCCTTCACTCGCTGAAGGGCGGGGCGTCGAGTGTCGCGTCAGCCCCGGTGCAGCTCGGCGGGTGTGTCTACGGTGCCTGGTCGGGACCCGGTCAGGTCGTCCGGGAGTGCGCGGGCAAGGTCAACGACGTCCAGCAGGTGCTTGCGGGGGCGGACGCCTCGACCAACCTGGTCTACCGCGTGAACCGTGAGGTCATCGTGCTGAACGACGTCGCGAACGGTCAGCTGTGGATGGCCGCCGACGACTTCGAGCTGGTCGACGACTGGGACTACACGGAGCCCAAGAAGGGCGATGGTGACAAGACCGAGTCGGAAGAGGCCACCGCGATGCAGGTCGACCACTTCGTGGCCGACCGGAACAAGGCCAACAACACGCCGGTGCCGGAGAAGGACTCGATCGGCGTCCGGCCCGGCCGCACCACCGTGCTGAACGTCCTGGGCAACGACATGGACAAGGACGGCGACGTGCTGACGGCCTCGGTCGCCACCGTGCCCGAGGGCATCACCGTCAACCGCGTGCTCGGCGGAGCGGCCCTGCAGGCCGACGTGCCCGACGCCGCGACAGGTGAGACCACGTTCACATACCAGGTCGACGACGGTCGCGAGAACGGCACGGCGATCGCCGACGCCACGGTGCGGGTCGTGCCGCTGACGGAGAACAACCCCCCGGTCCAGCCCGACGGCGAACCCGTGCTCCAGGTGGGCCAGGACCGGCTGGCCAGCATCAAGGTGCTGCCCTACTTCCAGGACCCCGACGGCGACGACCTCTACCTCTCCGACGCGACGACCGCGGACCCGCTGGACGAGGTGCGGTTCCGCCCGGACGGCACCGTCGAGTTCCGTGACGGCGGCAGCGCCACGGGCCTCAAGGTGGTCGATATCCGGGTCTCGGACTCGGAAGGTGACGCCTTCGAGGGCAAGATGCACGTGGACGTCGTCGCCGCCAACGTCGCGCCGGTTCCCGTCCAGGACCACGTGACCGTGCTGACCGGCGAACCGGTCACCGTGAAGCCACTGGTGAACGACCACGACGCCAACGACGACAAGCTGCGGCTGACGAGTGTCGCCGAAGCGGCCGGAGCCGGCATCACGCAGAACACGACGGCGGGGAGCTTCAAGTTCCGGAGCGACCAGGCCGGCTCGTACGACGTGCCGTACTACATCTCTGACGGCGTCGAGCAGACGATGGGCCTGGTGCGGGTGGACGTGCTGGATCCGCCGGAGCAGGCGGGTGCGCCGGTCGCCGTCTCGGACCAGGTGCTGCTGCCGACCGGCGGCTCCGGCCTGGTCGACGTCCTCGCCAACGACACCGATCCCGCGGGTGGCGTGCTGGTGGTGCAGGGCGTGAACGTGCCCACCGGTGCTCCGGTGAACGTGTCGGTGCTGAACCACCAGATCCTGAAGGTGTCCGAGATCAAGCGGCTCGGCGAGCCCGTCCTCGTGACCTACCGGGTCGCGAACGGCTCGGGTACGGTCACGGGCCAGGTGCGCGTGGTGCCCATCCCGACGTCCGAGCAGATGCGGCCGCCGGAGGCGGGTCCGGACGAGGCGACCGTGCACGTCGGCGACGTGGTGACCATCCCGGTGCTGAAGAACGACAGCCATCCGGACGGCCTGGCGATGAAGGTCACCGACGAGCTGCAGGAGGCACCGCCGTCCTCGCTCGGCGAGGCGTTCGTCTCCGAGGACACCGTGCGCTTCCGGGCCGGCCAGAAGGCCGAGGTCGTCCATGCGGTCTACGAGGTCGAGGACGCCAACGGCCAGAAGGACTCCGCGCAGGTCACGATCACCATCAAGGACGAGCCGGAGAACACCGCCCCGCAGCTGCCGGACATCGAGGCACGGGTGCTCAGCGAGGGCATCGTGCGGATCCCGCTGCCGCTGGACGGGACCGACCCGGACGGCGACCACGTGACGCTCAGCTCCATCTCGGCTGCGCCCGGCAAGGGCACTGCCACGATCGTGGACGGGGCCATCGACTACCAGGCCTCGGACACCACGGGCTTCGACACCTTCAGCTACCAGGTCACCGATACCCGCGGAGCGATCGGCCAGGGCGTCGTCCAGGTGGGTATCGCGGCACCCCCGGCGTCCAACCAGGAACCGCAGGCGATCGACGACGAGACCACGGTCCGGCCGGAGCGCACCGTAGCCATCCCGGCGCTGCTCAACGACTCGGACCCGGACGGCGACCAGATCAGCCTGGTCGCCAAGGGCTTCGAGGGCACCAAGGACCTTGAGCCCAAGGCCGTCAAGGACGACGTCGTGATCACCGCGCCCGGCAAGGCGGCCCCGTACTCGTTCTACTACGGGATCCAGGACAGCTATCAGGCGGGCACCAGCGGTGCGATCACGCTGAACGTCGACCCGGACGCACCGCTGCTGCGCCCCATCGCGTACGACGACGTGGTGACGGCCGACAACGTCGAGGGCTCCTCCAGCGTCACGGTGAAGGTGCTCGACAACGACTCCGACCCCGACGGGGTGGGGGCCGACCTGGACGTCACGGTGGACCCGGGCCTCGAGGGTGTGACGGTCACCGACTCGAACGCGATAAAGGTCCAGCTCACCGAGGACGCCCAGGTCATCACGTACACCGTGACCGACATGGACGACCAGGAGGCCAAGGCGTTCGTTCGGGTGCCGGGCAACCAGGCACGTCCGCACATCAAGCCGGGCCTGGATCCGCTCAAGGCCTTCAGCGGCGACCCGCTCACCATCGAGCTCAAGGACTACGTGGTGGTCCGGGAGGGCCACAAGCCGCGCATCACCAAGGACAACACGGTCAAGGCCGTGGCGGGCAAGGTCGCGATGGTCGACGCGGACACCGTCGTGTACACCTCCGCGGAGGACTACGCCGGGGCGGCGTCGGTCAGCTTCGAGGTGACCGACGGAACCGGCCCCGACGACGCCAAGGGCCTGACCGCGGTGCTGACGCTGCCGATCGACGTCGTCCCCTCGAACAACCAGCCGCCGAAGATCACCGGTACCCCGGTGCTCGAGGTCGCGGCTGCCGAGACAGCGACGGTCGACCTGTCGCGGTACGCCACTGACCCGGACAAGGATCCGCTGACCTTCGCGGTCGAGAGCAAGAGCGGGATGGAGATAGAGGTTTCCGGCGCGACGGTGACCGGCGGGGTCGACGGCGCGGCGGTCCCGAAGGGCACGGTCGTGCAGCTCCCGATGACCGTCTCCGACAACAGGAACCCGGCCGTCCGCGCCGAGCTGACCGTCAAGGTGGTGCCGTCCACCCGGCCGGAGGTGAAGACGACCGATGACAAGGTGCCGAATGCGCACCAGGGCAAGCCGTCGACGGTCCCGGTCCTGGAGAACGACTCCAACCCGTTCCCCGATACGCCGCTGAAGGTGGTCGCGGCGGCCAGCGAGGCGGGCGGCGGCAAGGTGTCGTTCACCGACTCCGCCGTGGTCGTCACTCCCGACGACGGCTTCACCGGCGTCATGACGGTGCGGTACACGGTGCAGGACGGCACCAAGGACCCGGACCGCCAGGTCGACGGCTTCGCGATGCTCACCGTGCTGGGCAAGCCCGACGCTCCACGTGCGCCCCGCATCGAGGAGGTACGTTCCGAGACCGTGGTGCTGAGCTGGGACCAGCCCAACAACAACGGCGCCGAGATCACCAGCTACACGCTGCGCACCAACACCGGTCAGGAGCACAGGTGCGCCACGACCACCTGCACGTTCGACGGGCTGAAGAACAACGTGAAGTACAGGTTCACGGTCGTCGCGACCAACGAGGTGGCCGACTCGGCGCCGTCACCGGCATCCCGCGAGGTGCGGCCCGACGAGAAGCCGGAGAAGCCGGAGCCGCCGACGCTCAAGTTCGGCGACCAGAAGCTGACGGTCTCCTGGAAGAACAAGGCGTACACGGACCGGTCCCCCATCGAGTGCGTCAACCTGGAGATCAGCCCGCCGCCGACCGACAACGTGACCCAGAAGACGTGCGAGACCACCAGTCCGGTCGTCTGGACGGGGCTGCAGAACGGCACCGCATACACGGTGCGCGTCCAGGCGAAGAACGAGGCGGAGCAGCCGTCGGACTGGAGCGACCCGTCCGTGCCGGAGACCCCCGCCACGAAGCCCGCCCAGCCGATGGCGCCGACCACCACCCGGAAGGAGACCGCTGCCGGTGGTCAGATCATCGTCGGATGGCAGGCCCCGGCCAACAACGGTGACGCGATCAGGCGGTACTACCTGACCGAGTACCGGGACGGGACAAGGACCAGGACCATGACGGTGACCGGCAACGAGAAGACCATCCAGGACCTGAGCACCGAATCTGCCTACAAGTACACGATCGTGGCCGAGAACAAGGCGGGTAGGTCGCCGGTCAGCGCGGAGTCCGCCCAGACGGTGCCGCACGGCACACCGGACCAGGTGGGCACCCCGACGGCCAGGTTCGGCTCGAGCACCGACGGCCAGGTGGAGGTTCTGTGGAACCGCACCAGCAACTTCTACGGCGCGGGCGGGTACTACAACGTCCGGGCCAACGGGGGGGAAGCCCAGCACGCGGGCACCGGGACGTCGTACACGCACAAGAGCCTGGCCAACGGGACGTCGTACACGTTCCAGGTGCAGGCCTGCAACGCGCACACCTGCTCGGAATGGTCGGCCTCGTCGAACGCGAAGACACCGTACGGTCTACCGATCCAGCCGACGATGGTCGCCACCGCCGGGATCGGGAACGTGTCCTTCACGTGGGACGCGGACGGCTACAACGGCGTGAACACCAAGGTCGTGGTGTCAGGGGCGATCGACAGCACGGTCAAGGCCGCCACCAGGACAGCGCCCGGCAGCCCTGGTCAGACCCTGCAGGCCTGCGTCACGGTGACCGACGACTACGGGAAGAGCAAGCAGGCCTGCGACTCGAAGCAGGTACTGAGCCCGAGGGCGTGGGTGACCCCGGCGAGCAGAGGGCCGAACAACAGCAGCCGCTACTGGGTAGTGAACTGGGAGGGCTTCGACGCGACCAGCGAGGTCGCGTGCTGGGCAGGTGACACGTCGCCCGACGGGCCGCGGGAGTGGCACGACATCCACGAGAGGTCCGATGGGACGCATCCCATGACGTTTGACGAAAGCCCCAAGTACCCGATGAACGGTGCCTCGGGCTCGAGACAGCTCTCCTGCTGGATGGGCCGGAGCTACAACGGGACGGAGGTCGCGTTCATGGTCGACGGTGTCCGGTACGAGACCAGGATCTGGAACGCCGGCTGACGAGCGACCGGGGCTCGCGCGACTACCGCGCGAGCCCCGACCGGTGCCGCCCCAGCGGGATCACGAGCGGCGTGCCGCTGCGCGGATCGGTGATCACGTCGCACGGCAGGCTGAAGACGTCCTCGACGATCTCCGCGGTCACCACCTCGTCGGGGGTGCCCTCGATGACTATGCGTCCGTTCTTCATCGCGATGAGGTGGTCGGCGTAGCGGCAGGCGAGGCTCAGCTCGTGCAGCACCATGACTATCGTCTTGCCCCGGTCGCGGTTGAGGTCCACGAGCAGGTCAAGCACCTCGATCTGATAGTTCACGTCCAGGAACGTCGTCGGCTCGTCGAGCAGGAGGATGTCGGTGTCCTGCGCGAGCGTCATGGCGATCCACACCCGCTGACGCTGTCCGCCGGAGAGGTCGGCGACCAGGCGGGACACGAGCTCGGCCGTCCCGGTGGCCTCCAGCGCCTCGTCGACGGCGGCGTCGTCGGCGGGGGTCCAGCGGCGGAACCAGCCCTGGTGCGGGTAGCGGCCGCGGCCGACCAGGTCGCCCACGGTGATCGACGACGGCGCGACCGGCGACTGCGGCAGCAGGCCGACCAGGCGCGCGAGGTCGCCCGACCGCATGCCGTGCACGGGAACGCCATCGAGCAGCACCTGACCCGCACGCGGGGTGAGCAGCCGGCTGAGGCCGCGCAGGAGCGTGGACTTGCCGGAGGCGTTCGCGCCGATGATCGCCGTGATCGCGCCGGCGGGTATGTCCGTGGACAGCTCGCGCACGATGTCGGCGCCGTCGTAGCCGAGCGTGAGCCCGGCCACCTCGAATGAATGATCGCTCACGCGCCAGCTCCTATCTCTCGGTACGGCTGTCGGTACGGCTGCCGTTCCGGATCAGCAGCCAGGCGATGTACGGGGCGCCGGTGAGCCCCGTGACGATGCCGGTGGAGATCGGGTACGGCAGCAGGTGCTGCGCGACGACGTCGGCCGTCTGCACGATGATCGCGCCGACCAGGGCCGCGGGCAGTACCCGGTCACCGGCCAGGCCGAGCAGGCGGCCGGCGATCGGTCCGGCCATGAGCGCGACGAAGGCCAGCGGCCCCGCGGCGGCCGTCGCGAGGGCGACGAGCACCACGGCGCACCCGAGCTGCACGGCGGTCTCCGCCTGGGGGCGCACACCCAGCCCCCTGGCGCCGTCGGCGCCGAGCTCCAGCACGCCGAGCCGGCGCGAGAGCGCCATCAGGACGGGAATGACGACGGCGCAGCCGATCGCCAGGCCGATGATCTCGCCCTCCCCCGCCATGCCCACCGAGCCCACGAGCCACGTCATCGCGGCGCGGGCGTCGGAGATCTCGGCGCGGGAGACGAGGTACCCGGTCACGGACTCCAGCATCGCGGCCACGCCCACGCCGATCAGGATGAAGCGGTAGTCCGCGATGCCGCCGCGCCACGCGAGCAGGTAGACGGCAGCCGCCGTCACGAGCGCGCCGGCGAGGCTCGCGACCGACAGCCCGAACCCGCCCGCGCCGAAGAGCACGACGCCTGCGACGGTCGCGCTGCTGGCACCGGCCGAGATCCCGATGATGTCGGGAGCCGCCAGCGGGTTGCGCAGCACACGCTGGAAGATGCTGCCCGCCGCCCCGAGCGCGAGCCCGACCAGCACCGCGGTGACCGCGCGGGGCAGCCTCAGCTCCCGCACGATGAAGTCGACAGAGGGCTCAGCGGACAGGCCGAGCACCGAGCGCAGGACGTCTACCGGGCCGAGCAGGTAGCTGCCGAGCATCATCGAGCACACGAAGACGCAGGCCGCAACGACCGCGAGCGCCGCGGTGACGACGAGGGCGCGGCGCGTGCGGGCGCGGCGTTCGAGCCGGAACATCACAGCTCCACCCCGCGCCGCAGGCGCACTATCGCGATGAAGACCGGCGCCCCGATGATGCCGAGCACCACGCCTACCTGCAGCTCGCCCGGTGACGCCACGAGCCGCCCGACGATGTCGCAGAGCAGCAGCACGAGCGGTCCGAGCACGAGGCTGTAGGCGAGGATCCAGCGGTAGTCCGGCCCGGTGACGAGCCGCACGAGGTGCGGCACCATGAGGCCGAGGAACGCGATGGGTCCGCATGCGGCGGTCGCGGCTCCGCACAGGACCGCCACGACGGCGAACGTGATGATCCGGTTGCGGCGCACGTGCTGTCCGAGCGAGACGGCGAGGGCGTCGCCCAGCGCCAGCAGGTTGAGCTGGCGGGCGAGGAACATCGCGACGATCAGCCCGATCACGATGTAGGGCCCGACCTGCAGGACGACTGGCCAGTACCGTCCGGCGAGCGCGCCGACCTGCCATACGCGCAGCTCCTCGAGCGCGTCCGTGGAGGAGAGCACTATCGCCGACGTGATCGACGAGCAGACGGCGGTGACGACCACGCCGGCGAGCGCCAGCTTGATCGGCGTCGCGCCTTCCCTGCCGAAGGACGCGATCGTGTAGACGGTCGCGGTGGCGGCGCCCGCGCCGAGGAACGCGAGCCAGACGTTCGCGCCGCCGGCCTGGTCGCCCAGGACGAGGATGCCGGTGACGACGGCGACGGCGGCGCCCGCGTTGATGCCCATGATCCCGGGGTCGGCAAGGGGGTTGCGGGCGACGCCCTGCAGGAGGGTGCCGCTGACCGCGAGGGCGGCTCCGGCGAGCACCCCGAGGACCGTGCGGGGCAGCCGCATGTCGAGGATGACCGTCAGGTCGCTCTCGGCCAGGTCCGCGATGTTGATGGTGCGTGAGCCGAGCATTACCGACGCGGCGCAGACGACGAGCAGCGCGCCGGCGGACAGGAGCAGCCCGCCGGCGATGAGTGCGCTGCTCCGTCGGGGGCGGGTGGCGACTGCCGTCATCAGTCGGTGAGGTTCTCGTCAGCCTCGTTGACGAAGTCCGTGAGGTTGCGCAGCTGCTCGGTGTAGTCCGGGTAGGTGTGCAGCCAGTAGGCGGGCCAGGACGTGTAGGCGCCTGCCGCGTAGGCGGTGATGTCCTTGGCGATCGGCTGTGCGTCCAGCGTCTCCTGGTTGGCCGGGTAGCTGCGGTCGTCGAAGAGCAGGACGTCCGGCTGGTAGGAGTCGGCGTTCTCGAAGCTGAGGCTCTCCCAGTAGGGGAACTCGGGGTCGGGCTTCGCCGGGTCTATCACGTCAAGGCCCCACGACTGCAGGTCGAGCAGCTCGGGTGCGTGCTCGGGCACGGCCACCGCGTAGGTGTCCTCGTACGGGCTGATCGCGAGCGCCGTCAGCCCGGGCTTCGCGGCGACGGCGGCCTCGAACTCCTCGACCGCCGTGTCGAACTCGGCCCGCTGCTCGTCGATCACCGAGGTGTCCGCCCCGAGCGACTCGGCCAGCTCGGCGTAGCCCTCGATCAGCTCGACTATCGAGTCGCCCTGCGCTGCGCCGACGACGGGCGCGAGCTCCGCGAGCTTCTTGCTGGACTCCTCGACCCCGTCCTCGAGGCCCGAGTACCCGCCCTCGGCCGGCCACCAGTCGCCGACGATGAGGTCCGGCGCGAGCCCCGCCGCCTTCTCGACGTCGATCTTGCCCCACTCCTCGCCGAGGATCTCGACTCCCTCGAAGTCGGCGCCCTGGAGGCCGACGTCGCTGTCGATGTCGCCGTCCGCGTAGATCCCGACGGGCTTGATCCCGAACTCCATGAGCACCTTGGCCGCGTAGGCGTGCGCGATGATCCGCGTGGGCACCTCGTCCGCGGTGTAGGTCTCGCCGTCGCCGGAGGTGTAGCTCCACGCACCGTCGCCGGACGCCGCGTCGTCAGGTGCGGCGCTGGTGCACCCGGTCAGCAGCGCGACACCGACGGTGAGCGCGATGGGGAGGAGCCGAAGTCGGCGCATGGGCAAGCCCTTCCAAGAGA
The DNA here is from genome assembly GCF_040639635.1 of Promicromonospora sp. NPDC023805. Lineage (NCBI taxonomy): Bacteria > Bacillati > Actinomycetota > Actinomycetes > Micrococcales > Promicromonosporaceae > Promicromonospora > Promicromonospora sp. NPDC023805. Next base: position 67,301 of record NZ_JBFAAH010000007.1, on the reverse strand, counting down.
ATTGGGAGTAAAGCAAGGCTTACCTTATCTCGGCGACAAAGCGGATTTGTCCCATCCACCCTTGCGCCCGCGTATCACGCCGCTATCTTGACGTCTTGTAGAGATGTACGTGACCCTCGTAGAGGGCATCAGCCCGGCACCACGTCCGTTCCGTTCCATCCCGTGCACGTCCAGGCAAAGGAGACAACGATGAGCGACAACCCTCAGCTTCTTCACGTGGCCACGTTCTGCGGCAAGTGCGACTGCGGCTGCCCTGAGCTGTTCGTCGACCCGAGCGCCGAGCCCGAGAAGCAGATAGTGATCACCGACGACTTCGGCCAGCGGATCCAGATGAGCCACGACCAGCTCGCGGACCTGGTGGAGCAGGCGCGCAGCGGCGCGCTGGACGCGACGGCGCTCCAGCCGGCCTGACGGCGGGCCGTTCCGCCCGGGATCCCGGTCGACGCAGAGGTGGCTGCCCACGAGCGAATGGGCCGCCACCTTTGCAGTATGGTCCTGCCAGGAGGACCACATGTCAGGCAGGGCACGGGCCGGCAGGACCCCGGCAGGTAGGACCCGCGAGCGCGGACAGCTCGAGGCGGAGGTCATGCGAATCCTCTGGAGCCACGAGGACGCGATCGGAGCGAGAGTCGTCCAGGAGAGCTTCGGGGACGAGCGCGTCCCGGCCTACACGACGCTCCTGACGGTGCTCGACCGCCTCCAGAAGAAGGGTGAGGTCGTCCGGATCGCGACCTCCCCGCGGAAGGTCCGCTTCCGGCCCACCCGTTCGGACGGCGAGCGCGCGGGAGCGGCCATGCTGTCCGTGCTGGAGAGCACCGGCGACCGTGAGGAAGCGCTCGCCCAGTTCGCGGACCACCTGACCGCGCGTGATGCCGAGATGCTGGAACGCGCGCTACGGCCGCGACACGCCCCGAGCCAGCAGCGCGCCGGCTGATCAGCCGCCCGTAGGTCCCAGCCAGGTCAGCCCGCGAGCATGAGCCAGCACATCGCGGCCATCCCGAAGCTCATCGCGGAGCTCGCCAGCAGGTCGGACCCGGCGTGGCCCCGCACCGAACCGCCGCCGCGCAGATGCCGGAGCAGACCGACCAGGAAGACCGTCCCGCCGACCGCGAGGGCCGCGAGCAGCAGCGAACCACTGACCGTGGACCAGGCGCCCAGCTGCGCATGAGCCACCGCGTGGTCCGTGTGGTTCCCGGGCCCCGCCCCGTGTCCCGTCGCGTGTCCCGTCGCGTGTCCCGTCGCGAGCGTCCGCGACGCCGTCAGGCCGGGGTGCATGACCACCACCGCCCAGACCATCGCCAGCATCATGACGGCGTGCACCGTCTGGGTCGCGGGGCTGTCATGGTGGCCGGCCCGCGGGCGTCCCGCCGTCGGGCCGCGCGACAGGGCATCGGCCTGATGCCAGCCGGCGGCGGCGGCGAAGAACACCGCGGCCAGCACGAAGAAGGTCAGCTGCGGCAGCGCGGGCAGCCGGACCCACCACGGCCACACCATCGCGACCATGACGAGGTTCATGCCCAGGTGGCACAAGGAGCCGGCCACGGCGAACGCCCGGCGGCAGGCCACGAGGCGCCACAGGGAGTGCGCGCCGAGCGCGGCGAACAACACTGTCACGATCCACTGCACGACTGGGTCGGACGACACTGGCGCCCCCGCGTTCTCGACTAGCGACAACAGCGATCAAACCGGGGCGACAGTACCACGTGATGTAGAGATGGCGTCGAGATGAGGCAGGGACGACGCCGGCGACGTCAGCCTCGGCCGGCGAGCCAGATCCTGATCGACGCCGGGACCGCGCGCCGCGAGCACGACGGGCGTCATGACACCATCTGCGCGGCGAGGGCCAGCGCGTCGGCGACCTGCTGGCGGTGCACCCGGGTCTGCTTGGGCATGTTCCAGCCGAGGACGCCGCGGGCCACTCCGCCGCTACGGCACAGCGCCACGAACCGGCGCGCGGCCGGGTCGCCCTCGACGACCTCGATCTCGGCGTCGGCGGGGATGAGTCCGTGGACCATCACCTTGACGTCGTACTGGTCGGTCCAGAAGTACGGGACGGGGACGTACGCCTGATCGGCGCCCAGGATGTTCGACGCGACCGCCACCGCCTGCTCGGTCGCGTTCGTCCGGTTCTCCAGCCGCAACAGGGTGTCCAGGCCCAGGTGCCGCCACCGAGCCACGTCGCCGACAGCGTAGATCCCCTCGGCGGCCCGGCACATCGCGTCGCACACTATGCCGTTGTCGACTGCCAGGCCGCTGCCGGCCAGCCACTCGGTCGCCGGGATGCCGCCGATGGCGACGACCACCACATCAGCAGGGAGCTGCTCGCCGGTCTCGAGGACCACTCCGACCACGCGGCCGGCCTCGCCCGCCAGCCCGCTCACCCCGGTGCCGAGCCGCAGCCTGACGCCCCGCTCGGTGTGGAGGTCCCCGAGCAGGCCTCCGGCCCACGGGCCGAACTGGCTCTCCATCGGGACGGACTGCGGCCCGGCCAGGGTGACGTCCAGGCCGAGGCCACGGCCGGTCGCCGCGACCTCGGCACCGAGCACCCCGTCGCCCACCACGACCAGCCGCCGGGCGGTCGCGAGCTCCGCACGCAACGCCACGGAGTCGTCGAGGGTGCGGATCACGTGCACACCCGCCAGGCGGTCCTGGCCCGACGGCGGCTCTGCGGGCTGTGCCTCTACAGACTCTGCCTCCACAAGAAGAGTCCTGGCGTGGACACCGGTGGCGATCACTATCGCGTCGGCGCCGAGTGCGCGGCCCGACTCCGTCCGGACCGTGCGGTTCGCGACGTCCAGGCCGGTGGCCCGGTCGCCGAGCACGAGGTCGGCGTCCAGCGCCCGCAGCGCCGGTTCGGGCCGTAACTGCGCACGGCCTGCGTCCCACGCCCCGGACAGCACCTGCTTGGAGAGCGGCGGCCGGTCGTACGGGAGGTGACGCTCGCCCCCGAGCAGCGTGAGCCGCCCCCCGTACCCCTTGCGGCGCAGCGCCTCGGCGGTGGTCAGGCCGCCCGCCGAGGCGCCGACGATCAGGACGCTCCCCGGCGTGCTCATGGCTCGATCAGGCTGATCGCGGCTGCCGGACAGACGCTCACGGCCTCGCGGACCGCGTCGTGCTGGTCCGCGGCGGGGGCCTCCTCGAGCAGCACCACTATGCCGTCCTCGTCGCGCTGGTCGAACACCTCGGGGGCGATCAGGACGCAGGTCCCCGCACCACAGCACTTGTCTTCCTCGACCATGACCTTCATGACGCTCCTTCGTTCGATGTCGATGTCCGTCACCACTGCACAGGGAGCTTGCTCAGGCCGCCGACGGCGAGCCCCTCCACCCGCTCCAGCTCGTCGACGCCCACCGCCAGCTCCAGCGTCGGCAGCCTGCGCAGCAGCGTCTCCAGAGCGACCTGGAGCTCGGTGCGCGCGAGAGCCTGGCCGAGACAGGAGTGGGCGCCGGCACCGAATGCGAGGTGCGGGTTCGGGCTCCGGGTCAGGACGAGCTCGTCCGCGTCGGCGAACGCCGCCTCGTCCCGGTTCGCCGCGGCCATGCTGCACATGACCGTCGTGCCGCTCGGCACGGCGACGCCGGCCAGCTCGATGTCGGCGTCGATGTAGCGCGTCATCCCGACCCCGGCGTTCGCGTCGAAGCGCAGGGCCTCCTCGACCGTGGACCGGACGAGCTTCGGGTCGGCTAGGAGCCGCTCCCAGCGAGTGCGGTCCGCGAGCAGCATCGCGATCATCTTGGTGATCATGTTCGCGGTGGTCTCGTGCCCAGCCACGAGCAGCGCCACGCCGGTGGCGACCAGCACCGCGTCCGACAGCGGCTCGCCGCCGTCGTCCGTGGCGACGATCAGCTCGCTGAGCAGGTCCTCGCCCGGGGCCGCCCGCTTCAGCGCGACATGGTGGGCCATGTATACGTTGAACTCGGCCATCGCGGTGGCCATCTCCTCCTGCGTGTAGCGGGTCATGCTGAGCATGCAGTCCGACCAGTGGGAGAACTTGTCCCGGTCGGAGTCGGGGACGCCGAGCATGTCGCAGATGACCCAGACCGGGAGCGGGAAGCCGAAGGACGCCTTGAGGTCGGCCGGGCCGCCGTCGGCCACCATGGCGTCGATGAGCTGGTCCGCCATCGCCGTCATGCCCGGCCGCAGTGCGCCCATCCGCTTCGCGGTGAACCACTTGCCGACCAGGCGCCGCCAGGACAGGTGGGCCTCACCCTCCTGCGGCAGGACGGTCGCCATCTCGCCGCCCATGATGCCGCCGTCGTCGGTGTCGGCGACCCGGGCGGCGCCCTTCTTGCCGGTCCCCCGGCCGAACCGCGGGTCGGACAGGATCGCCTTCACGTCGTCGTAGCGGGTCACGAGCGAGGCGGGGTCGCCGGAGGCGAGTCGCACGTGGGCCACCGGGCACTTGGAGCGCAGCTCGGCCCACTCGGCGGGCGGCTCCAGGGCTTCCTTCGAGGTGAACGGAAAGCTCGGGATCTGGGTCTCGGTCATGTGCGGGACCTTTCCGTGGGGGGTCGCGGGTCAGAGTCGGGAACTTCACCCTGCGGGTCCCAGTACAGCGATCAAGCTGGATTAAGTCAAGCGACTGCTTTAACTTGAGAAGGTACTGGTCCTCCCCTGGAAGCACCCGATGGTCCCCGGGCGACGTCGCGGCCTTCCTGCCCCGCCGCACCCAGCTCGATAAGCTATAGCCCTCAACGAACAACGCGAGACAAGAGGTAACAGTGCAAGACAAGCCGACGCGGGCGGACAAGGTCGCCCAGACCCGCGAGCGGATCCTCGACGCCGCCGAACAGCTCTTCGCCGAGCACGGCCTGTCCAATGTGTCCAACCGGCAGATCAGCGAGGCCGCCGGCCAGGCCAACAACTCCGCAGTCGGCTACCACTTCGGTAGCAAGTCCGAGCTGATCAAGGCGGTCGTCAGCCGCCATGTCGTACCCATGGATCAGATTCGTGCACGGCTCCTCACCGAGCTGGGCGACGAGCCCGACGTACGGGACTGGGTGGCCTGCACCGTCAAGCCGATGACCGAGCATCTCGGTTCCCTCACCAGCCCAACCTGGTGGGCCAGGCTCGTCGCCCAGATCATGACCGACCCGAGCCTCTACCTCGCCGAGCTCGACGAGTCGACGACGTCGGACTCCGGGCGCGAGAGCGAGGACGGCCTGCGCCGCAGCCTCCCGGGCCTGCCGGACGACGCGTACGAGGAACGCGAGAGCATGGTCCGCAACCTCGTCATCTACGCCTGCGCCGACCGCGAGCGGGCGCTCGCGGTCGGCAGCCCGACGGCCCGTCCCACCTGGGACACGACGGCGGTCGGCCTGATCGACGCGATAACGGCAATCTGGCAGGCACCCGTCACGCCGATCGACTGACACAGGCCCACGGTTGCGAGCTTGCGGCCGGGCAGAGTGCTGGGCACTGCCCAGCCGCAAGTTCAGCGGGTGCCGACGGTGTCGGCGTTCGCTCCACCCGACCGTGTCTCGTCCGCGTGGTCCTCGTCGGGCTGGGCCAGGGATTCCAGGATCAGGGCGGCGCCATCGTCCTCGACGCTCCTGGTGGCGTAGTTGGCGGCGAACCGGACCAATGCGGGCGCGTTACCCATGGCGACGCCGCGCTCGGCCCAGCTCAACATCGAGATGTCGTTCTCGCTGTCCCCGATGGCGACCGTCCGGCTCTTCGGGATGCCGACTTCACGGCGGAGGGACTCCAGCGCAGTCGCCTTGCTCACCCCACCGGGAGTGACGTCGACCCAGTCCGGCCGGGTCCGGGTGGCGGTCATGCCGAGGGCGCGGATCGACGGCACGAGGTGGGAGGCGTTCACTCCGTAGATGGCGAGGCGCGGGGTTGATCCCGTCCACAGGTCGTCGGGCTGGGCCACCTCGACCTGGACGCCGCCCAACTCCTCGGGCGGGAAGAAGGTCGAGACGTGGTAACCCTCACCCACTATCCCGGCCGCGATCCGCAGGTCAGGGCGGACGACGGTCACGAACTCCACGACTGCCTTCGCATCAACCGTGTGGATCCCGGTCACCTCGTACCCGCCACGGTCCATCCTGGCAACGACAGCGCCGTTCGAGGCGACGATGTGCCCGTCCGCGATCTCGAGGAGGCGAGCGGCGTACAGCGCACCGGACAAGGAACGCCCCGTAGCGAGCACAAGCTCATGCCCGGCGTACCGGGCGGCTCGTATCGCGCCGAGGACAGCCGAGGTTGGGTTCTGGCCTGTCACAAGGAGCGTCCCGTCGATATCGAGCGCTACCAGCCGCCGCGAGACCGTCTGCGCACCCGGTTCAGTTGCGGTCACCAGGCCGATCCCACTGTCCGGAGGCTGTCGGCCACGATGCCCATTGCGAACGTCAGCAGATCTGGCGTCCTCGGTGTCGCGCCCTGATCGTGGAATGGAAGGCCCATCGTTGCTCCCTCTACGCACCCGTCGTCAGCTGTGCTGATCGTGGGCCCGCATGATCGCGGGCCGTCCAGATCCACTTTCAGCGTCCCCGAAGGCCCGGAAGTGACACGCCCGTGTGTCACCTGGCGCTCAGCACTCGGCTCGACCGAGTCGGGGGCTAGGCTCGCCAAGGTCACGGCTCCTGGAGCGGGGATCGGAACCATGAACGACGACGAAGCGATCGGCCGGCGCATCGCGCACTTTCGCAAGGCACGCGGAATGACGCAGGTTGCCCTGGCGCAGCAGGCGTCGATCAGCCTGTCTTTGCTGCGGAAGGTGGAGCAGGAGTCGCGAGAAGCCACTCCGGTCCTGATCGCCGCTGTGGCGAAACCTCTCGCGGTCGACGTGACGACCTTGACCGGACAGCCCTACGACCTCGCTGGTCCGCACCGCGACGTGATCCACGAACTGATCCCGCCAGTCCGGCGCGTCCTCAACTACTGGGATGTACCGCCTGCCCTCGAGACACCACCTCGTCCCGCCGCCGAGATCCTGGCGGACGCACGTGCCGTGGCTCACTTACGGCAAGCGGACCGCAACGTCCAGGCACTCGCACGAGTACCAGCTCTGCTGATGGAAACGACAGCCGCCATCCACACAGCTTCAGCGGCAACGGACAAAGAGCAACTGTTCGACGCCATGGCCACGATGCTGCACCCGACCATGTCCATCCTGCACGCCACCGGCTACGACGACCTGGCCACGATCGTTGCCGACCGCATCGCTTGGACAGCAGCCCAGTGGGGCAATCCACTGGCGGTTGGACTTGCCGCTCATACCCGCACGTCGTCGATGCTCCGGCACGGGACCTACGACGTCGGGCTGCGACTGATCGACAGCGCCCGAGCCGTGCTCGACTCCGCGCCCCACCGAGACGACGCAACGCTGCGAATGATCGGCTCACTACACCTGCGGTCCGCGGACCTGTCAGCACGCGCAGGAAGTGCCGCTGGGGCCAGCGCCCACATCTCCGAGGCACGCGATATCGCTGAGCACCTAGGGGTCGAGACGGACCACCTCTGGCGCAATCTTGCGTTCGGGCCGACGAACACTGCGTTCCACGACGTGGCGACCGCGATCGAGCTCGGCGACGGGGCTCGAGCTCTTGCCGTTGCTCGTGAGCTCCGTATCCCTGACGGGTTCCCGCCCACTCGGACCGGGCACCACTTCATGGACATCGCTCGGGCCTATCTCTGGCAGGGCCGCCATGAACAGGCGCTGGCGAGCCTTCAGCGGGCGCGGCAACTTGCTCCGCAGCAGACACGCCATCACCCCACCACCCGTGAGGTGCTCCGCATGCTCGTCCGTGCGCACCGGCACACAAACAAGCCGCTCGCGCGATTCAACGCCTGGATTGGCGCCGGCGGCTGACAGTCCGCGGCAGGAGAAGCGGCGTCCTACGTGCTCGCGGGTGTCAGCGTGTCGAGGATCGCTTCCCACGGAAAGTCGTCCGCTGCACCGTCGCCCGACTCATGCGGCTCGCTCGGGCCGATCACGACGTTCACGCCCCATTCCTTCAGGACGGCCAGGCTTCCCTGGTAGGTCGGGTGGTCGGCGAACTTGACGTTGATGTACGGCCCGGCAGTGATCGGGATGTTGCGGCCGACCTGTTCGGCCAAGCGGGTCAGGACGTAGGTGTCCGCGATCCCAAGTGCCCATTTCGTGAGCGTGTTATAGGTCGCAGGGGCCACGATCACGGCGTCCGGGTCGGGCAGCGAGTAACCGACAGTGGTGTGGAAGTCCGTCCGTACCGGACGCCCCAGGAACTCCGCGATCTGCTCCATCGCCTCGGGGAAACTACTCACCGCCTGATCGGTGGCCAGAACGTGCACCTCCCAGCCCCGCTCAACAGCCAGCGGCAGGAGCCGTGACGGTACCTGCCGGGTCGCTCCAGCGGCAGTCACCACGACGTACAGCACACCCAAGCTCATGCTTCCGAGGCTACTGCGTCCCGACTCGTAGCCGGTCCGTGGCCTGGCACGCAGATCCGTGGCAATTCGGCAGACCAAGGGCCGCTGACCTGGCGTTACGCCAGCCTCAACGGCCCTAAGTCGGTGGAGCTGCGGGGATTGGAACCTCAAGCTTCTCTACTCGGTGACGAACGTCCTGATGCTCTGCGCCGGGAGCTCCGTGTTGAACGAGCCGTTCGTCATGACCACCCTGTTGTACGAGGCGAGCGTCCGGTTGGCATCCGTCACCCAGGTCGAGAACGCGCCGGAACCCGCGCCCTCCACGCTGACCGGCAGGTAGACCCCAGCGGAGGTCTTGTTGATCGCGACGATCACGAGCTTCGAGCCGTTCGTGAACGCGGTGACGAAGACGTTCGACTCGGGGTTCGCGGTCGCCGTGACACGCCAGTAGCCGGGGCGCACCCACTTCGAGAAGTGCGCCATGTTCGCGCCACGCTTGCTGATCTGCCCGTCCTCGCGCATCGGCCCGTACGAACGGCGGATGTACCACCAGACGTACGCCTGGAACCGGCCGTGCAGGAGGGCGTTGTGCATGTTCTCACCGGTGGCGAGCGCCTGCGGCCACAGGTCTCCCGAGTCACTGCTGTTGGGGTGGTAGACCTCCGTCATCCACAGCTCCTTGCCCGCGCCCTTCTGCGCGAAGAGCGGGTAGGCGAGGTCCGCGGTCGGGGTGCCGTACAGGTGCGCCCCGAGGATGTCGACGTTGGCCAGGGCCGCGGGGTCGTTGAGGATCGGGTCGGAGAGGTTCTTCCGGTACTGGAACGACTCCGGCGCGATGACCCTGGCGTCGATAGTTCCGGCGTTCTCGCGGAGGAACCGGACGATCTCGGCAGGCGTCCACGCCGTCCAGTCGTGCGCGTAGTCGGGTTCGTTCTGGACGGAGATCCCGTAGAGGGGCACGCCGCGGTCGCGCATGTAGCGCACGAAGTCGTTCAGGTGCCGGGCGTAGTTGCCGTACTGGTCGTAGCGCAGCCGCTTGCCGCCGGAGAAGGTCTCCGTCATCGACGCCGGCGGGTTCCACGGCGACGCGAAGACCTTGGCCCCGAGCTCGGTCGCGCGCTTTGCCGTCGCGACCTCTCCGGCCCACCGTGCCGAGTCCTCGTGGACGGGGATGCGCAGGATCGTGAAGCCGAGCTGGCCCGCGCCGTTCCCGAACGCCGTCTCACGCTGTGCCGCCGTGAGGTCGCTGATCCAGGCCGTGTGGTTCATGCCGCCGAAGCCTTGGATCGTCTGCTGCCGGATCGACGGCTGGACGAGCACCTGGGCCGCGGCGGCCGGCTGCGCCGACACGAGGCCGACCGTACCCACCGCCGTGGTGGCGGAGAGCGTGAGGAAGGCCCGCCTGCTGACGGGGTCGAAGCGCGGCTCGTCGGTTCTCCTGGGAAGCAGCATCATTGCCCTCTCTGTCGTCGGAGCGCTGTGAAACGTTATCCACGCGGCCCCACCGCTCGTCGTCGAGCGGTGGGCGCGTACCTCACGGACGGCCGGGCTCCGTCACCCGGATACTTCTGTCGAACGGTACGGCGGGCACGATACGCCGCCTACCCGCCGGACGTCGACCATGGCGTCGGCCAGGACGACGATCCGGCGGCGTCGATCAGCAGCGTCACTCATCGGTGTCAGTCGTCGGCACCCAGCTCCAGCGCGACGGTGACGTACGAGTGCGCGGGCACGTCGAGCTCGAGGCCGCGCGGGTGCCTGCGGATCTCCTCCAGCTTGCGCGGCGCCACCGCCTCGGGCTGCTCGGGCGTGTTGTGGCCGTGCAGCTCCGGAGCGGTCAGGATCTGCGCCGAGAAGCCGACGACGTCGCGGCCGCGCAGGTCGAGCACGACGGTGCGGGCCTGGGCGGCGTCGAGGTGGGACAGCGAGACGTGCGCCGTCGAACCCTTGGTGGACGCGGAGGCCGAGAGGAGCTGCATCTCCTTGCCCTCGACCGATCGCGTAGCGGCCGGCGCGACGACGTGCGCGGCGAGCGACGTGGCGTCGTGGTGCGGGGCGTTCATCGCGAAGACGTGGTACGTCGGGGTGAGCACGAGTGCGCCGGTGTCCGGGTCGGTGAGGATCATCGCCTGCAGCACGTTCACCGTCTGGGCGATGTTCGCCATGACCACGCGGTCCGCGTGCCGGTGGAACGCGTCGAAGTGGATGCTGGCGACCAGCGCGTCGCGCAGGGTGTTCTGCTGGTACAGGAATCCGGGGTTGGTGCCGGGCTCGACGTTCCACCACGTGCCCCACTCGTCGACCACGAGGCCCACACGCTTGTTGGGGTCGTAGCGGTCCATCACCGTGCTGTGCCGGGTGAGCAGCTCGTCCATGTGCCCCGCACGGGACAGGGCGAGGTACCACTCGTCCTCGGTAAAGGCGGTGGCGCTGCCCTTGTCCTCCCAGGGACCGGTCATCGTGTAGTAGTGCAGCGAGATCCCCTGGAACGGGCCCGCCGGTCCCTCGGCCCCGTCGAGCGGGCCGAAGGACTTCATGAGGACCTCCGTCCAGTGGTAGTCGGCGTCCGCGGCGCCCGCTGCGATGCGGTACACGTCGTTGCCCGCGTGGTTGCGCACGTACGTCGAGTACTGCCGCGCCAGCGAGGCGAACTGCTCGACCCGCAGGTTGCCGCCGCAGCCCCACGCCTCGTTGCCCAGGCCGAAGAACGGAACCTTCCACGGCTCCTCCCGGCCGTTCTGCCGGCGCAGCGCCGCCATCGGGGAGTCGTCGGCGCGGGTGAGGTACTCGATCCACTCGCTCATCTCCGCCACCGTGCCCGAGCCCACGTTGCCGCTGATGTACGCGTCCGCGCCGAGCAGCTCGCAGAGCGCCATGAACTCGTGCGTCCCGAACGAGTTGTCCTCGACGACGTCGCCCCAGTGGGAGTTGACCATCCGCGGGCGTTCCGCACGCGGGCCGATGCCGTCGCGCCAGTGGTAGTCGTCGGCGAAGCATCCGCCGGGCCAGCGCAGGTTCGGGATCTGGAGCGCCCGCAGGGCCTCGACGACGTCGAGCCGGATGCCGCCGACGTTCGGGATCGGCGAGTCCTCGCCCACCCAGAACCCGCCGTAGATGCAGCGTCCGAGATGTTCGGCGAAGTGCCCGTAGACGTGCCGGCTGATCGTGGGACCCGGCAGGTCGAGATCGATCACTACGCGGGCGGACTCGGCGGGCAGATCGGTGGACAGATCGGCGGGCAGATCGGCGGGCAGCTCAGTGGGCATGGGGAAAGGCCTTCCGGACGGAGGGGGTCGACCGAGGTATCGTTTCCTCAAGGGCCCAGGGATCCGCCTTCATAGCCGGTATTCACTGGTCCTCGTCGATGCGGTAACGATTCCCTCGGTGGATGCGGATGTCAAGAGGCGTCCTGCGGTCGAGACGGTGAGGAAAGTTCGTATGAGTACCGGCCCACGTGCGGTGACCATCGGCGACGTCGCACGGGCGGCGCAGGTCTCGACCACCACCGTGTCGAAGGTGATCAACGGGCTCCCTCGGGTCGCGCCGCGGACCCGCGAGCGCGTGCTGGACGTGGTCGCCGAGCTCGGCTACCAGGCGAATCCCACCGCGCGGAACCTGCGGGCGGGCCGCACGGACGCCATAGGCCTGCTGGTGCCGGAGCTCGACCGGCCGTACTTCGGCCAGCTCGCGACCCGCCTCGCCGACGCCCTGGAGCCCACCGGCAGGCACCTCGTCGTCCAGCGCTCGGGCCTGAGCCGGGCCGACGAGCTCGCTGCCGCCTCGTTCGCCCGCCTCCGCATGTACGACGGTGTGATCATCACCGTCGTCGGGCTCAACCCGCCCGACCTGGAGCAGCTCAACTTCCGGACGCCGGTGGTGCTCGTCGGCGAGCGCCCGCTCCCCCGGACGTTCGACCACGTGATGATGGACAACGTCGAGGGCGCCGCGACCGCCACCGCACACCTGCTCGAACGAGGGTCCCGTCGCATAGTGATGCTGGGCGGGCGGCAGGGCACGACGGAGCAGGACATGCCGACGCTGCGCACGCTGGGCTACTACAAGGCGCACGCCCGCCTGGGTGTCCCGCTCGACGAGCGGCTCGTCGCGCCGGTCCGGCTGCTGGACATGGCGTCCGGTTACGCGGCGGTCCGCCGTCTCGCCGACGACGGCGTCGCGTTCGACGGCATCGTCGCGGCCACCGACGTCGTGGCCATCGGTGCGCTGCGTGCCCTCGGGGACCTCGGGATCCGCGTTCCAACGGACGTCCAGGTCGTCGGGTTCGACAACATCGACGAGACGGAGTTCACCACGCCACGGCTCACCTCCGTCGACCCTGGCAACGAGCAGATCGCCGCCACCGTCCTCCGGTTCCTGGAGTCCCGGATGGCCGCTCACTCGAGCGAGCAGCCCGAGGCGGCGTCCGAGCCGACCGCCGAGGTGACCATCCCCGCGCGGCTCGTGGTCCGGGAGTCGACGCGGCCCGCGTAGCCCCGCTCGCCCGGCGACCAGCCGGCCGGCTCAGCCCGCAGCGCCTCCGGGCTTGCTGCGCTTGGCCTCCTGGACGGCCTCGTAGCGGTCCAGGGCTACCGCACGTTCGTGCTTGTGGTCCACGACGGGCGACGGATATCCGGCCGGCGGGCCTCCTGGCAGTGTCCAGGGCTTGTGCACCGCTCTACCGGGCACGTCCGCGAGCTCCCGGACATAGGTCCGCACGTAGTCGCCGTCCGGGTCGAACCGTTCGCCCTGCAGCACCGGGTTGAACACCCGGAAGAACGGTGCCGCGTCGGTGCCGCTGCCGGCCACCCACTGCCAGCCGTGCTGGTTGGAGGCGAGGTCGCCGTCGACGAGCAGGCGCATGAAGTGCCTGGCGCCCCACCACCACGGCAGGTGCAGGTCCTTGACGAGGAACGATGCGGTGATCATGCGCACCCGGTTGTGCATCCATCCCTCGGCCAGGAGCTGCCGCATCCCGGCGTCGACGACGGGAAACCCGGTGCGCCCCTCCTGCCAGGCGGCGAACAGCCGGTCGGCGTCCGGCCCGGAGTCGGTCTCGAGCGCGTCGAAGGCGCGGTCGTAGTTACGACGAGCGGAGTCCGGGCGCTGGTCGAGGACGTCCGCGTAGAAGTCGCGCCACGCGAGCTCGTTGCGGTACGACCGCGCCCCGTCCGACGTCCGATCCGCGAGGTCGGCGAGCAGGGTGCGGGGATGCACGCAGCCGTACTTCAGGTAGACCGACATGCGTGAGGTACCGGGCTGGTCCGGCCGGTCGCGGCCCTCCGCGTACTCCTGGAGATGATCCTGCAGGAACTGCTGCCAGCGGCGCCTCGCCGCCGCCTCGCCGGGCTCGGGCAGGTCCGCGTCGACGGCGGGCGGGGCGGGCACCGCCGCCGCCCGCACCCCGACCGTCGCAGGGTCGATCCAGTCCAGGGAGCCGGCTCCGGTGTCTGCCGGGGCGCGCCAGCCGTGGTCGGCCCACGCCCTGCTGAACGGGGTGAACACGCGGTAGCGGCCGCCGTCCCCGGACCGGACCCGGCCCGGCGCCACCGCGTAGGGAGAACCGGTACGCACCAGCTCGCGATCCTCCTCGGCCAGCGCACGCTCCACTGCACGGTCCCGGTCCTGGCCGTAGGGCCCGAAGTCGGCAGCGATGTGGACCGTCCCGGCGCCGACCTCGCGGGCTACCTGCGGGACGACGTCCACCGGGTCTCCCTCGACGACCAGGAGGCGGCCGCCAAGGCTCTGGTTCAGCTCGCGCAGGCAGCCGTACAGGAACCACAGCCGTGCCTCCCCCGCGGGCTTGAGCAGGTGCGGGTCGAGCACGAACAGGGCGAGAGCGGGCGAGCTCTCGCCGACGGCGAGGAACGTGGGCTGGTCGGCCACGCGGAGGTCGCGGCGGAACCACACCAGGGCCGGGGACTCGGTCATGTCCGCACCAACGTAACCGTGACACGTGCGTGCTGCCATCCGCGTCACTAGGCCGGACCCGGCAGCGGCGGACCCGGCAACGGCGGAGTGAGATCGTGCGGGCGGCAGGGCTCAGGGCGACACTGGAGGGCCACCGTCCCGAACCTCGCCGGAGCCGCTCATGCGCCGTGTCACCGCCGACCGCGGCCTCGTGACGCCTGAGTGCACGCCGACCGTGTCGGTGGTCGTCCCCGTACGCGACGACGCGCGGGAGCTGGACGTGTGCCTGTCCCTGCTCGCGCGCCAGACCGTGGCGCCGCTGGAGGTCGTAGTGGTCGACAACGGTTCGACCGACTCGTCCGCCGCGGTGGCGCACCGCTGGGGCGCCGTGGTGGTCGGCGAACCGCGCATCGGGATCCCCGCCGCGGCGGCGACCGGGTACGACGTCGCAAGAGGCGCGGTCATCGCGCGGCTCGACGCCGACTCCCGGCCCGGCCCACGGTGGGTGCAGACGGTGGTGGAACGGATGTCCGCCGATGAGGGCCTCGACGCGCTCACCGGGACCGGCAGCTTCTACGACGCACCACGGGGCCTGCGGACCGTTGCGTCGGTCGCCTACCTGGGGTCGTACTACGCGCTCTGCCACCTCGCGGTCGGGCACACCGCCCTGTGGGGGTCGTGCATGGCGATGCGCTCCAGCGCGTGGCGAGCCGTACGCCAGGACGTCGTGCGCGACGACTCGGAGGTGCACGACGACCTCGACCTGGCGTTCCGGCTCGGCCCGCACCGACGCATCCGGCTCGACCGCTCGTGGCGGGTGGGGGTGTCCGCGCGCAGCCTGCGCGGGCGGCGGCAGCGACGTCGGCGCCTCGATCGCGCCTGGCACACCCTGCGCATCAACTGGCAGGTCTCACCTCCGTGGGAGCGGTGGCGACGCCGCTGGCCGCTGCCCGGTCAGGTCCCCGCGCCGTGAGGGCGGCGTACCGAGATGCCGGTGGTGAGCTTGGTCGGGGCGTCCAGGCCTGCGTCGTCGTCGACCCCCACGCCCAGCCGGTCCACCAGCTCCCCGCCCAGCCATGCGGTGGCGCCCGAGATCCCGAGCGCCAGCAGGCCGAGGACGAGCGCCGCGGCGCTCGGAACGTTGTTCTCGGCCCCGGTCCGCAGCAGCCAGCTGACGAAGAACACGACGAGCACGACGAGGTTCCCGATGCCGTGCAGGAACCCGATGCGCCTGGCCCGGGTACCACGAGGGATCGCGAGGTAGTCGATCAGGCCGAACACCGCCGCGACGACCCCCATGACGAGGCCTGCCGCGATCATGAGATACGACGCGGAGGCGAACCGGACGTCGTCGGCCACCAGACCGATCACGTCGAAGACGACAGCGGTCGCGAGCAGCCCGAGCGGGAAGACGATCAGCTGCTGATGGACCGCGTGTCCCGCGGCCTTGGCTCTGCTCTCCATCTCGCACCCTTCCGACGTGACGAGCCCGCCGGTCGACGGCGGAGTCAGCTTCTGCTGAGCTGGCACGTTCACGCTAACCACGTCTGCCGCCACTCGCTCGACCTGGGCCGATGGGGCAGGCTCATGCATCTCGGCCGGACAATACGGACAGGTAAAATTCACCCGCACGTGGGTGTGTCGTCGGGTCCGCGTCGAGTAGGCGGGCCAGTATTCCCCCCGGTAGTCCCAACCGAGAGGGGAACAACGTGTCCGAGAACCACAGCACCGCGTCCATCCAGAAGCACAGCGCCGTGTCCACGATGCTCAGGATGCTCGTCGTCCTGACCGCCATGGTCGGTTTCGTCGCCGGCGGCGTCACCGTCGCGCAGCCGGCCGACGCGAGCGTCTTCAACTCCTGCACGCACAGCGGCTGCGCGGAGGCGTACTCCTCGAACTCGATCTGGAGCTCCAAGGGCTACCCGAGCACGCGCGGCTGGGTCAGCTGGCCGAACGGCCAGTGCAACTTCGCGGGCGGCGTGCACCGCAACTCCGAGGGTCAGCTCCCCGCCGGCCACTCCTACCTCGAGTTCGACGTCACGCCGCGTGCCTGCAACGCCGCGCGGCAGTCCTACCGGCTCATCCTGGACCGCACCAACGGCGACCTCTACTTCTCGCCGAACCACTACGGCGACTTCTACAAGATGTGACCTGGCCCGTGTGCTGCGTCCGGCCCTGTCAAGGGCCGGACGCAGCGCACGGACCCGGCTCTGAGCGGACGGATAGCCTCGGACCATGACTCGTGACCTCCCCGTGCTCGTCGTCGACGGGACGCGGTTCGGCGACCTCGACGGCTTCGCCAGTGAGTTCTCCCGGCTGCTGAGCGGGTACACCTGGCGAGGGAACCTCGATGCCCTCAACGACGTGCTCCGCGGGGGGTACGGGACCCCCGACGGCGGCTGGACGCTGAGGTGGGTCGCCTCGGAGGCGTCCCGGGTGGCGCTCGGCCACGCGGAGACGGCCCGTCGGCTGGAGCGGCTGCTGCCCGGCGTCGATCCGTCGAACCGCGCGGCCTTCGAGGCGAGGCTCGATGCGGCGCGACGAGGCGAGGGCCCGACGCTGTTCGACGAGATAGTCGCCATCGTCCGCGAGCACGGGCCCGGTGGCTCGGAGTCCGCGGACGGGATCCTGCTCGAGCTGAACTGAGGTTCGGCCCGAGGCCCGCGGCCGGATCAGGTCAGGTGATCGAAGTCGCCCCGGGCCCACGCCGCGTGCCGCTCCGCAGAACGCAGCACGACCTCGCGCGCGTCGACGGGGATGGCGCCCCGGAAGTTGTTGTAGAGCCTGTCGAACTCGAACCGCCTGACGTGGTGCGCGATCCGCAGCACGACCGCACCCGAGAGCGGGATCCGGTTCGGGTAGCTGCGCATGAACGAGACGGACGTCCGGTCGGGGTTGGCGAAGATCGTGTCGCCGCCCAGCAGCACGCCCTTGCCCGAGGCCCCGGCCGCCCAGTGCGCCACCGTCGAGCCCGGGAAGTGCCCGCCGGGCTGGCTGAGCGTGATGCCGGGCAAGATCTCTCGGTCCTCCTTCCAGAGCTCGACGGCGTCGTCGGACCGGGCGAGCCAGCCGGCGTCGGCCTCACTGACCAGGACCGGGACGCCGTCGAGCCGGCGGCTCCACTCGACCTGCACCCCGTACATGTGCGGATGGCTCGCCACGATGTACGCCAGCCCGCCCATACCGTGGACCGCGGCGACCGCCGCGTCGTCGAGGTAGGCCGGGACGTCGAACATCAGGTTGCCGCCGGCGGTGCGGACGATCTTCGCGGTGGGGCCGATACCGACGTCGGGCATGGTGGTGAGGCCGTACAGGTCGGGCTCGAGCTCCTCGACGGCGATGCTCTGCCCCTCGGCAGCGAGCTCGTCGAGGGTGGTCCAGCGCTGCCCGTCGGCCGGCACCAGCTCGCGCTCGTCGGCGCAGATGGCGCACACGGCGGGCCGCTTCTCGTGCTCGACGCCGCACCTGGCGCAGATCCAGAACGTCACGCGACAGCTCCCCTCGCCCGCTACAGCAGGCGTCCGCCGGTCACACCGATGCGGTCGCCGGTGATGTAGCTCGACTCCTGGGACGCGAAGAACACGTACGCCGGCGCCAGCTCGGCGGGCTGGCCGGGGCGGCCCAACGGCGTGTCGGCGCCGAACTGCTCCACCTTCTCCTCCGGCATCGTGGCGGGGATCAGGGGGGTCCAGATCGGCCCCGGCGCCACCGCGTTGACGCGGATGCCTTCCGGCGCGAGCTGCTGCGCCAGCCCCTTGGTGAAGTTGAGGATCGCCGCCTTGGTCGTGGCGTAGTCGAGCAGCTGGGGGCTGGGCTCGTACGCCTGGACCGACGTCGTGTTGATGATCGACCCGCCCTCGGGCAGGTGGTCCAGCGCGGCCTTGGTGATCCAGAACAGCGCGTAGACGTTGGTCTTCAGCACCCGGTCGAGCTGGTCCGTCGTGATACCGCGCAGCCCCTCGTCCTGGGACATCTGGTACGCGGCGTTGTTCACGAGGATGTCCAGGCCCCCGAGCCCGTCCGCCGCGTCGGCGACGAGCCGGCCGCAGAACTCCTCGTCCCGGATGTCGCCCGGCAGCAGCACCGCCTTGCGGCCCGCGTCCTCGACCCAGTGCGCCGTCGTCCGGGCGTCCGGCTCCTCCTCCGGCAGGTAGGAGATCGCGACGTCGGCGCCCTCGCGCGCGAACGCGATCGCCACCGCTCGTCCGATGCCGGAGTCACCGCCAGTGATCAGCGCCCGCTTGCCGTCCAGCCGGCCGGATCCCCGATACGTGGACTCCCCGTGGTCCGGCTCCTGCGACATGTCTCCCGTACGGCCGGGCGGCTGCAGGTCGTCCGCCGGCTGCTCCGGCTGCGGGTGCTGGGTGGTGGGGTCCTGCGGCGTGGTCTGGTCCGACATGTGTCACTCCCCTGTCGACTTCGGGCGGAGCATCCAGCATGCAAGGAGCGGCGTCGACTCGCACCAGAACTGGCGAAGGGTGTGCTAGGTTACGTGCATGCACATGCAGGCACCTTCGAGCGGGCCGCTCCTGGGAGACATCAGCACCGCCTGGTCGAAGGTCGCCGCCTTCACCTCCGCGGTGGACGCGAGCCTCGACCGGTGGCTCTCGGACACCTATCGAGTCGGGCTCACCGAGTTCCGTGCCCTGGCCCTCGTCAGCCACGCGTCCGACAAGGAGCTGCGTGTCAACGATCTCGCACAGCAGGTCGGCCTGAACCAGAGCTCGGCGACGCGCCTGGTCAGCCGCCTGGAGACAAAGGGGTACATGCGCAGGGACCTCTGTGAGGACGACGGCCGCGGCGTCTATGCGGTCATCACCGAACAGGGCGAGGCGCTGGTGCAGCGTGCGCGGTCCCCCTACGAGGATCGCGTCACCGAGCTCCTGACCTCCGCCTCGACCCATTTCCCGAACACGGACACGGCGCAGCTCGGGCGCGCCCTCCAGGACGTCGAGGCGCTGCTCAAGCCCTGAGTCGCAGGCAGGCGCGTCGGCCACACCTTGACCCCACATACATGCATGTACAGACATTGAAGGTTGGTCACCATGAGCTGGCTCTACCTCGGCATCGCCGTCATCTTCGAGGTCGCTGTAGGCCTCGCCGCAGGCAAGGCTGAAGGCTTCAAGAACGTTCCGTGGACGATCGGCACGCTCGTCAGCGGCGCGATCGCCACCTTCTTCCTCAGCCTCACCCTGCTGACCTTCGACGTCGGCGTCGGATACGCCCTGTGGACCTCGCTGGCCGGCGTCGGGATCGTCGTCGTCGGCGCGCTCTTTCTCTCCCAGCGACTGACGTGGCAGAAGCTCCTGGGCATCGCCGTCGTCATCACCGGTGTCGTCGGACTCAACCTCGCCGGAACCGCGTAAGCCCACCCGCCCGACCACCGTAGGGACGCATCTGATGACTACCACCACACCCGTATCGGCACCGACGTCCACCCGTGGACGGACCGGCTCCTGGCTGGCTCTGCTCGTGGCCGGCTTCTTCGAGGTCGGCTACGCCCTCAGCGTGAACGGAAGCGAGGGGTTCACCCATCCCCTCTGGTCGACCGTCGCCATAGTGTTCTTCCTGTTCACCCTGTTCTTCCTCAGCGTCGCCCTGAAGAGGATCGACGTCGGGATCGGCTACGCCGTGTGGGCAGGCATCGGCGCGGTCGGCGCCGCACTCCTCGGCCCGGTCTTCTTCGACGAGACCCTGACCCTGGTCAAGGCGTTCTGGTTGGCAGTCATCATCGGCGGAGTCGTCTGGCTGAAGCTCTCCGACCGCGCCACGCCCTACTCCTCGTGAGAGAACACCAGACGCCGGTCATGCACGTCCGCCACGACCGACAGCAGGCTCGTCGACCGGGAGAAGGCGTGCGCCCGGATCACCACGAGCGCGTCGTCCGGGCTGACCCACAGCTGAGCGGCGACCATCCCGATGGCCTGGTTGAGCTGGTCGTCCTCGGTCCAGTCGGGCCCTCCGCCGTCCTCGTACAACGACGCCGCGACAGCGTCCGCGATGAACTGCAGGTCCTGCGCGCTGCGGCCTTCCGGATCGGCCGTCACATAGAGGCTGAACGCCCCGACGACGCCGCCGCCCGCCCGCATCGGCACCGCGTAGAGCGTCACCGCGCCGCCGGCCGACTCGGCCAGCTGGGAGAAGACGGAGTACTCGTCCGCGCCGTCGATATGCATGACCACCAGCCGGTCCTCGGCCATCGCCCGTTGCACGGGGCCCTCACCCAGGATCTTCTGCAGCGGCTCGAGCTCCTCGAAGACACCCGGGGTGCTCACCGCCACCCGCTCCCCCGACGCCGTCGAGAGGGTGAGAGCCCCGCCCTGCGCCCGGAAGGTGTCCACGCACGCCTCACACAGCCGCATCGACAACGGACGCTCGATATCGGCCTTGGCGAGCGACCGTGCGAACGAGGCCAGAAGCTGCGTCGGATCCACTGTGCATCACCCCCCTAGGCCACCCCAGTCTCACATCACACCGCTCCGGTCGCATGGCGCATTTCGCCTGCCTGCGGGTCACAGGTCCAAGGGTCTTACGAAATCTTGGGGATTTCATTTGTTCGACATTGCGTTGTTTGCGTTAAATCTCCTATAAAGGAAGCGATCGAGTCACGCTGGAGTGACTCGGCGGACCTTTGGGAGCAGCCCCATGAAGCTACGCCTGTTCCGCATCGTCGCCGTCATGGCGGCGACAAGCCTTGCCACGGTCGGGCTGGTGACGACGTCGGCCCTGCCGTCTTACGCCGCCGGCGAGTCCTACGTCGCCCTTGGCGACTCCTATTCCTCGGGCACCGGCACGAGGGCCTATATCGCCGACGGCACCCAGTGCCTGCGCTCGGTCTACGCCTACGCCAGCCTGACCGCGGCAGCCAAGAGCTACACCCTCAACCTCCGGGCCTGCTCGGGAGCAGTCGTGGCCGACGTGGCGAACACCCAGCTCAGCGCCCTGAGCTCGAGCACGAGGTATGTCACCATCTCGGTCGGTGGCAACGACGCCGGATTCGCCGACGTACTCAGCGAGTGCGCCCTCCCGGCGTGGGCGAGTGACTGTGCCGGGACGGTCGCCGCGGCGCGTGCGTTCATCTCCAACACCCTCCCGAGCCGGCTCAGCACGCTCTACGCCTCCATCAGGACGAGGGCGCCCGACGCGAAGGTGGTCGTCGTCGGCTACCCGAAGATCTTCATGGGTGAGGACTGCAACCTCGCGACCTTCTTCAGCCCGGAGGACCAGACGGCGCTCAACAACGCCGTCGTGCTCACCAACTCGGTCACCTCGACGGCCGCCTCCGCCAAGGGGTTCACCTTCGTGAACCCGGTCAGCCGGTTCACCGGCCACGCCGTGTGCGACTCGACCGAGTGGATCAACGGCTACTCGAGCCCACAGCAGGAGTCCTTCCACCCCAACCGCCTCGGCCACGCCAGCGGCTACACCCCGCTGGTCAGCGGCGTCCTGACCGGCGCGAGCGTCAGCGTGACCAGTGAAGTGCTCGCCGAGGCCGAGGACGGCGCTGCAGAGCAGGCGAATCTTCAGCGGAAGTACGCCGACGCCGACCGCAAGATCAAGCCGAAGCTCTTCCAGCCCCCGACCAAGGCTGGTCTGGAGGAACTGGCCAAGGAGAGGGGCATCGACTTCGACGCGTGGTGGGCCGAGGTGGGCAACGAGGCCTGATGGACTCTCGAACCTAGCCGGGCGACAGTTCGCGCAGGGCGGCGTCGGTGGAGCTGATCGCCAAGATCTCCTCCGCTGCCGACGGCGCCCTGCGCGAGGTGCGCCTCGACGCGGTCACCCAGCCGATCGGTCCAGGGCGTGGGTCATGAGCCGTCGATCAGCCGGACCGCGAGACCAGGATCGAACGTGCCGGCCGGGACGGACGGTGCGGTTCCGCACGGCCCGTCGGAGACGCCGGGGGTCTTGACCCACAGGCGCATCTCCGCGCCGCCGCCGCTCTGTGCGGTCACGCCGAGCCTGCGGCCGGCCGGGTTGCACCAGCCGTCGCCGTGACCGTTGCCGTTGCGGCTGGTGTCGACGACGAACGGCTTCGTCGCACCGAGGTAGCCGTTCACCGAGCTCGCGTAGCTGATCGACTCGCTGGTCGTGTAGAAGTTCGAGACGTTCACCGAGAAGCCGCGGATGTTGCCGATCCCGGCCTGGTTCAGCCGATAGGCGATCGTCGACGCGTTGGTCCAGCCCGCGTTCCCGGCATCGAGGTAGGCGTAGGTGTTCGGTGCCTTCTCCAGGAACATCTGGGTCGCGTAGAGCAACATGCCGAGCCGTTCCTCCTTCTGCGTCTGGGACATGCAGTCCATCCCGTTCAGCGCGTCCGGCTCGATGATCACCACTGCCGGCTTGCTGCCGATCCCCGCCGCGAAGCTGGAGATCCAGGTCCGGTACGCACTGACGCTGCCCGCACCACCACCGGAGTGGCCCGCGCAGATGTCCCGGTCCGGGATGTTGTAGGCGACCAGGACCGGCAGCTTGTCCTGCCCGTCCGCCGCTCCGACGTAGCCGGCCACCTTGGTGCCGATCGCGGCATCGTTGCCGAACCAGCGGGCGATCGGCTTGGACCCGATCGAGGTCTGGATCCGGAGCGCCCGGGCATCACCGGAGTTGTTGCGGGCCCAGGTCGCGGGCAGCGAGTCGGGATTGACGTAGAAACCACTGGTCAGACCGACCGGGTCGGCCGCCGCAGCGGGTGCGGCCGGCAGCAGGACGATGGTCGCCGCCAACACCGCGGCGAAGGTCTTCAGGATGCGCATTCCGGAGTCCTCTCTGACTCCCGAGCCCTTCCTCGTTGAAGGACTCCCGTTGGCGAGACGGTGGGCCACCCGCTACAGCCACGTCAATTCATCAGCGCCCTTCCGAGCAAGAACGATCGTGCCGGCGTAGCGCCCATCCACGTCACGACACGGCGGTGGCTCGCTCTCGGACGGGCGCCGCCGTCGGTCAGGGCCGATCGTCCGACGGCGGTCTCGAGGATCCCGAGTGCCACGCCTGCCAGAGCCTGCCGTAGGCGCCTCCCGCGTCGACGAGCTCGTCGTGAGTGCCGAGCTCGACGATCTCGCCGGCTTCCATGACAGCGATCCGGTCGGCGTCGTGCGCCGTGTGCAGCCGGTGGGCGATCGCGATGACCGTCCGGCCGTGCAGCACGGCCGCCAGTGATCGTTCTGTCCGTCGGGCGCTCCCGGGGTCGAGCTGTGCGGTGGCCTCGTCCAGGATCAGGGTGTGGGGATCGGCGAGCGCGACTCGTGCCAGGGAGAGCTGCTGGGCGCGGGCGCCGTCGAGGGTGATGTCGTGGCCGACCTCGGTGTCCAGCCCGTGGGGCAGGTCGACCACCCACACGGCACCGACCGCGTCCAACGCGGTGTGCAGCTCCTGATCTGTCGCGTCCGGCCGTGCGATACGCAGGTTGTCGCGCACGGTGTCGTGGAAGACGTGATGGTCCTGAGTGATGAGCACTACGTGCTCGCGCAGGTAGTCGGGCGGCAGGTCGGCGGCCGGTACACCCCCGATGGTCACCGAACCGGTGTGCGGCCGGTCGAGCCCGGCGAGCAGACGCGCGAGCGTCGACTTTCCCGCTCCGGAGGTTCCTACGATGGCCAGCCGCTCTCCGGGCTCCACCAGCAGATCGATCCCGTGCAGTACGTCGCGCGCTCCCGTGTAGCTGTAGTGAGCGTTGTTCACCCGGATGCGATCACCCTGCTCCTCGTCGCTGACGTCGCGACCCCCGGTGTGCGGCTGGGGCTCCGCGTCGGAGACGTCCGCCACGCCTTCGACTCGTGCGTAGGAGGCGGCGGCACCTTGGAGCTGCTCGACCGAGAACATCAGGGTCTCGAGCGGGCCGACGAGCTGGCGCAGGTACACCGTCGCGGTCACCACGACGCCGAGGCTGACCAGGCCGTCGGCGTACAGGATGCCGCCGATCAGCAGCACTCCGATCACGGGGAGCGCCAACGAGATCTCGGCCCACGGGAACAGGACAGTTCTCAGCCACAGCGTCCGCAGGTTCGCGGACCGCGCCCGAGTGATGGCGGCTTCCGCCGCCTGTCCCCGACGGCGTTCCAGCCCGAGCAGCTCGATCGTGCGAGCGCCCCTGGCGGTGCCGGCGACGACGTCGGCCAGCTCCCCGCGGGCCGCGGCGGCCTCCAGGTAAGCGGGTCTGGCGCGGTGCAGGTACCAGCGCACCGCCGTTCCGACACCGATCAGGCAGACGAGCCCGCACAACCCGAGCCGCGGGTCCAGGACGAGTACCGCGACCATGAGGAACAGGGCGTGGACGACCGCCACTAGAACTTCGGGTACCGCGGACCGCAGGGTCATCGCGACCAGGGAGGCATCGGTGCTCCCGCGCGCGATCAGATCGCCGGACGGCAGATGGTCCGCGACCCGTGGTGGCAGCGCCAGGACTCGCCGCAGGAATCGTTCACGGACGCGTGCCGCAGTACGTTCACCGAACCGGTAGCCGAGCTTGAGCGCCCACCACGAGAGCACTGTCTGCGCGATGGTGAACAGCAGCGCGCCGAGGGCCAGCCGGTCCACCGCGCTGAGCACATCAGCGGGTCCGGCCTGGATCGTGTCGATGATCCGGCCCAGCAGCCACGGGCCGGCCAGCCCTGTCGCCGAGGCGAGTCCGTTGACCACGACCACCGCCACCACAGCGCGGCGGTCCGCGCCCAGGTCACGGACCACCGCGGCCCGGACGCTGCCGGAACCCGCAACCGGCAGCTGCCTACTCATCGGCCGCGCCCTTGGCCCCGTCGCTGCCCTGGGGGCGGGACACCAGCTCGCGGTACTCGGGATCGCTGCGCAGCAGCTCGACGTGCGTCCCGACCGACGAGACCCGGCCGTCGACGAGGACGATGACCTCGTCGGCGCGGTCCAGCACGAGCGGCGACGTCGTCGTGATCACCGTCGTCCTGGTACGCCTGGCCTCGCGGAGCCGGTCGATCATCGTCGCTTCGGTCTTCGCATCGACCGCCGAGGTCGGGTCGACGGCGAGCAGGACGTCCGGCGCGGCGTACACGGCCCGAGCAAGACGGATGCGCTGCCGCTGCCCGCCGGAAAGATCACTGCCGCCGGCGGCGATCGCGGAGTCCAGACCGCCAGGCAGCGCTTCGACCACATCGTCTGCCACGGCCACGTGGAGGGCCTCGCGCACCCGGCTCTCGTCAGGATCCAGGCGTCCCGGGACGAGGTCGCGGACGCTGCCCGCGAATACCTCGGCATCGTGGTCGGCCACGACCATCCGGCTCCTGAGCTCGTCGCGGGCGACGCGGTCGATCCGTACGGCGGCCCACGTCACGCCCGATTCACGATCGGCGCCAAGGTGCCCGAGCCGCTCGATCACCGCGGTTGTCTCCCCCGGGCGCGCTGCCACCAGCACCGTGAACAGGCCGGGACGAACGGTGACGCCGGACGCTGGATCGACGAGCGGGCCACAGCCCGGTGGCAGCGAGGCCGGATGACCGTCGCCGTCCTGAGCGACCGGCAGCTCCAGCAGGCCGATGATGCGCCGAGCCGCCACCCGGGCGCGAGCGATGTCCCCACCGCTCTCGATGAGCGACGCCACAGGAACCACCAGCACCGCGACATAGCCGTAGACCGCGACGACGTCACCGATCGTGATCTCCCCAGCCGCGGCCAGCCGCGCCGACAACCAGACCACGACCGCCAGGAACAGCGCCGGCAGACCGCCTGACAGCGCGCCGACCCAGCTGGAGGGTCCGGCGACCCGATAGCCGCGATCCACGAGTCCTTGTGACTGCAGCTCGTAGCGCTCGGCCACGAACGCCTTCCCGCCGAGGCCGTTGAGCACGCGAAGGCCGCCCAGCACATCGACGAGCCGGGTCGTCAGCCGTCCCTGGTGCAGGCGGTACTCCCCACCCGTTCGCTCGATGCGTTGCAGCAGAGGACCCACAGCGACTGCGAGCAGCGGAACCCCTGCGAGGATCACGGCAGCCAGCAACGGTGAGATGGTGAACAGCATGACCGCGACGACGGCGTAGGCCACCACCGCGCCGATACCAGGCCCCGTGACGGTCAGCGCCTGCGCGACGATCTGGACGTCGGTGATGCCGATCGTCACGACCTCCCCGGCGCTCACCCGACGCGGCAGCGAGGCACCCAGGCGGGACGTGTGCCATACCGTCGCCCGGACCGAGCGGAAGGACGCATCCATCCGGACCTTGGTCATCGTGCGGTGCCGGGCGATCGCCAGCAGCGCGTTCAGCACGCTGACCGCCAGAAGGACCCCCGTCCAGCCGGCGACGACGACGGCGTCGCGGGCGACCAGTCCGTCGTCCACCACACGGGACAGCACCCAGGGCGGGATCGCGAGGCCGACCATCCAGCAGATCCCCAGCGCCGCACCGGAGGCGACGCGTCCTGCCTGCGATCGAACGAGCCAGGCGAGGAAACGGAAAGGGCCCCTCAGGTCACGGGCCGTCGGGGGCGACCAGGTCTCGGTCGTACGGTCCAGCCAGTCGCGAAGGCGCGCCATGCGTCACCCCCGTCGCTCGGCACCGTTGCTGGCCATCCGACAGATCCTCGCAGCAGCACGTCGATAGAGAAACCCATTTGTGATCGGCTTCACAAAGGACCCCGACGACGACGGCGGCCAGCACCGCCTGGTCGTCGGGCACCCGCGGGCCCGCGCGGTGGGGTCCATGAGCACGAACGCCATGCACGCTCTGCCGTACACGCCGCGCGGCGCGTTCGGCTCGGTCGCCGTGTGGTTGCGCCAGATGCTGGCCGCTCGCCGCAGGCCCAGCTCCAGCAGGACGTCGTCGAGCTCGTCGCCGCCCAGCAGGTAGCCGTACGGGTTGTGGTGATCGCAGGCGCGAGTGTCCAGATAGTGAGAGCTATGACCCGGACTCTGGTCAAGCTCCGAGCTGGCGCCTATACCTCGGCCTCATCAGGAGAACGACATCACGAGAACGACGTCGCGAGGAGCGCACCATGACCGCACAGCCCGCCGTGAACCTCGGCCTGTACGCGCTGGAAGACCTCCTGATGCGGCACTGCGGATCCGACGACGGATACCGCACCTGTCCGCCGGTCCGCACGGACCGCATCCACCACCGCACCGGTGACCGCACGGACCTCTGACCGCTCGCCCGTCACCTGACCGGGACCTCTCGCCCGAGATCCCACGAACAGCCCTGAGTCTCGGACCTCCCGACCGGCAGGGCCGCCCCGCCATACCCAAGAACTGACGATCGGACGACCCATGCCCCACAGACCTGCCGGCGTGGCCGCGAGCCGCGCGACCACCCACCGCCGCGCGACCACGACCACAGCCCTCGTCGCCGTCACGGCCCTCGTCCTGCTGGCCTCCGGCTGCGCCGCAGGCGCGGAGGCCAACGTCCAGGGCGGCCTCTCCCCCGCTGCGGCGCTGCCCACCGAGGTCCCCGCCGGTACGACCCTGGCGATCGGCGACCCGACGACGCAGAAGGCGTTCGAGCTGGCCGGCGACGAGATCGACTCGGACTTCGACTTCGAGATCGAGTGGGCCAACATCTCCGGCGGCCCGCAGACCATCGAGGCGTTCAACGCGGGTGCCCTGGACATCGGCGCGGTCGCCGAGATACCCCCGATCCATGCCGCCTGGACCGGCCTCGACGTGCAGATCTACGCCTCCCAGTACCGCCAGGACTGGCAGGAGTACCCGGTCTACGAGCTCGCGGGCGCTCCCGGCGTGGAGCTGGACGACTTGTCGGACCTCCGCGGCAAGAGGATCGCGTTCAGCCCCGGCCAGGCCCAGGGATCGCTCGTCCTGAAGTCCCTGCGATCGGCGGGGCTCAGGCAGGACGACGTCGAGCTGGTCGAGCTGCCCTCCACCGGCGACGTGTACCCGACCGCGCTCGCGGCAGGCGAGGTCGACGTCGCCCCCGTCGGCGGCACCGCGCTGCTGCGCTACCTCGACAAGTACGGGGCCGACGGCGCCACGTCGCTCCGGCACGGCCTGCGGGACGACCCCAGCCATCTCTACGGCCCGACCGACGTCGTGCGTGACCCGGCCAAGGCGGCCGCTCTGCGCCAGTACGTCGCCGCGTGGGCCCAGGCGCGGGTGTGGATCTACGAGAACCCCGAGATCTGGAAGGAGAAGTACTACGTCGAGGACCAGGGCCTGACCGACGACGACGCGCAGCACCTCATCGACACCGCGGCAAGGCCCGAGGTCCCGTCCGACCTCTCCGACGGGATCGAGCGCACCCAGGAGACGATCGACCTGCTCGCCGAGGAGCTCGACCGGCCGGCGCTGCAGGCCGCGGATCTCTTCGACGAGCGGTTCGGCCCGGTCGCGGGCGAGGCCGCCGAGCAGGCCTGGGGCACACAGTGACCGCCCTCGTCCAGACGAACCGAGTAGCCCTCGAGCGTCCGGTACGACAGCCGGCGACCGACGTCCGCCCCCGGATCCGCCGTCTCGGTCTGCGCAAGCCGGTGCCCCTGGCGGCCGGCTCGGGCATCGTGCTGCTCCTGGCGGTCTGGACAGTGGGCTCGGCCGCCGGACTCATCGACCCCCGCGTGCTGTCGGCTCCGTGGACGGTGGTGACAACGGGCGTGGACCTCGCAGTGGACGGCAACCTCCTGGAGAACCTGTGGGTCTCGCTGACCCGGGCCGCGCAGGGGCTGGTCTGGGGCGTGCTGGCCGGGGTCGTGCTCGCCCTCCTCTCTGGCCTGAGCCGCATCGGGGAGGCACTCCTCGACGGACCGATCCAGGTCAAGCGCGCCGTCCCGAACCTGGCCCTGCTGCCGCTGCTCATCCTGTGGTTCGGGATCGGCGAGGAGATGAAGGTGATCACCATCGCGCTCGGCGTGTTCATCCCGATCTACATCCACACCCACAACGGGCTGCGGTCGATCGACAAGCGGTACGTCGAGCTCGCCGAGACCCTCCGCCTCGGGCGCCGCCAGTTCGTCACACGCGTCGTCCTGCCCGGTGCGCTGCCCGGGTTCCTGCTCGGCCTGCGCTTCGCCGTGACCGGCTCGCTGCTCGCGCTCGTCGTCGTCGAGCAGGTCAACGGCACCGCCGGGATCGGCTACATGATGGAGCTCGCGCGCACCTACGGGCAGACCGAGGTCATCTTTGTCGGCCTCGTCGTCTACGGCGTCCTTGGCTACACCGCGGACTACTCCGTCCGGCTGCTGCAGAGGAAGGCGCTGACATGGCGACGCACGCTGGAGGACTGACCGCTGCCGGCACCGGAGACGGTGCCCACCTGGACGTGCGCGACCCGGCCGACGGCCGCCCCGCCGTCGTCGTGCGCGACCTGGTGCGGACCTACGGGACGCCCGCCGGGGTGCTCAACGGGCTCGACCTGGAGATCGCCGAGGGCGAGTTCGTCGCGATCCTCGGCCGGTCCGGGTCCGGAAAGAGCACCCTGCTGCGGGCGCTCGCCGGGCTCGACCACGACGTCCACGGGTCGGGGCAGGTCCAGGTGCCGCGCAACGTGTCCGTCGTCTTCCAGGACTCGCGGCTGCTGCCCTGGGCGCGGGTGCTCGACAACGTGGTGCTGGGGCACGAGGCCGCGCCGAACGAGGCCCGCGCGGCCGGCCGCGCCGCACTGGCCGAGGTCGGGCTCGGCGGACGTGAACGGGCCTGGCCGAACGAGCTGTCGGGCGGTGAGCAGCAGCGGGTGTCGCTGGCCCGGTCGCTGTCCCGCAGCCCGGAGCTCCTGCTCGCGGACGAGCCGTTCGGCGCGCTCGACGCGCTGACCCGGCTGCGCATGCACGACCTGCTCCGCGACCTGCTCCGGCGGCACCGGCCGACCGTCCTGATGGTCACGCACGACGTGGACGAGGCGATAGTGCTGGCCGACCGGGTGGTCGTGCTCGACGCGGGGCGCATCGTGCTGGAACGCCGTACCCCGTCCGCCACGACGCACGACGCCGTCGACCAGGACACGCACCGCACACTGCGCGCCGAGCTGCTCGACGCGCTCGGCCTGGACCGAGAGGACACCCCATGACCACGAACCACCGCCCCGGACGACTCAATCTCAACGCCTTCCTCATGAGCAGCGGCCACCACGAGGCGTCCTGGCGTCTGCCGGAGAGCAGCCCGGACGCGACCGGCCACGACATCGGCCACCTGCGCCGCCTCGCCCAGATCGCGGAGCGCGGGCGGTTCGACTCGATCTTCTTCGCGGACGGGCCGGGGCTGCAGGGCGACGTGGGGCGCCGTCCGGCGGGGACCCTTGACCCGCTCATCGTGCTCACCGCGATCGCGGCGGCGACCGAGCGGATCGGGCTCATCGCGACGGCGTCGACCACCTACAACTCGCCGTACAACCTGGCGCGGCGGTTCGCCTCGATCGACCACGTGTCCGCGGGCCGCGCGGGCTGGAACGTGGTGACGACGGCGGGTCCGGAGATCGCCCGGAACTTCGGCCTGGACGACCAGCCCGCGCACGCAGAGCGCTACGCGCGGGCCGCCGAGTTCCTCGACGTCGCGTTCAAGCTCTGGGACTCGTGGGAGGACGACGCGATAGTCGCCGACAAGGCCGCGGGCGTCTGGGCCGACAGCGCCAAGATCCATCCGCCGGAGCACGTCGGGCAGTACTTCTCGGTCGCCGGGGCGCTCAACGTGCCGCGGTCGCCGCAGGGCCGGCCGCTGATCGTGCAGGCGGGGTCGTCGGAGGACGGCAAGGACCTCGCGGCCCGGCACGCGGAGGCAGTCTTCACCGCCCACCAGAGCCTCGGGGACGCCCAGGCGTTCTACCGGGACCTCAAGTCGCGCGCCGTGGCCGCCGGGCGGGACGCCGACGGGGTGCGCGTCCTGCCCGGCATCGTGCCGGTGATCGGCGCGACCGAGGCCGAGGCCCTCGCGAAGGAGCGTGACCTCGACGAGCTCATCCTGCCCGAGTACGCGCAGCGCCAGCTCGCCCGCACGCTACGGCTGGCGCCCGAGGACCTGCCGCTGGACCGCGAGCTGCCGGCCGACCTGCCCGACGAGGACGAGATAGAGGGCGCCAAGAGCCGCTACACGCTGATCGTGCAGCTCGCGCGGCGCGAGCGGCTGACGGTACGCCGGCTCATCGGGCGGCTCGGCGGCGGGCGCGGGCACCGCACCTTCGCGG
Organism: Promicromonospora sp. NPDC023805; assembly: GCF_040639635.1. Taxonomy (NCBI): domain Bacteria; kingdom Bacillati; phylum Actinomycetota; class Actinomycetes; order Micrococcales; family Promicromonosporaceae; genus Promicromonospora; species Promicromonospora sp. NPDC023805. Next base: position 35,964 of record NZ_JBFAAH010000007.1, on the reverse strand, counting down.
GCACCCCGGAGCAGGTCGCCGACGCACTGCAGGAGTGGTACGACGCCGAGGCCGCCGACGGGTTCAACATCATGCCCGCCGCGCTGCCGTCCGGCCTGGAGCAGTTCACCACGCACGTCCTGCCGATCCTGCGCGAGCGCGGGCTGTTCCGCAGCGAGTACGAGGGCACCACCCTCCGCGAGCACTACGGGCTGGCCCGCCCCGCCAACCGGTACGCCACGCTCCAGCGCACCACGACGGGAGCCTGACATGGCCGACGACATCCTCTGGTACATCCCCAACCAGACCCACCCGGGCCACCGCGGGGACGACGCCACCGCTGGACACAACAGCCTCGACACGCTGACCGAGCACGCCACGCAGCTCGAGAGGCACGGCTGGGACGGAGCCCTGCTGGGCACGAGCTGGGGCCGCCCGGACACGTTCACGGTGGCCACCGCGCTGGCCGCGCGGACGACGACGTTCGAGCCCCTCGTCGCCGTCCGGCCGGGGTACTGGCGGCCGGCCCACCTGGCCTCGGCTGCCGCCACGCTGGATCACCTGTCGGGCGGGCGCGTGCGCCTCAACATCGTGTCGGGCCAGGACGACCTGGCCGCGTACGGCGACGCCGAGGGCGACCAGGCGGACCGGTACGCGCGCACCAAGGAGTTCCTGCAGATCGTGCGGCGGCTGTGGACGCAGGAGTCGGTCACCTATGCGGGCGAGCACTTCCAGGTCACGGACTCGACGCTGGACCTGCGCCCGGCGGCCCGTCCGGGCCGCCCCCATCCGCGGCTCTACTTCGGCGGGGCGTCGGCGGCGGCCGAGCGGGTCGCCGCCACGGAGGCGGACGTGCAGCTCTTCTGGGGCGAGCCGCTGGACGGTATCGCGGAACGGATCGGCCGCCTACGCACCCTGGAGACGCAGCTGGGGCGCGAGCACGCGCCGCTGGAGTTCGGCCTGCGCATCACGACGCTCGTGCGGGACACGACCGAGGAGGCGTGGGCCGATGCCGAGGCGAAGGTCGCCCAGCTCACCGCCCGGGCGGACCACGAGCAGCCGGGTGGTCGCCGCTGGGGCAGCCCCTCCGCCGTCGGACAGCGGCGGCTGCTGGAGCTGGCCGAGCGCGGCGACGTCCTGGACGACATCCTGTACACGGCTCCGGGACGAGCCGGGGGCGGCGGTGCCGGGACCACCTGGCTCGTCGGGACGGCGTCCGAGGTCGCCGAGGCGTTGCGGAAGTACGAACGGCTGGGCGTGACCCACTTCGTGCTGTCCGACACCCCGTACCTGCCCGAGATCGAGCGTCAGGGATCGGAGCTGGTGCCCTTGCTCCGCGGGTAGGCACCTGGTCGGTCGGGCGGCAGCTCCCCGGCTCGGGGACCCTCAGGACGCCACTGTGATCGCGAACGGAGCGAGTCCGCGCGCCGCAATGAGATCGGGGACGAACAGGACCATCGCCTCCGGGCCGCGGGCGGTGCGGATGCCACCCAGGTCGAGGATCGAACCATGGCGCCACCCGAGGTCGTGCAGCAGCCCGGTGACGGTGGCCTTGGCGTCGGCGTGATCTCCGGACACGAACACCGTCGCAGGTGTGCTCAGGCTGCCGGGGTTCGCCATGACCGTGAACAACATGGTGTTGAGTGTCTTCACGACCTTCGTGTCCGGGAGGGCTTCCTGCAGCTTCTCCCCCAGGCTGGAGCCCGGATAGGTCAGCGTCCCTGGCATCCCGTTCTCGCCACGCTCGACCCCGTTGCTGACGTCGACGAGGATCTTGCCGGCAAGCTCCTCCCTCATTGCCGAGAGACGCTCCAGGGAGGTTTCGCCCGGGGTGGCATTGAGGACGAACGTCCGCATCCGGTTCCTCGCCGAGACCAGCACCGACACGGAAGGGCTGCGCACCGGACGCACAGACATCGAGATCGGGTCGACCGCAGGGACCACCGCAGACGTGGAATCGCGGACGATCGCCACGAGCAGCTTCGTCGTCGCGATGCGCAGCGACCACCCCCTGGCCGGCGAGCCGGTCACCGCCGCGGCGTACGCCGCGGCCACGCACGTGAACGTCTCCCGGCGCGGACGACTCGCGGACCCTGTCGACGACGCTCTCCGCGAGCTGAACCTTGTCCGCACGGTGAGAGCGACCGCGCCTACCAGCACCGCCGCCCTGCGCATCGTCCACACCACAGGCTGCGTGACGACCGTTCCCGAGTGGTTCTGCCAGCAGGACATCGACGCACTCGGCCTGACCACCGCGCCTCTGCCGCTCGCGATACCCGAGCTGTCCCTCACGGTCAGCTGGCACGCGCGCAACAGTGGAGACGCCGCCCACAGCTGGATGCGCGACACGACCGTCGCAGAGCTGCGTGCGCTGGTGAGCGACCAGCCTGGTCACGCAGGGGACCCACACGCCTGATCGGGTCGCTCGGCGGTGAGCAGCGGGAGGTCGAACTCGGGGTCATGGGTGAGGACGCACATCTGCCCTGGATCCCGGGGATCACGGGGAACTGGGCGCTCCTACGGGACGCGGGGTCGGCAGCAGCAACGAATGTCGACCAGGGTCGAGGTCCCGGACCGGCAGCCCAGGAAGCTCGAGCACGCCCGCAGCCCCCGTCGGCACCACGAGTTCGATCTGAAGGCCATCGACACCGTGTTCCCACCGGATGGAGGCGCGCCCATAGGGAGTCTCATGAGCCGCGGTCGCCCAGAGCAATCCGCTCTCGACCCCAGGTCGGAACCTGATTCGGCGCCATCCGGGCTCGGCGCAGGCGATCCCGGCGACCTCACGGTGCATCCAGTCGGCAACCGCACCGAAGGCGTAGTGATTGAACGAGGTCATGTCACCCGGGTTCACCGACCCGTCCGGGAGCAGGCTGTCCCAACGCTCCCACACCGTCGTGGCACCCATCGTGACCGGATAGAGCCAAGAAGGCACCGTGCGCTGCTGGAGGAGTGCGTGAGCGGTGTCCCGGTGACCCGTCCTGGTCAGGGCGTCCAGCAGCACCGGGGTTCCCAGGAAGCCGGTCGTGAGGTGATGGCCCGCCTCTTGCACGAGGACCGCCAGACGGTCCCCCGCCGCCGGTAGCTCGTCCTCGTCAAAGAGGCCGAACATGATCGCAAGAGCGTAGGCGGCCTGGGAGTCGGAGGCCAGACGGCCTGGCCCGGTCCGGTATGCCGTACGGAATCCGCGCCGTGCGGCGGCTGCCCGCGCCTCGAGCTCTGCGACGTCGTCCGGCCGGACCCGCTGCGCGGTGGCGGCGAGCACGTCGGACGAACGAGCGTAGTAGGCAGTAGCCACGAGGTGGGGGTCCGTGAGCCCTCTCGCGGGGTCGTCCGGGGGCGCCGAGGGATCGAGCCAGTCCCCGAGCTGGTAGCTCTGGTCCCAGACGTGATGCTCGCCGGCAAGTCGGTTCTGGAGATCGGCCCAGGCACGCGCACTCGTGTACTGCCGTTCCAGTACGCCGGTGTCGCCGAAGCGTTCGCCGAGCGTCCAAGGGATCTGTACGGCCGCGTCGCCCCAGCCTGCGCCGGGCCGTGGAGGAGTCCATTGCTCCCCGCCGGGTATGGCGGGCACGTACCACGGCACGGTGCCGTCGGGCAGCTGTTCCGCGCTGACGTCCTGGAGCCAGGAGGACAGCAGCCCGCCGCACTGGTACAGGAAGGTGCTGGTCGGGGCGAAGACCTGGATGTCGCCTGTCCAGCCGAGGCGTTCGTCGCGCTGTGGGCAGTCGGTGGGCAGGTCGACGAAGTTGCCACGCATGCTCCACACGACGTTGTCGTGCAGTCGGTTGAGGTCGGCGTCCGACGTCTCGAACCATCCAGTCCGTCTCATGTCGGTGTGGAGCACCCGGGCCCATATCGCGCCCTGGACGTCTCGGTCACCCCACCCGGTGATCTCGGCATACCGGAAGCCGTGGATGGTGAATCGTGGTTCCCAGCTCTCAGGACCGTCGCCTCGCAGGGCGTAGGAGTCGGTCGAGTACGCGCCGCGAAGGGGCCGGGTGCAGAGCTCGCCGTCGTGGTCGAGGACTTCGGCGTGCCGGATGCGGATGACGTCGCCGGGACTCCCCTGCACCGATATGTGCAGGCGACCGACGAGATTCTGGCCGAAGTCGAGGACGATCCGTCCGTCGGCACGACGATCGACCGCAGTCGGGTGCAGCTCTTCCGTGCACCGCACTGGTGGGCCGAGCGGTGCGACGAGGGTCGTGAGGTCGATCCGTCGTGGGCCGACCGGCGTCCACTCCGGGTCGCCGAACCCGGGACTGGACCACCCGCGCGGCTCTGTGGCGGCGTCATGATGTTCGCCCTCCAGCAGCCCGCTCGACTGGATGGGGCTCCTGGCGCAGAGCCATGACTCGTCCGTCGCGAACACGAGACGCCGCCCGTCCGACAGCGTGACCTCCAGCTGGGCCAGGTACGCGGTCTGGTCGCCGTAGAGGTCGACGTGTCCCCCGTCGAAGCCCAGCCGACCTCGGAACCAACCGTCCGCGAGCCATGCCCCCATCGCATTCCGACCACTCCGAACCAGGTCGGTCACGTCGTAGCTGTAGTAGCGAAGCCGGCTGCGATAGCTCGTCCAGCCCGGCGAGAGCTCGTCGTCGCCTACTCGGGCGCCGTTGATCTCGGCCTGGTAGAGACCGTGTGCGGTCGCATACAGCCGCGCTCGTACAACGGTTCCAGTGATCTCGAACTCGGTCCTGAGGAGCGCAGGGGGCCGAGCGTCCTGGGAATCCTCGCTCCAGCCCACGCCGATGGGGGTCGCTACCCAGTCCGAGGGCTGGAGCAGGCCGGCCTCGATCGTGGTGGGGGGACTCCACTCGCTCCGGTCACCGCCCTCACCCCACACACGCACCGAGAGCTCACCACGGTCCCGTGACTCGAGGGCCTCGAACGGCCAGGCGACCAGCACGGAGTCACCCGTCACGATCTCGTGGAGCCAGGTCCGTCCGTTGAGCTGGAGCCGCAGCTCCACCCCGACCTGTGCCCATCCCGACGGGGCGCTCGTGACCCAGCTGACACGCGGCAGCGCTTCACCGATCCCGAACGGGACACGGTGGTGCTCGATGGTCGGTCGATGAGGCCGCGCCGCGGTCAGGCGCACTTCATCTGTCCGGATCTGGGCATGGGGATGCTGAGGCATCGGTTCTCCGGTCATTGGTCGGGTCAGCCCTTGACGGAGCCGGCGGTCAGGCCCTTCATGACCCGCTGGTTGAGGAACAGGTACAGGACCAGCACCCCGAGGACGTTGATGCAGATCGCGGCGAAGAGCGGGCCGTAGGCGGTCTGACCGAACTCTCCGGAGAAGGTCAGGAGCCCGACCTGGATGGTCCGCAGGTCCCGTCCGGTGATGAAGGTCAGCGCGATCAGCAGGTCGTTCCAGATGAAGAAGAACTGCACCAGAGCGACCGTGAACACCGCGTTGCGCACCATCGGGAATCCGATCGACCAGAAGGACCGGAGGACGGAGGCCCCGTCCAGCGCCGCGGCCTCGAACACCTCGCGAGGCACTGCCCGGAAGTACGTCGCCATCATGAAGACGGTCAGAGGTAGCCCCGTCGCGGTGTAGGTGATGATCAGGGGCCAGAGCGTGCCCGCGAGCCCGAGCTCGAAATAGGCGGTGAAGAGTGGCAGCAGGATCATCTGACCCGGGACCATGATCCCGACCAGGAAAGCGAGGAGCACCTGGTTGCGCCCTTTCCACACCAGCACCTCAAGTGCGAAACCGGCCGCCACGCCGAAGACGATGATGAGAGCCAGGGAAGGCACTGTGGCGAGGAGGCTGGTGCGGATGTACGAGCCGACGTCGCCCTCGGTCCATGCCGCGACGTAGTTGTCGAAGTTGACCTGCGACGGCAGCGCCCAGCTGGGCTCGGTGAGGAACTCGTTCTGGGTCTTGAAGGAGCCGAGGACGAGCCAGACCAACGGATAGATCTCGATCACCAGCAGTACGGCGACCAGGATGCGGACCGGCAAGGCGCGCAAGATCTTCGAGATCCGGCGCGTCCTGGCTGTCACGGCACGGGGCGTTCTTGCCGTTGCGTCGACCGTGAAGGTCTTGGTGGCGCTCATCGTGCTGCCTTCGTGATGTCGTCGCGGGAGCTGCGGAAGATCAGGAGCGTGACTCCAAGGCACAGGACCGTCAGCACGAGCGCGATCGTGCTTCCGTAGCCGTACTCGCCGTAGGTGAACGACGTCTGGAACATGTACAGCGTCAACGGGGTGGTCGAGTCCCCGGGTCCGCCGTTCGTCAGGGCCAGAACGGAGTCGAAGACCTTCAGGGTGCCGTTGATGCTGAAGATCACCGAGGACAGCAGAACGGGGAGCGACAGGGGCAGGACTATGTGCCGCACGAGCCGCCAGCCGCTGGCGCCGTCGAGCCGTGCGGACTCGATGACGTCCTCGGGGATGTCGACGAGACCGGCGTACAGCAGCACTGCGTAGAAGCCCATCGAGCGCCAGATGTCCATGATCACGATCACCCAGAAGGCCGTCTCAGGGCTGCCGAACCAATCGACGCTCGCGATACCGAAGACGTTCAGCAGCTCGTTGACGAGCCCGTCCCTCGGCGCGATGGCGAACAGCTGCTGGAACATGAGCGCAACGGCGACCGTCGGCAGGACGACAGGGAAGAACACGAGGGTTCGCACGATCACCGAGGCCCGCCGCAACGCGAACACATAGAGCAGAGAGAGCAGGTACCCGAGGAGCACCTGACCGACGGTGATCACGATCGCGTACCTGATCGTGAAGCCGAGCGCCGAGAGGATCCGTGGGTCACCGGCGAGTGCGGCGATGTTGTCGAACCCGACGTACTCGAAACCGAAGAGGGCATTGCCGTCGAAGAGCGTGAGTGCGAGCGACCACAGCACGGGCGCCAGCATGACGAGTGTGTAGACCAGTAGTGCTGGCCCGAGAAGGATGGCGATCGCTTTCCGATCGCCGAGGACGTTGTGCATGAGTCTCTCTACCTAAGCCGCAGGTCGGGGCGGCGACGCCTGGTGGCGCCGCCGCCGGGTGGCACCCGGAACGACACCGGTCGACTACTCCGAGTCGAGGTCGGCCTGAACCTTGGCCATGAACTCCTCGGCGGAGAGAGCGCCGGTCACGAGGGGCGCCGCGTTCTGCTGACTCGTCGTCGTCGCCTTCGCACCGAACAACGCCTCGAACCACAGCGTGCTCTCGGTAGTGCTGGAGATCGTGTCCTGGACGAGCTCCGTCAGCGGCGGGACGCCGCTCACCTCGTCGTTGACCGTGAAGCCGGAGATCGTGCCCTGCTCACCGAGCGACGTCGAACCGTAGTTGTCCACGATGCATCCGAGCCACGCGCCCACCTCCTCGTTGTAACCGTTCGCGGAGACCGCGATCGGCAGGCCGACGTTGGCGGGAATCTGGTCGGCAGTGCCTGCTCCGCCCTCGACCTCGGGCAGCGGGAAGAACCCGATGTTGTCCTCGCCGATCTGGTTCTGTGCCGGATCGTTGAACGCTCCGAGCGCCCAGCTGCCCATGTAGAACATCCCGGCCTCGCCGGTCAGGAACTGCGCGACAGAGGTGTCGTAGTCGATCGACCCGACGCCTTCACCGAAGTAGCCCGCTGCGCCGAGGTCCGCGATCGCCTGAGCGGCGGCCACGTACTCGGGATCGGTCAGCTTGGCCTCGCCGTCAGCGACCTCCTGGAGCGCGTCGGGGCCGAGCTCGCGATAGAGGTAGCCGCTGACGAGACGGGTGATGGGCCACCCCTGCTCGCCCGAGGCCGAGAGTGCGGTGACACCGGCAGCGTCGAGGGTCGCAGCGGCGTCGACGAACTCGCTCCACGTGGCGGGCACGTCGATCCCGTTCTCCGCGAAGAGTTCCTTGTTGTACCAGACGCCTTCGATGTTGAACTGGTAGGGCAGCACGATGAGCCCGCCGTACAGGTTCTCGATGGTCGAGATGGCCGCCGGCTCGATGCCGTCGCGCACACCGAGGTCGGTGAGGGCCTGCTCCAGGTCGAGCGTCTGGCCCGCTTCATCGAGCTGCTTGGTGACGACGGGCGACCCGCTCGCCGCGAACTGCGCGGGGAGCGCATCCTGCCCGCCGCGGAGCTGCAGCTGCTGGTCGAGCCCGGACTGCGGGGTCGTCTCGATCTCGAGCGGCAGGGCGCCGTTCTCGGCCGAGCACGCGTTCTCGCTGAGCGAGGTGAGGGCGTCCTGCACGATCTGGTTGTCGTCGTTGATGAGCAGCCCGAACGAGTCGACACCACCGTTGCTGTCTGCGGCACTGCCCGAGCCACCACCTGCGCAGCCGGCAAGGGCCACCACGATCGTGGCGACGGCCGCGGTCATCCCTGGTCGCCATGAGCGACGCGTGCGTCGGTTGTCCACAATTCCTCCTTGAAGTGCAGCACACGCTCGATTGAAGCGCTTAAAGGCTGACCTTAGGCCGATCCGCGAAAACGTGTCAACCGCGTTCACCCGCGATCGCGGGGGTCAACTCAGGGTCTTGTTGAAACGCTTAACACCCAGTAGCGTCCCGCCCCGTGTGCGAGATGCCGCACACGCCGTACATACGGGGACAAGGGAGTCACACCGATGAGACATGCCTTCGGACGCGCGCACACCTGGTGGATCACGACGCTCGTCACCATCCTGTCGCTGGTAGCGGCGGCGCTCACCGCTACGCCGGCAGCCGCCCTCACGGGACAGACCCGGTTGCACGACCCCACTGTGATCAAGGTGGGCAGCTGCCACTACGCCTTCTCCACCGGGTTCGAGAACGACTCCCAGAACCCGTCGGGGTCGATCACTATCTACCGCACGTGCGACTCGACAGCGGCGACCGGCTGGACCAAGGTCGGCAACACGTGGTCGTCGACGCCCGCGTGGATCACGCAGGAGCTGGGTTCGACGCCACCGAACATCTGGGCCCCGGACGTCAACTACTTCGACGGCGAGTACCACCTCTACTACGGCGCCTCCCTCTGGGGCACCGCGGATGCGGCGATGGGACTGCTGACCGCGACCAATCCTGCTGGGCCCTGGACCGACCGCGGGATGGTGACCGACGTGAACTACCCGATCGACCCCGATGTGGTCCGGGGCGGGGACGGAAGGCTCTACGTCTCCTGGGGATCCTGGACAGGAGGGGCCAGCTACCTGCACGTCCTGGACGAGGGCACCGGCAAGCTCTCGACATCGGACCACAACCTGTGGAGGGTCGCCACGGGCGTCGAGGGCGTCTCGATCGTCCAGGACGGCGGCTACTTCTACATGTTCGGCTCCAAGGGCGCGTGCTGTTCGGGGACGAGCAGCACCTACTACACGGTGGTTGCCCGAGCGACCTCCGTCACCGGCCCCTACTACGACCAAGCAGGGCAGGACATCGCCAACGGCGGCGGGACGGTCGTCATGCGTGGGGCCAGTCCACGAGTCGCTGCCGGCGGCGCCGACGTCTACGCGGACGGGTCGGCGAAGTACCTCGCCTACCACTACTACGACGCCGCGAATGGCGGGCGCGAGACCTTGGACGTTCGACCGCTGACCTTCAGCGGCGGCTGGCCCGTTCTGGGCACTGCGCTAGGCAGAACCGACGTGGTGATGCAGGTGCAGCACAGCTCCATGTGCCTCGATGTCTGGGAGCAGAGCACTCAGAACAACGCCGCGGTCAACCAGGGCAACTGCAACGGGGGCGCCAACCAGGGCTGGCGCCTCGTGGCGAGCGGCGGAGCCCACCAGATCGTCAACGTCAACAGCGGCAAGTGCCTGCAGCCGCAAGGAGCGAGCACCACCGCCGGAGCAGCGATGGTGCAGGTCGACTGTGCGGGCGTGTCCGCCCAGCGCTGGACCATCACCCCGACCGTCGGGGCGTACGCGTCCGTCCGAAACGCGGGATCAAACCTCTGCCTCGAGGTCTACGGAAGCTCCGGCACGAACGGGGCAGCCGCGAGCCAGTGGTCGTGCAACGGTGGCGCCAACCAGAACTGGCTGCGCGGCTAGCGGCGGTGGGGCGTTGAACGGGAGTCCTGTTCAACGCCCCATCCCGTCCCTGGCGGTCAGGCGCCCTTGGCCCTGAGCAGCTCAGTCGATGACGCACCGAACGTGCTGTCCCGAGCAATGAGAGACGGGTGGAGAACCACTGTCCGATGGCGATGCACGCCTGGGTCCGCCGTCATCTCCTCGATGAGGAGCTCCGCTGCTGCCTGCCCCATCTCGACCCCGGAGAGCTGCACTGTCGTGAGCGCGACCGGACCGCCCTGTGCAGTTCGGTTGTCCTCGCAACCGACAACCGAGATGTCCTGTGGAACGCGCGCCTCGGTCTCGAGCCGGAGCCCTTCGATCAGGCCGTTGCCGAGCTCATCGGCCACGGCGACCACGCCGTCGGGCAGATCTCCGAGCCGGCGCGCGGAGAGATCGCGCGCGACGCTCAGACCGTTCGGGAACTCGAGCCCTCCGGCATCGATCTCCTCGAGTGTGACGCCCGGCGCCGACTGCACCGCACGCCTGACGCCTGCACGGCGCGCCTGCACGGGCTGGTAGTACTCCCGTCCAGCGAGGAATGCCAGGCGGCTTCGCCCCCCTTCGATCAGGTGGCGTGCCGCGAGGTAGCCCACCTGCTCGTTGTCCACAAGGACCGTGCAGCAGTCGACGTCCGGCTGCTGGAAGTTGAGGACGACAATCAGGCGACCGTGAGCACGGATTCTCTCGATGCCCGACCGAGAGTCCTCCATGGGGGCGAGGAGCACGCCCCTGACACGGGCCTCGTCGAACAGGTCGAGATAGTCGTCCTGACGGCGGAGATCGCACGCAGCGTTCCCGAGGAGCAGTCGGAGCCCGGAGGCATCCGAACCCTGCTGGGCGCCGTGGGCCATGTCGACGAACAGAGAGTTGTCGAGGTCCGCAAGGACCATACCGACCGTGCTGGCCGATCCGGTAGCGAGCGATCGGGCGACGTCATTGCGCACGAACCCCAGCTCCCCGATGGAAGCCCGCACACGTTCGGCAGTCGCCGCAGCGACCTTCTCAGGGCGGTTGATGACGTTCGACACCGTCGCGATCGAGACGCCGGCGTGCCGCGCCACATCGGACATGCTCGGGTTGATCTTCGCCCTCGGCACAGGCATCCAGCCTCCTTCCAGTGAGCAGAGGGTATAACGCATCGACCTCTACAAAACGCGGACGAGGCTGCGACTTCCCGGAGCGGTCGCACTTCGTTTAAGCGCTTAATCCTAGCGCACGCGGTTTCGTCACCCAATCGCCCAGTGAGTGCGGCGGGCGACGGGAACGGGCTCCAGACAGTCTGGCGTGCATGGAACCCGTTCCAGCTCAGACGTTGAACCCGAGCATCCGCAGCTGCTCCTTGCCGTCGTCCGTGATCTTCTCCGGACCCCACGGCGGCATCCAGACCCAGTTCACGCGGAACCCGTCGACGATGCCCTCGAGCGCCTGCGCGGTCTGGTCCTCGATCACGTCCGTCAGCGGGCAGGCCGCCGACGTGAGCGTCATGTCGATGGTCGTGTGGTTGTTCTGGTCCACCTGGATGCCGTACACCAGGCCCAGGTCGACGACGTTGATCCCCAGCTCGGGGTCGATCACGTCGCGCATCGCTTCCTCGACGTCCACCGCAGTGGTGGGCGACGGGCCCACTCCCTCAGCGGGAGCGGCCGGGGCTTCCTGCCCGACCTCGGTACTCGCCTCAGTCATCGGTCTCTCCTCAGCTCGTTGCCAGCGCGCCACTGCGCGCCAGCGAGTCCTTGAGCGCCGCCCAGCCGAGCAGCGCGCACTTGATTCGCGCGGGGTACCGCGACACACCGGTGAACGCTGTCGCGTCTCCGAGGGCGTCCTCCGCGGCGTCGTCGTCCAGGCCCTTGCCGCGGGACGACATCAGATCGTGGAACAGGCCGTCGAGCCGCGCCACCTCGGCCAGGGGCGCACCCTCGACCAGCGACGTCATGACCGACACCGATGCCTGGGAGATGGAGCATCCCTGCCCCTCCCACGAGACGCCCGCCACCGTGCCCTCCGGCGTGACGTCGACCCGGAGGGTCACCTCGTCGCCGCAGGTCGGGTTCACCTGGTGCGACTCCCCCGCGAGATGTCCCTCCACCGACGCCAGGTCGACGAGCCCGTGGCCCACCGGACGCTTCGCGTGGTCCAGGATCACCTGCTGGTACATCTGCTCGAGCGTGCTCACGACGCTGCCTCTCTCACTCTTCCGAACGGCCTTGCGGAGGTTCTCATTCTGCTCCGAAGAACGCGCGGACCCCTGCCAACGCTTCCCGGAACGCCACTACCTCTTCGACGGTCGTGTAGACCGACGCCGACGCGCGGGCCGTCGCCGCGACGCCGAACCGGCGGTGCAGCGGCTGCGCGCAGTGGTGCCCCACGCGGACGGCGATGCCCTTGTCGTCCAGCACCTGTCCGACGTCGTGCGCGTGCACGCCGTCGACCACGAATGAGACGACCGCCAACCTGCTGATCTCTTCACCCGCCCCGTCCGCCCTCAGCGGCCCGATCACCCGGACGCCCGGGATCTCGGCGATCTTCAGCATCTCGGCGGCCAGCTCGGTCTCGTGCCGGGCGACGCCGGCCATGCCGAGCTCGTCGAGGTACTGGGCCGCGCACCCCATGCCGACCGCCTGGGCGACCATCTGGGTGCCCGCCTCGAAACGCTGCGGGGGCGGCGCGTACGTGGTGCTCTCCATGGTCACGACCTCGACCATGGACCCGCCGGTGATCGTGGGCGGCATGGCCTCGAGCAGCTCGCGCCGCCCGTACAGCGCGCCGACGCCGGTCGGGCCGAGCATCTTGTGCCCGCTGAACGCGGCGAAGTCGACGCCGAGCTCGTGGAAGTCGACAGGCATGTTCGGCACGGACTGGCAGGCGTCGAGCACCGTGAGGGCGCCGACCCGCCGAGCCGCCGCGACGAGCGTGGCGACCGGCGCGACTGCTCCGGTCACGTTCGACACGTGCCCGAAGGCCAGCACCTTGGTGCGCTCGGTGACGAGGGCGTCGAGGTTCGACAGGTCGAGCCGGCCGTCGTCGCCCACCGGGATCCAGCGCAGGACGGCGCCCGTGCGGGCGCACAGCTCCTGCCACGGCACGAGGTTCGCGTGGTGCTCCGCCTCGGTGACGACTATCTCGTCGCCCGGCGCCAGCCGGAAGCGCTCTGCCGCCTCGCCGCCGCGACCCAGAGTCGCATTCGAGAAGGCGTAGGCCACCACGTTGATCGCGGCGGTCGCACCCGGCTGCCAGACGATCTCGCCTTCGTCGGCCCCGACGAACGCCGCGACGGCTGCCCTCGCCTGCTCGAACGCCTCTGTGGCCTCCTCGGCGAGCTGGTGCGCACCGCGGTGGACCGCGGCGTTGCGCTGCTCGTAGAAGTCCACCTCGGTGTCGAGCACCACCTGCGGCTTCTGGGAGGTCGCGGCGGAGTCCAGGTACACGAGGGTCTGACCGCCCCGCACCGTGCGCTCGAGCAGCGGGAAGTCCGCGCGGACGGCGGCCAGCTCGGTCGTCGAGAGCTGCGTCTCGACAGGCCCGGCTCCCGCGATGGCGGCGGCCAGCGGTTCCTGGTTGCCCGGTCGCACGGTGGCGGTGGTGGTCATGGTCTCCCCCTTGCAGAAGATCGGCAGAGCGTCAGCGGTGGATCAGGCCGAGACCGTCTTGTTGTTGACGAGGTACCGGTCGTAGCCCTCTTCCTCAAGGCGGTCGGCCAGCTCGGAGCCGCCCTCCTCGGCGATCTTGCCGTCGACGAAGACGTGCACGAAGTCGGGCTTGATGTAGCGCAGGATGCGCGTGTAGTGCGTGATGAGCAGGATGCCGATGTCGGTCTGCTCCTTGGCCCGGTTCACGCCCTCGGACACGATGCGCAGCGCGTCGACGTCGAGGCCGGAGTCGGTCTCGTCGAGCACCGCGAAGCGGGGCTTGAAGAGCTCCATCTGCAGGATCTCGTGGCGCTTCTTCTCGCCACCGGAGAAGCCCTCGTTCACGGAGCGCTCGGCGAAGGCCGGGTCCATGCGCAGGTTCTCCATCGCGCCCTTGACCTCCTTGCCCCACGTGCGCAGGGGCGGGGCCTCGCCGGAGATGGCGGTCTTGGCGGTCCGCAGGAAGTTCGCGACGGACACGCCGGCGACCTCGACCGGGTACTGCATGGCGAGGAAGAGACCGGCGCGAGCGCGCTCGTCGACCTTCATCGCCAGGAGGTCCTCGCCGTCGAGCGTGGCGGTACCCGAGGTGACCGTGTACTTGGGGTGGCCGGCGAGCGCCGACGCGAGGGTGGACTTGCCCGAGCCGTTGGGGCCCATGATGGCGTGGGTCTCACCGCTGGCGATGGTCAGGTCGACACCGTGCAGGATCGGCTTGGGGCCTTCCTTGGTCTCGACGCTGACGTGCAGGTCGCGGATCTCGAGGGTGGGCATATCGATTACTCCAGGGTTGCTTGCGAAGTCAGAAGATTCAGGAAACGGGCACGGTGGCGTCGATGTCGACGAGCACCTTGTCGCCGTCGACGGTCACCGGGTAGACGGGCACGGGGCGCACCGCCGGAAGCTGGATCGGCTGACCGGTCCGCAGGTCGAACTGGGAGCCGTGCAGCCAGCACTCGACCAGGCAGCCCTCCACCTCGCCGTCGGACAGCGAGACCGCACCGTGGGAGCAGATGTCGGAGATGGCGTGGAAGTTGCCGTCCGCGTCACGAGCGACGGTCACGGGCACCGGGGCGCCGTCGGCGCCGTCGAGCTCCACGAGCATCGCCTCCTCCGGTCCCAGGTCGTCGGTCATACAGGCCAGCTGCGCGGTCATGCGGTCGGTGCTCCGGTGATCACGCTCATCGACTTCTCCAGCTCGGCCTCGATGGAGGCGAGCAGGCGCTCCTCGACCGACGGGACGCCGATCTCGTGGATGAGCTCGGCGAAGAAGCCGCGCACGACGAGCTTGCGCGCCTCGGTCTCGGGGATGCCGCGAGCCTGGAGGTAGAAGAGCTGCTCGTCGTCGAACCGGCCGGTGGCGCTGGCGTGGCCGGCGCCGGCGATCTCGCCGGTCTCGATCTCGAGGTTCGGCACCGAGTCCGCGCGTGCGCCGTCCGACAGGACGAGGTTGCGGTTGAGCTCGTAGGTGTCGGTGTTCTCGGCGGCCGCCCGGATCAGGACGTCACCCACCCAGACTGTGTGCGCGCCGGCACCCTGCAGGGCGCCCTTGTAGGTCACGCGGGACTTGCAGTCCGGTACCGCGTGGTCGACGAAGAGGCGGTGCTCCTGGTGCTGGTTCGTGTCCGCAAAGTAGAGGCCCACCATCTCGACCTCACCGCCGGGGGCAGTGAACTCGGCGTCCGGCGTGACGCGCACGACGTCGCCGCCGAACGTCACGACGACGTGCTTGAGCTTCGCGTCGCGGCCGATGCGGGCCCGGTGCGAGGAGGCGTGCACGGCGCCGGCGGTCCAGTCCTGGACGCTGACGACGGTGAGCTGCGCGCCGTCCTCGACGACGATCTCGACCGTCTCGGCGAGCGTGCCGCTGCCGTCGTGGTCCAGGACCACGACTGCCTCGGAGTGCCGCTCGGCGCGGACCAGCACGTGGGCCGCCGTCGCGTCCTTCGACACGCCCGTCAGGCGCACGGAGGTGACGTCGGAGGCAACCGCCTCCTTGGGGATGGTCACGATCGTGGCCTGCTCGAAGGCGTTCCACGCGGTGACCGCCGTGCGGTCACCGGGCTTGCCGGCGGTGCCGAGACGAGCGTCGTCGCGGCCGACGGTCTCCACGGTGACCTCAGGGGCCGCGGTGACCTGGACCGTGACGCCCGAGGCGCCGAGCTCGGCCTGGAACAGCGGCTGGAGGCGGTCCGCCGGGGAGAAGCGCCACTCCTCCTCGCGACCGTTGGGGACGGGGATGTCCGCCAGGTCGAAGGACGTGAGGCGCTCGGCCCGTGAGCCCTGGGGCTTGACGGTGCCGTGCGAGTGGGCGCCGTCGGCAACGGCGCGCGTGTGATCTGTCTTCAGATCAGTGGTAGCAGTCGTCATATCAGCCGACGGACCCTTCCATCTGCAGCTCGATGAGGCGGTTGAGCTCGAGCGCGTACTCCATGGGCAGCTCACGCGCGATGGGCTCGACGAACCCGCGCACGATCATGGCCATGGCCTCGGTCTCTTCCATGCCCCGGGACATGAGGTAGAACAGCTGTTCCTCGCTCACCCGCGAGACCGTGGCCTCGTGCCCCATGGACACGTCGTCCTCGCGGACGTCCACGTACGGGTAGGTGTCGCTGCGGGAGATCTGGTCCACCAGCAGCGCGTCGCAGAGGACGGTGGACGCGGAGTGCTTTGCGCCCTCGAGCACCTGCACCAGACCGCGGTAGGACGTGCGGCCGCCGCCGCGCGCCACGGACTTGCTGACGATCGACGACACCGTGTTCGGCGCCGCGTGCACCATCTTGGCGCCGGCGTCCTGGTGCTGACCCTCGCCGGCGAAGGCGATGGACAGCGTCTCGCCGCGGGCGTGCTCGCCCAGCAGGTAGATCGCCGGGTACTTCATGGTGACCTTCGAGCCGATGTTGCCGTCGACCCACTCCATCTGGGCGCCCTCAGCGGCCGTGGCGCGCTTGGTGACCAGGTTGTACACGTTGTTCGACCAGTTCTGGATCGTCGTGTAGCGAACGCGGGCGTTCTTCTTCACGATGATCTCGACGACGGCCGAGTGCAGGGAGTCCGACGTGTAGATCGGCGCCGTGCAGCCCTCGACGTAGTGCACGTACGAGCCCTCGTCGGCGATGATCAGGGTGCGCTCGAACTGGCCCATGTTCTCGGTGTTGATCCGGAAGTAGGCCTGGAGCGGGATCTCCACGTGCACGCCCGGCGGCACGTAGACGAACGAGCCACCCGACCACACGGCGGAGTTCAGCGCGGAGAACTTGTTGTCGCCGGAGGGGATGACCGTGCCGAAGTACTCCTGGAAGAGCTCCGGGTAGTCGCGCAGGCCCGTGTCGGTGTCGACGAAGATGACGCCCTGCTCCTCCAGGTCCTCACGGATCTGGTGGTAGACGACCTCGGACTCGTACTGGGCGGCGACGCCCGCGACGAGACGCTGCTTCTCCGCCTCGGGGATGCCGAGCCTGTCGTACGTGTTCTTGATGTCGTCCGGCAGGTCCTCCCAGGAGGTGGCCTGCTTCTCCGTGGAGCGCACGAAGTACTTGATCTTGTCGAAGTGGATGCCCGACAGGTCGGAGCCCCAGCTCGGCATGGGCTTCTTGCCGAAGAGACGCAGGGCCTTGAGCCGCTGGTTCAGCATCCACTCGGGCTCGTTCTTCAGAGCCGAGATGTTGCGAACCACCTCTTCGCTCAGGCCTCGCTGCGCGGACATGCCCGCAGCGTCGCTGTCGTGCCAGCCGTACTCGTAAGAGCCGATGCTGGCGATGATCTCATCGTCGGAGCGCTGCTCTGGCGCTTGCGTTTCTGCGCTCATCACTTTCCTTCGGTGGGGGTCTTCGCGGGGTGGTTCAGGGGGATGTTCACAGGCAGGTTCACGGGGATGTTCGTGGTGCACGCGTGCGCACCGCCCGCGATGGTCGCGAGGCGTTGGACGTGCGAGCCCAGCAGCTCGCTGAACGCGCGGGCCTCCTGCTCGCACAGCTCGGGAAACTCCTCGGCCACGTGCTGGACCGGGCAGTGCCCCTGGCAGAGCTGCACCGCACGGGCGACCGTGCCGGCAGTAGGACCGCTCAGCGGCGCCGGGACCGGCCGCACGGAGGCGGCGTAACCGTCGGCGGAAAGCAGCTGGACGAGCTGGGCGGCGCGGCCCTCCGCGGTGTCGGCGGTGAGATGCGGCGCGTAGCTGCGGGCGACGGCGTCGAACCGCTCCTTGGCGAAGCCCGCCACCGCCTCGCTGCCGCCCGTCTCGCGCAGGAACCGCAGGACCTGCCGCGCGATCTCCTGGTAGCCGCCGGCGAGCTCGGACTGGCCGCCGCCCGTGACGACGTAGCTCCGGGCGGGGCGCCCGCGGCGGGGCACGCCCGAACGTGAGGCCTCGTGGACGGCGATCTTGCCGTCCTCCTCCAGGAGGGTCAGGTGCCTGCGCACGGCGGGCGCCGTCAGCTCCAGGACGGCGGCGAGGGCGCCGGCGGTGACCGGGCCTCGGGAAGCGACGAGCTCGAGCACGCGCCGACGTGTGGTGCCGTCGGTCTCGTGGCTCGCCACGTGGCCCACTGCTACCTGTGCCGCTGCGCTCATGCTGGTCACCTCCCTCACGTCGGTCCGGGGGCAAACTTCACCCTCGGTGTGCACGCCTCGTAGACGCCAATGCTTTTGAGAACATCCTTGTTCCCTAATTCGAGATGCGCAAGGAAGGCGAACCTCAGTTCGGCCCGATCGCGACACATCTCACACGTGTGGTCCACACCCAGGTCACGTCGTACGACGACGGTCCGCGCGCCGCGTCTTTTGGAATTGGTTGTGGTGCGGTGGCGAGCACTTCCCGACATGTAGAACAGGTGTGCGATGTTGTGAGAGGTGGGTGGCAGGATGCCCGCATGCCCAGGCACACGTCGTTCCGGTTCTGTCTCGACCCGTCGGTCGAGCAGGAACGCATGCTGTCTCAGCACGTCGGAGCGGCGAGGTTCGCGTACAACCAGGCTCTGCGCCTGCACAAGGATGCCCGCGCCGTCGCCGAGCGCAGGCAGGGCTCCTCGCCCGAGGTCACAGTGGGGGTCGTGCCTGACGGCGACCAGCATGCACCCGGCAACGTGCCTGGCACTGTTCGGGTGCCGCGGACGGGGTTTGATCTGATCAAAGCGTTCAACACCTGGAAGCGGTCCGAGGCAGCCGGGCGCCGGCTTGTCGTCGACGCGTCCAGGACGGCGCGGGTGGAAGTGACGGGTCTGGTTTGGCGGGAGCAGGTGCTGGCGCAGGTGTTCGAGGAAGCCTGCGTCGACCTCGGTCGCGGACTGAAGGCGTGGACCGACTCCTGCACCGGCGCCCGGAAGGGACCGAGGGTCAGGTTCCCGCGATTCAAGAAGAAGAGTCCAACCGGTGGGTCGTTCAGAGTTCGGAACCAGATAGGCAGGGGCAGGCCGAGTGTTCGTGTCGGGGATATCGACGCCGGCGATGGAAGGCGCATCAGATCGGTGACTCTCCCGAAGATCGGTGTCTTGCGGGTGCGGGAGTGCACTCGACGGTTGCGGAGGATGATCGCTACCGGGCGTGCCCGGATCCTGTTCGTGACCGTGTCGCGTGGCGCGAGCCGGTGGTGGATCTCCATCACGGTGGAGGCCGCGGACTTGCATCCCGCAGCACGCCACGCATCCCAACAGGCCCAGTCCGGTAAGAGCGACCCGCAGTCCGCCGGAGACGGCGAGAAGGGTTGGATAGGTGTAGATCGTGGCCTGCACGCCCTGGCCGTCGCCGGATCGTCCGACAGCACCGAGGTGCTACGGGTCACCAACCAGCGCGCCTTCCGGCGTGGCCTCCCGCGGCTACGCCGCCTGTCCAAGGCGGTGTCCCGCAAGAAGAAGGGATCAAAGAACCGCAAGAAGGCTGTCGTGCGTCTGGGACGGCAGCATGCCCGGATCCGTGACCGTCGTCGCCATGTGCTGCATCAGGTGTCCAACCAGCTGGTCAAGAACCACGCCCGGCTGGTCCTGGAAGACCTGAACATCACCGGCATGAAGGCCAACCGCAAGCTCTCCCGCGCGATCAGCGACGCGGCGTGGGGTGAACTCGCCCGGCAGATCACGTACAAGCAGGCCTGGCGCGGCGGGCAGGTCGTTTTGGCGGACCGGTGGTTCCCGTCGTCCAAGACCTGCTCGTCCTGCGGGACTCTTCGTAAGGATCTGACGCTCAAGGACCGCACTTTCGAGTGCCGCGAGTGCGGGCATGTGATGGATCGGGATCTGAATGCCGCAGTGAATCTCGCCGCCTGGGCCGAGAACCACAACCCCACCGTCACCGATGGTGCGGGGCGTGGTGCCGCCTGGGCCGGGGACCGTCAAGCAGCCGGCCCCGTCAACAACGCCCACCGACAGGACACCCCCACCCGCGACGACTCTCGTAATCGTGGCGGTAAGGGACTGGATGACGTGGGAACCAACCCTCATACCGCACCCGCGGCCTGAGGGTTGGACGCCCGAGAAGGGCGGTGTTCCACAAGCCATTCGGCTTCTGAAACACGCCGTACGATTGTGCGGTGCCCTTGTCCGACGCGCCCGCGATCGACTCCGCCCAGGCGGCCACCGCAGGCGCCACCCCAGCCAGCGCCGCCGGTGCGGCCGACGGCGACCACGCGGTCGCCGTCGAAGTGCGCGGCCTCGTCAAACGCTACGACGGCCGCGCGGTCGTGGACGGGCTCGACCTGGTCGCCCGGCAGGGCGCCGTCACCGCCGTCCTTGGCCCCAACGGCGCGGGCAAGACGACGACCATCGAGTGCTGCGAGGGCCTGCGCTCCCCCGACGGCGGCACCGTCCGCGTGCTCGGCCGCGACCCCGTAGCCGACGCGCGCGCCCTGCGCCCCCGCGTAGGCGTCATGCTGCAGGACGGCGGCCTCCCCACCGGGGTGCGCGCGCTGGAGCTGCTGCGGCACGTCGCCGCGATGTACGCCAGCCCGCGTCCCGTGGACGAGCTCGCCGAACGCCTGGGCCTGCACGGTTTCGCCCGCACCACGGTGCGCCGCCTCTCGGGCGGGCAGCGTCAGCGCGTCGCCCTCGCGGCCGCGGTGGTCGGGCGGCCCGACGTCGTCTTCCTCGACGAGCCCAGCGCCGGCATGGACCCGCAGAGCCGGCGCGCCGTCTGGGACCTGGTGCGCGAGCTGCGGGCCGACGGCGTCGCCATCGTCCTGACTACCCACCTCATGGACGAGGCCGCCGACCTGGCCGACCACGTGCACGTCGTCGACCACGGCAAGGTCATCGCGTCCGGCAGCGTGCGCGAGCTGACCGACGGCGGATCCGGACCCGGTTCGGTACGCATCGAGGCCACCCCGGGCCTGGACCTGACCCCGCTGCTGACCACCCTCAACACCCCGTTGAGTGCTGAGGCGTGGGTGGGGTCCGAGAGCGAGGCCGGGGTGTACACGCTGACCGGGGCGGTGGATCCCGCCGCGCTGGCGGTCGTGACCGCCTGGCTCGCCGAACGCGGCGTGCTGGCCCGGTCGGTCAGCACCGGCCGCCGCACCCTCGAGGACGTCTTCCTCGACCTCACCGGAAGGAACCTGCGATGAGCAGCCCGCGGGTCGCCGTCCGACAGGCTCGGACGCCTGCCGAGACCCCTGCCGCCGCGCCGGCCCTCCGCCGGATCGCCGCCCAGGCCTCCTTCGAGACGCGCGCGATCCTGCGCAACGGCGAGCAGCTGCTCGTGACGATAGTGCTGCCCGTGCTGGTGCTGGTGGGCCTCGTGCGCACCTCGTTCCTCGACCTCGACACGCAGGGGTACACGCGTATCGACTTCGTGACGCCGGGTGTGCTCGCGCTCGCCGTGATGTCGACGGCGTTCACCTCCCAGGCCATCGCCACCGCGTTCGACAGGCGCAACGGCGTGCTGCGCCTCATGGCCACCACCCCGCTGGGCCGCGGCGGGCTGCTGGCCGGCAAGGTGCTCGGCGTGCTCGCGGTCGAGGTGGTGCAGGTGATCGTCATCGCGGGCGTCGCGGTGGCCCTCGGCTGGCGTCCGGAGCTCGGCGCACTGCCCGCCGTCGTCGGCGCTGGGCTGCTCGGGACCGCCGCGTTCACCGCCCTCGCGCTGCTGCTGGCCGGGACCCTGCGCGCCGAGGGCGTGCTCGCCGTGGCCAACCTCGTGCTCGTGCTGCTCACGGTGGGCGGCGGTGTGCTGCTGCCCGCCGAACAGCTCGCCGGCCCGCTGGCGCACGTCGCGGTGCTCCTCCCCTCGGGAGCGCTGGGCGAGGCGATGCGCGGCGCCCTGCTGCACGGATCCGTGCCGCCGTTCTCCGTGGTCATCCTGCTGGGCTGGACCGCCGCGCTCGGCGCCGGCGCTGCGCGGCTGTTCCGCTGGCACTGATCGGTCTGCCCTGTCCGGGTAAATACCTACCCGAGGCCCATACGCCGAAGGTATGACCACTTCGTGGGGTTGGCGGGTGAAATTTGCGCCTTTAGGGTCCATTTCACCTACGCTCCCCAGGAGGCAACGTGACTTCCACCCACAACAACCGCCGTCGGCTGATCGCCGGTGCGGGCATCGCGCTCGCACTCGCGGTAGCCCCGGCAGCCGCGGCAATGGCGTCGTCGACACCCGCCACATCAATCGACGCGGCACCGGCGCCCGTCGCGGGCGCGCTGATCGAGGACTCGTACATCGTCGTGCTGAAGGACGGCGACGTCGCCAAGGCCGAGGTCCGGAGCACGGCCAGCGGGCTCGTGAAGAAGTACGGCGGCGAGGTCCGCCACTCGTACACGAACGCGGTGCGCGGCTTCTCCGCGTCGATGTCGCCCGGCCAGGCAAAGAAGCTCGAGGCCGACCCGTCCGTCGCGTACGTGGAGCAGAACCGCGTGATGACGGCGACCGACACGCAGTCGCCGGTCCCCTCCTGGGGCCTTGACCGCATCGACCAGGCGGCGCTCCCGCTCGACGACTCGTACACCTACGGCAGCTCCGGCACGGGCGTGACCGCGTACATCGTCGACACGGGCATCCTGACGACCCACGAGGACTTCGGTGGCCGCGCCGTGAGCGGCATCGACACGGTGGACGGCGACGACGACGCCACCGACTGCGCCGGACACGGCACGCACGTGGCCGGCACCGTCGGCGGCACGGAGTACGGCGTCGCCAAGGACGTCTCGCTCGTGGCGGTCCGCGTGCTCGACTGCGGCGGCTCGGGCAGCTTCGACGGCGTCATCGCCGGCATCGACTGGGTCACCGCCGACCACGCCGCCGGCGAGCCGGCGGTAGCCAACATGTCGCTCGGCGGCGGCTTCTCGCAGGCGGTGAACGACGCGGTGTCCGCGGCCGTCGCGGACGGCGTCACGTTCGCCCTCGCCGCGGGCAACGACGGCGGGGCCGACGCCTGCGACGGCTCGCCGGGCTCCACCCCGGAGGCCCTCACCGTGGGTGCCGCCGAGGACAACGACGCCCGCGCCGTCTACTCGAACATCGGCACCTGCGTCGACATCTTCGCGCCCGGCACCGACATCACGTCGGCCTGGTACACCAGCCCGACCGCCACCAGCACCATCAGCGGCACCTCGATGGCCACGCCGCACGTCGCGGGCGCCGCGGCCCTCGTGCTGGGTGGCAACCCCGCCGCCACGCCCGCCGAGGTCGGCGCCGCCCTGACGGGTGCGGCCCTGCAGGACCTCGTCACCGACCCCGGCACCGGCTCGCCCAACCTGCTGCTGAACGTCAGCGGTCTCTGAGGGCCGCCCGCGCACCGCACGTGCCGGACCCTCAGGCCGCTGAAGGCGACCTGAGGGTCCGGCGCGGCCCCCGTCCGCTGCCGCACAGCCGCCCGGTCCGGTTCGAGTAAAGACCCACCCAAGCCCCCATATATGAAGAGTATGACCTTTTTGTGAGGTATGCGGGATGAAATTGCCGATTTAGGGTCACCTCACCTACATACCCCAGGGGGGCAACGTGACCATGCACAGCAACCGCCGTCGGCTGATCGTCGGCACCGGCATCGCAATCGTCCTCGCAGCGGCACCGGCCGCAGCGGCGATGGCGTCGACACCACTGGAGCTGGCGTCCGCGCCGGTCGCCGGCGCCGCGGTCGAGGACTCGTACATCGTCGTGCTCAACAACGACGTCGCCAGGACGCAGGTCAGGAGCGCGGCCAGCAGCCTCGTGCAGGAGTACGGCGGCAAGGTGAACCGCTCGTACAGCAACGCCGTGCGCGGGTTCTCGGCGACGATGTCCGCGGCGGACGCCAAGCAGCTCGAGGCCGACCCGTCGGTCGCGTACGTCGAGCAGAACCAGGTCGTGACGGCGACCGCCACGCAGACGCCCGTGCCCTCCTGGGGCCTGGACCGCATCGACCAGCGGGCGCTGCCGCTCAACAACTCGTACACCTACACGAGCACGGGCGCCGGGGTGAAGGCGTACATCATCGACACCGGCATCCTGACCACCCACCAGGACTTCGGCGGCCGCGCGATCCACGGCAGGGACACCGTGAGCAACGACAACAACGCCACCGACTGCCAGGGCCACGGCACGCACGTCGCGGGCACCGTGGGCGGAACGTCCTACGGTGTGGCCAAGAACGTCACGCTCGTCGCGGTCCGCGTGCTCGACTGCAGCGGCGGCGGCACCACCGCAGGCGTCATCGCGGGCATCGACTGGGTGACCGCCGACCACGCCGCCGGCCAGCCGGCCGTGGCCAACATGTCGCTCGGCGGCGGGTTCTCGCAGGCCCTGAACGACGCCGTCGCCAGGTCGATCGCGGACGGCGTCACCTACGCGGTCGCCGCAGGCAACGAGACCGCCACCAACGCCTGCACCCGTTCGCCCGCCTCCACCCCGGCGGCGATCACGGTCGGTGCCACCACGAGGACGGACGCCCGTGCCTCGTACTCGAACATCGGCACCTGCGTGGACATCTTCGCGCCGGGCTCCGACATCACGTCGGCCTGGTACAACAGCACCACCGCCACCAACACCATCAGCGGGACCTCGATGGCCACGCCGCACGTCGCGGGCGCCGCGGCCCTCGTGCTCAGCGCCAACCCCGGCGCCACGCCGGCCCAGGTCGGCACGACGCTGAACAACGCCGCCGTGACGGGCGTCGTGACCAACCCGGGCACCGGTTCGCCCAACCGGCTGCTGAACGTCACCGGTCTCTGACGATCCAGCCGGCCCCGTAGACGTCAGGCGCCCCGATCACTCAGGTGACCGGGGCGCCTGACGCGTCCGTGCGCGCCATGTGGACGGCTGTGGTGTTCCTGACAGCTCGTCGGCTCAGGATCACAGCGATTCCGGGACCCGCGCGGGAGGCGGCGCAGTCGTCGGCCGCTAGCGTTGGGGGGTGACCGCAACCGCCGCCCCCACCTCCTGGTTCGCCGCGCTCTCCGGCCGCGTCGACCGCTTCCGCCACTGGACCCGCGCGATCCTCCTCGCGAACCTGGTGGGCCAGATCGCCATCATCGGCACGGGCGGCGCCGTGCGCCTGACCGAGTCGGGCCTGGGCTGCTCCACGTGGCCGCAGTGCGAGCCCGGATCCTTCACCCCGCAGTTCCACGAGGCCACGACCCTGCACCCGTACATCGAGTTCGGGAACCGCACGCTGACGGGCGTGCTGGGGATCATCGCGGTGCTGCTCGCGGTCGCGGTCTGCACGGACCTCAAGCGTTCCGCGTCCTACCGCGTGCTCGGCCTGGTGCCGATAGTGGGCGTGCTGATGCAGGCCGTGATCGGTGGCGTCGTGGTGCTCCTGCACCTGCACCCCGGCTGGGTGTCGCTGCACTTCGGCGTCTCGGCCGGGCTCGTGGCCGCGTCGCTGTACGTGCTGCACCGGCACGGCGAGGGCGACAGCGCCCCGACCCTGGTGGTCGGGCCGCGCGTGCGCGCCCTGGCCTGGACGCTGGCCGGGCTGACCGCCGTCGTCGTCGTGCTCGGCGTCCTCACCACGGGCGCCGGCCCGCACAGCGGCGACGCCGAGGTGGGTTACCGCATCACCATCGACCCGGCGCTGCTGACCAGGTGGCACGCCGCAGCGGTGTGGGCGTTCCTGGTGGTCCTGGTCGCCTACCTGGTGTCCGTGCGCGGCGGGCCGACGGCGGTGCGGCGGGCCGCCCTCATCCTGCTCGGGATCACGCTGGCGCAGGGTCTCATCGGGTACGTGCAGTACTTCACCGACCTGCCCGAGCTGCTGGTCGGGCTGCACATGATCGGCGCGGCGGTGCTGATCGCCGGTACGACCCGGGTCGTGCTCACCACGCGGGTGCGGTGAACCCTGCCGGTGGTCGCTGGTGCGACCAGCCTGGCCGTGGACCTGTCCGCTCGTAGGCCTACTCCCCCGTGCTCCGTTCCGTACGGGCCCCGACCAAGCCCTGCTCGTACGCCGCGATGACCAGCTGCGCCCGGTCCCGGGCATGGAGCTTGGCGAGCAGGCTGCCGATGTGGGACTTGACGGTCCCCATCGAGATCGTGAGCGTTCGCGCGATCTCATCGTTCGAGAGTCCGCGACCCACCTGCGTCAGCACCTCCCTCTCGCGATCGGTGAGCGTGCCCGGCCCACGTCCTGCCCGGGGCTCCGTCGAGGCGTCACGCGGCGCACCTCGGTCGACGTAGTGCGCGACGAGGCGGGTGAGGATGCTCGGCGCGAACAGCGACTCACCGGAGTGCGTGCGCCTTACCGCGTCGACGAGGCGGGCGGGCTCCGCATCCTTGAGGAGAAACCCGCTGGCGCCGGCTCGGAGGGCGGCGTGCACGTACTCGTCGAGCTCGAACATGCTGAGCACGAGCACCCGGGTCAGCCCGAGGGCCGGGTCCTCGACGATGCTCCGGGTCGCCTCGATGCCGTCGCCGTCGGGCATCCGGATGTCCATGAGCACGACGTCGGGCCGCAGCAGCCCGGCGTGCCGGACGGCGCCTTCCCCGGTGCCGGCCTCGCCCACGACACTGAGGCCCGGCGCACCGTCGATGACGATCCGCAGGCTGTGCCGGATGAGTGGCTGGTCGTCCACGACGAGCACGCCGACCGGGGCGGTCAACGGCTCACCTCGTCCGGCAGCCGCGCGCTGACCCGGAACCCGGGCCCTACCGCGTCCGCGCGCAGCGTGCCGCCGAGGGTGGCGACCCGCTCGCGCAGGCCCGTGAGGCCCTGTCCGGCACCGGGGTGCGGCTGCCAGCCGGGCACCGGGCCGTCGTCCTCGACGGTCACCGTCACCGCTTCGCCGTCGCGTCGCACCTCGACACGCGCACCGGCAGGTCCCGCATGTCGGGCGGTGTTGGCGAGCGACTCGCGGACGATCGCGCACACAGTCAGCTGCACCCCGGCCGACACGTCGCCGAGGTCCGCGACAGCCAGGTCGGCGGTGACGCCGCCGACCCGGGCCGCCTCGACGATCCCGCTCAGGTCCGCCAGGGTCTCGGCGGGCCTGAGCGGCACGGCCTCACCGCCCGGCGTCCGCAGCACCCCCAGCATGCGGCGCAGCTCGGTGGTGGCCGCACGACCAGCTCGTTCGATGTCCGCGAGCGCCCGGGCACGTTCCGCGTCGCCCGACGCGCCGTCCAGGGTGCGGGCGGCCGCTGCGCGCACGGTGATGAGGCCGAGCCCGTGGGAGGCGAGGTCGTGCAGATCGCGGGCGATGCGGAGGCGTTCTGCCTGCGCGGCGCGTTCGGCGGCCCACGCAGTGAGGTCCTCCTCGTAGGCGCTGCGCTGCTGTCCGGAGCGGAGCAGCGCCCAGATCAGCACGACGAACGCGATGACGCCGGAGAGCAGCACCGAGGTCACCACGGCGACTGGCTCCTCGACGCCTACGGTCGCCAGCACGAGGACGACAGCCGCGAGGACGAGGGCCGCGGTGAGCCACACCCGCGAGCGCAGCACGGGTCGAGCAGTCGGTTCCACCCGGCCGAGTCTAGGTTTCCGTCCCGTGCCGCACATCGGCCCTGGGTCCGACGGACCACGGTCTGACCGACCGGCTCGAAGTCCTGCCCTGGGTCCGATGACGGGGTGGGTCCGGGCGGCTGGGATGGGTGCATGCTTCTGATCGAACAGCTCGTCAAGCGCCACGGGTCCCGTACCGTCCTGGACCGGATCGGCTTCGAGGCCCGGCCGGGGCGGGTGACCGCGTTCCTCGGCCCGAACGGGGCCGGCAAGTCCTCGACGCTCCGCATCCTGCTGGGCCTGGACCGGGCGGACGGCGGTCGCGCCCTGGTCGGTGGGCGCCCGTACCGGAGCCTGCGAGATCCGCTGCGCACCGTCGGGTCGATGCTCGACGGGTCCGGTGCGCACCGGTCGCGGACCGCGCGGGACCATCTGGCCTGGGTCGCGCGGAGCAACGGGATCCCGCGCCGCCGTATCGGCGAGGTCCTGGAACAGGTAGGGCTCGCGGACGCCGGACGGGTCCGCGTCGGGCGGTACTCGCTCGGCATGGGCCAGCGGCTGGGGCTGGCCGCTGCGTTGTTGGGCCGGCCCGAGGCGCTCGTGCTCGACGAGCCGGTCAACGGTCTGGACCCCGAGGGCATCCGCTGGATCCGTGGCCTGCTGCGCGGGCACGCCGACGGCGGAGGGACCGTGCTGCTGTCCAGCCACCTCATGAGCGAGGTGGCCGGGATCGCGGACGACCTCGTCGTGGTCTCCGGCGGACGTATCGCCGCCGCGGGGACGCTGGACGAGGTGACCGCGGGGTACGCGAGCCTGGAGGACGCGTTCTTCGCACTCACGGGTCGTGAGCCCGGTCTTGAGCCAGGTCGTGAGCCCGGCCGTGAGCAGGGGGCAGCCCGATGAGCTTCTGGAACACGTTCACCGCGGAGCTGCGCAAAGCCGGCACACTGCCCGCGAGCTGGGTCGCGGTCGCCGTGACGCTGTTCGGATCGGCCGGGGTCACGGTGCTCAACGCCGTCGCGGCCCGCACGGCGCTCGACTCCGGTGCGCAAGAGTCCCAGGGCTTCTTCTCCGCGTTCGAGACCGCGTATGCGGCGGTCCCGCTCGGCACCGTCGGCGCGGTGGTGCTCGGCGTCGTCGTGATGAGCAGCGAGTACGCCGCGAACAGCACCGACGCCGGGGGCGGGCGCCAGGTCACCGCCACCCTGGCCGCGAGCCCGCGGCGGGCCGTCCTGCTCGCCGCGAAGGCCCTGACAGTGGTGCTGTTCGTCGGGCTGACCGCCGCTGCCACCATCCCGGCCTGTATCGGCGTCGCCCGCCTCGTCATCGGCTCCGGCCCACCGGAGACCGTCGGCCTCGACGACGCGCTGGTCCGGTCCGTCGGCGCCACCCTCTACTGGGCGCTCACCGGACTGATCGCTCTCGCGATCACCACGCTCGCCCGCAGCGGCATCATCCCGCTCGTCGTCCTCATCGCGAACAGCTCGGTCGTCTCGTTCTCGCTCCTGCTGACCCATGTCACCCCGCTCGCCCACTGGCTGCCCGACCTGGCCGGCAGACGCCTCTTCGTCGGGTTGCCCACTGTCGACGGCGGACTGGACGCAGGGCCCGGCGCACTCGTGATGGGCGCCTGGACGTTCGCCCTGCTTGCAGTGGCCGGCATCGTCTTCTCCCGGCGGGACGCATGACCGGGAAGCGCCTCGCTCACATCGCCGTCGCCGAGCTCGGCAAGCTCCGCACGCTGCCCGTCGCGGTCATGACGACGGTCGGCACCGCGGTGATCGGGGCGCTGGTCGCCGCCGCCCTCACCGCGCAGCTCGTCGACCACGGCCTGCCCGCCTCCGCCGCCGCGGTCACGGCTCAGGCCGTCCCGTTCCTGCAGATCGGGCTGATCCTGCTCGGCGTCCTCCCGATGTCCCACGAGCACGACGGCGGCCAGCTCCGCACTACTCTCACCGCAGTCCCCCGGCGCGGCCTGCTGCTCGCCGGGAAGAGCATCGCGACGCTCCTCTGTCTGGCGCTCGCGGCCTCGGCGGCGGTGGGCGGGGTAGTGGCCGCTACCGCGCTCACCGGGCGGCTGCTCGACGCGCCCCCGGCCGAGGACGTCGCAGGGCAGCCGGTCGTCGGCGCCGCCGGCTACCTGGTGGTGGTAGGGCTGCTCGCTCATGCGGTCGCCCTGCTGGTCCGGAGCCTGATCCCCGCGCTCGTCGGGACGCTCAGCCTTGTGCTCATCGTCTCGCCGCTGCTCGCAGGGCTCACCCGGCATGCCCGCTGGCTGCCCGACCGGGCCGCCAGGGAGCTCTACGACCCGACCGACGCGGTGCTGACCGCCGCAACGGGAACGCTCGTCATGCTCGCATGGATCGCGCTGGTCGGCGGGATCGCGGCCGTGCTGTTCGTCCGGCGTGACCCGTGATCATGCTCCGTCCCGACTCAGCGAACCGTGGGCAGCGCCGGCGGCGTCCAGCTCGCGAACCGCGCCATGCCGTCGAGCATCAGCCGCGCCGGGACGACACTGAGCGCCGCGTTGCGCAGCCCGACGAGCGCCGGGTTGCCCAGCTGCTCGCCGAACCGCGCGCTCGCCCACGCGGAGCGCAGCACGCCAGCGGTCCGCGGCCGGCGCACCCGGTCGTAGTGAGCGAGGCCCTCGACGACGGAGTCCGCGCCCGAGACGGACGCCGCGAGCACCACCGCGTCCTCGATGCCCTGACCTCCGCCCTGGCCCACGTTCGGCGGCATGGCGTGCGCGGCGTCGCCCACCAGTGCTACCCGGCCGCCGGCCATGCGCGGGATCGGCTTGGGGAACCCGTAGAGATCAAGCTGCTGCACCTGCTCGGGCCGCGTTGCGGCCAGGACCTCGGGGATGGGGTCGTGCCAGTCGGCGAATACGGCGCGGGCGGCGGCCAGGTCGACGGCGGGGTCGCTCGTCGGCCGGCCCACCGGGCCGACCTGGGTCCCGTACCAGTACAGCCGCCCGTCGCCGAGCGTGATCAGGCCGAACTCACCACCCGGACCCCAGGTCTGGGACATCTCGGTGACCCCTGGGTTGTCGAGCACCGCGAGCCATGTGGTCGACCCGACGTAGACGGGCTCCGCGGCGTCGGGAGCGATCGCCGCCCGCAGGCGCGACCGGACGCCGTCGGCCGCGACCACGAGGTCCGCGCTCAGGGTGGAGCCGTCCTCGAGGGTGACCGTCGCGGGCCGAGCGGTGTCGCCCGGGTCGACCGCGACGGCGGACGCGCCGTAGGTGACGGCCAGGTCGCCGAGCCCGCCGAGCAGCGCCTCCTGCAGGCTCGGCCGGTGGAACGCGATGGCCACGGTGCCGAACCGCGCGGCGATCTGCTCCGGCGAGACGTGCACCAGCGTGCGTCCCGCGCCGTCCCTGAGCGTGCCGGGATAGGTCCGCTCACCGACTGCGCGCACCGCGTCGCCGACTCCTGCGGCGTCCAGGCCGCGCAACCCGTTGGCGAGCAGGACGATGCCCGCGCCGGTGGTGCGCGGCTCGGACGAACGCTCCAGCACCTGGACGTCCCATCCGCAGCGCAGCAGCGCGTTGGCTGTCGTGAGCCCTGCGATTCCCGCTCCGACGACGATTGCGCTCTTGGACATGAGGCCTCCTCGGCCGATCACCTTTACCACTACGCTCGTAGTAGTACTCATGGTGCCATACTCGGACAGTGCCTCGTTCCAACCCCGCTCGACGCCACAGCCTCACCGACGCCGCCATCACACTGCTCGCGTCGGACGGTGTGCACGGGCTCACCCACAGATCCGCCGAGCGGGCTGCCGGCCTGCCCGCCGGGACCGCCTCCAACTACTTCCGCAACCGCGAGGAGCTGCTGGTCGCGGCGGCAGAGCGGATAGTGGAGCTCCATCTGGCCGAGATGGCCCAGGCCGACGCCGCAGCCGTCGAGCAGGCCGCCCGGCATGCCCCTGGCGGGCCGACACCGGAACTCGCCGAGCTGATCGGCATGTCGCTGGAGGTCGCTGCCTCGGCGCACCGCGACCGGTACCTGGCGGTCTTCGAGCTGCTGCTCGAGTCCCGGCGTCGCCCGGCACTCACGGCCGCGCTGGCCCGGCTCGCCGGCGGGGCCGCCGGCTTCACCGGCGACGAGCACGCACAGCTCGGTCTCGACCTGCCCGCCCGGGCGGTACCCCTGCTCGTCGCGCTCTACGGCGGCGCGCTGTTCACGCTCGTCACCGGCCCGGGCGGCGCGGGCGGCCCAGGTGACGCAGGCGGCCCGGGCGGCCAGACCGGGCCGACGGCGCGCGACCTGGCCCGCGCGATAGTCGCCGGCGTGCTGGCCACGACCGCCCCGGACGAGGCCGACCGCGACGCCCCTGGCGCCGTCGGCTGAACCCGGCCCACGCACCTGGCCGCCGGTGTGAATCGGTTAAGTCCGTTGCCCGCACCGACCGGCGCGACGACCGTCGGAGGAGCGCTCACGCCGCGGGCGCCGTTTCGGCGACGCACGCATCGGAGGCCACGCCATGAACCCCCGTGCGACGACCGGGGAGTACGCCGACCGGTTCCTGGCGATGTACGAGAAGATGCACGACCCCGCCAACGGCTACTTCTCCGCGCAGGGCATCCCCTACCACTCGGCCGAGACCCTCCTGGTGGAGGCCCCCGACTACGGCCACGAGACGACGTCGGAGGCGTACAGCTTCTGGCTCTGGCTGGAGGCCTCGTACGGCCAGATCACCGGCGACTGGGACCCCTTCAACAACGCCTGGGACACGCTCGAGGCGTACATGATCCCAACCACGGAGAACCAGCCGACCAACGGCGCGTACAACCCGGCGTCGCCCGCCACGTACGCCCCGGAGCACAACCACCCGAGCGCCTACCCCGCGCGGCTCGACTCGGGCGTCTCCGTCGGCCAGGACCCGATCGGCGCGGAGCTCCGTGAGACCTATGGCACCAGCGAGATCTACGGCATGCACTGGCTGGCCGACGTCGACAACGTGTACGGGTTCGGCGCGGCCCCCGGCTCCTCCGAGCTGCTGGGCCCGGACTACGAGGGCACGTCGTACATCAACACGTTCCAGCGCGGCCTGCAGGAGTCGGTCTGGGAGACCATCCCGCAGCCTGCCATCGACGACTTCTCCTACGGCGGGCCCAACGGCTACCTGGACCTGTTCACGGGCGACGCGAGCTACGCCCGCCAGTGGAAGTACACGAGCGCACCGGACGCCGACGCCCGCGCCGTCGAGGCCGTGTACTGGGCCAAGCAGTTCGCGAACGAGCAGGGCGCGGGCGGCAAGATCTCCGCCACCGTGACCAAGGCGTCCAAGCTGGGCGACTACCTGCGCTACTCCCTGTTCGACAAGTACTTCAAGGAGATCGGCGGCGAGTCGACAGGCTGCGCGGCGGGCTCAGGACGCAGCTCGGCGCACTTCCTGCTGTCCTGGTACTACGCGTGGGGCGGCGCCCTGGACACGAGCGGACCGTGGGCGTGGCGCATCGGCTCATCGCACGCGCACTTCGGCTACCAGAACCCGCTCGCGGCCTATGCCCTGTCCACCGACGCCGACCTCGTGCCCGCCTCCCCCAGCGCCCAGGACGACTGGTCGACCAGCATGGACCGGCAGCTCGAGTTCTTCCGGTGGCTGCAGTCCGCCGAGGGCGGTATCGCGGGCGGCGCCACCAACAGCGTGGACGGGGCCTACGGCTCGCACCCTGCGGGCACGCCGACGTTCTACGAGATGGTGTACGACGAGGCGCCGGTCAACCACGACCCGCCGTCGAACCAGTGGTTCGGCATGCAGGCGCGGGGTGTCGAGCGGATCGCGCAGCTGTACCACCAGACGGGTGACGAGCGCGCGCGGTCCGTCCTCGACAAGTGGGTGCTCTGGGTGCTCGACGAGATCACCGTGACCGCCGACTCGTGGCAGGTGCCGTCCGAGCTCTCGTGGAGCGGCGCCCCGGACACGTGGAACCCGGCCGACCCCGCGGCCAACACGGGCCTGCACGTCGAGGTCACGTCCCATGGGCAGGACGTCGGCGTCGCCGGGGCTCTCGCCCGCGCGCTCATCTACTACGCCGCGGCCTCGGGCGACCAGCAGGCGGCCGACACCGCCAAGGCGCTGCTCGACGCCATGTGGGAGCAGAACAGCGACAAGAAGGGCGTCGGAACCGTCGAGTCCCGTGCCGACTTCGCGCGGTTCGACGACGAGTACCAGCCCGGCGGCAACGGCGTCTACGTGCCGGGCGGCTGGACGGGCATCAACCCGAACGGCGACCAGGTCTCGTCCGGCGTCTCGTTCCTGGACATCCGGTCGTTCTACCAGGACGACCCGATGTTCCCCGAGGTGCAGGAGTACCTGGACGGCGGCGACGTCCCGCAGTTCACGTACCACCGGTTCTGGGCCCAGACCGCCGTCGCGACGGCCATGGCGGAGTACGACCGCCTCCTGGGCGCAGGCGCCCGATTATCCCGACGGCGATAGACCTCTGGCGAGGTAGTCACTCAGCGCGAGCCGAGTGACTACCTCGCCAGATGTTTACGTGTCTACGTCGGGTGGACGGAGACGGGGCAGTGTCAGACCTCCGGGACCCAGAGGTCCTCACCGTTGGGGGGCGTGCCGACGGCGCCGACGGAGACGGGCACCGGCGCGGCCTCGGGCAGGTCGCCCAGCGCGCGCTGCGCCACGGCACCCGACGAGAAGTTCGCGTAGCACTCGGGGCAGTACCAGTCGGGCGTCGGCACCGGGGTGTCGAAGCCGCCGTACACGACGTCCGGCTCGAGCTTCATGTTGTCGTGGATCGCCTGGCCCCACACGATGCGCTTGGTGGCGCCGCGCTGACCGCACGACGGGCACGACGGACGCATCCGCGCACGCTGCGACAGCACCGCGTGCGGGTGCAGCAGCGCGTGGCACGGCTCGCACAGCAGGAAGGTCTGCTCGATGAGCTCCGCGAGGGGGCGCTCGCCGGTCTCGCCGAGGTGGGCGCCGTCGTCGTGCGGGTGCAGCTGCATGACGTCGACGAACCGCTCGCACGAGGCGCAGCGCTCCTCGCGGCGCAGGTCGGTGCCCGCCACCTGCTTGTGCCCGAGCAGGCGCAGGACGTGCAGGTTCGGCGACAGCTCGTCGGTCTCGCAGTTGCCGGCGTCGAGCGTGCCGGTGGCGCCGTGCTTGTACTGGTGGGCGATGCCGTCGAGCACCAGGCGGGCGTGCTCCTGGGGCAGCCAGCCGGACGACCGCGCGTAGGCCGCGGCGCCGTTGAAGAGGTCGTCCCAGACGACGGGCTTGTCCGGGCCGAACACCTCGTCGCTGACCCAGTCCTCGCCCTGGCTGGCGCCCATGAGCTCGACCGCGGCAACGATGCCCGGCTCGGAGCCCACGACGGTGACGACGACGTCGCCGCGCTGCGGGCCGTCCGCGCCGCCAGGCAGACGGTGCTCGTGGCTACGGCTCGCGATGGCGACCGCCTCGCCCAGCCAGTCCTCGGACCAGTTGAGGTAGACGGACGGAACGAGCCACGCCGGAAGGGACGATACGTTGGGAAGCATGTCGGGTTCGCTGGTCACGCGGGGAGAATAGCGCAGCCCGGTGACGTCGTTATGACAGTCCCGGTACGCGACCTCCCGGACTTACCGGAACTCGACCACTACCTGGTCGAAACCGGACGCGGACAACATCACCTCAAGGGTCTTCACCGTGTTCGCCCGGGCGCGTTCGTCCAGGTCGGACTCCTCGGACGCGGCCGCTATCTGATCCTGCGCCGCGGCGAGCGCCTCCTGGCGCGCGTCGGTGTCGGTATCGAAGAAGTCACCCACCCGGTCGACCAGGCCACGGTCCTCCGTCAGGGCGCGGCTGGTGTCGAGATCGATACGCGGCTCGGCGAGCTCCGGCTCGGGGAGCGTGACCGATACCGTCGTGCCGTCGTCCGAGATCTCTATGGCTTCCTCGGTGAGGCCGGCGAAGTCCACGTACGCCTCGACCGAGCCGTTCACCACGAGCACGGTGCGCTCCCCCGCGACCCAGCCGGGCACGTACTTGACGTCGCGCTCCAGGTCGACGAGGACCTCGTACTGCGCCTCGCCCGCCACGAACCGCGCGAGGTCCTTCATGCTGAGCAGGACGGGACGCTCGGAACGGTCGACCTCGCTCGTCGTGAACGGGTTCAGCCCTTCCACGAGCACCCGCCAGAACGCGTCGCGGAAGTCGTCGCGCAGTGCCGACAGCACGCCGAAGACCGCCGCCGCGGCCAGCGCGAGGCCCACGAGGAACCCGAAGACGCCGGCGAGCCAGGAGGGCATGCGGCGTCGCGCGGGCTTGGTGTCGGCGTCGGTGCCAGTCATCCCGGTGCCAGTCAACGCAACCGCCCCCTTAGGGAGATATGTCCGAATATCTCGTGGAGTCACACGCTAGCGGCACCCACTGACACTCGCTGCGTGGGCGGGAGATCGGCCGGTCGCTCGGCCACGCCGACGACTTCGGTCGGTTGCCTCGAGATCGGTCGGTCGGCCCGGAGGACGTCTTCTCGTGGGCGACGCCGGGGCGCGCCTACGCTGGAGAGGTC